>JBFESJ010000339.1:0-1687 GCA_041548585.1 Desulfobacterales bacterium | reverse complement strand
GGATAGTCTTTAATAAATCCGTACCCGCCGTGCATCTGAAGCGCTTTTGCCGTAACCCTGTTAACCATCTCGGAAGCAAACAACTTTGCCATGGACGCCTGTGCCGTATACTTTTCTCCCCTGTCCTTCATGGCTGCGGCGGAAAGCATCAACTGACGAGCCGCTTCAATTTCCGTGGCCATATCCGCGATGATCCATCGCAACCCCTGGAATTTTGAAATCGGCTGCCCGAACTGCTCCCGATTTTTAGCATACTTAACAGCCGCATCGAATGCCGCCTGTGCAACACCTATCGACTGGGCTGCGATACCAATACGTCCGCCGTCCAGGGCTCTCATGGCAATTTTGAATCCGTCCCCTTCTTCTCCCAGTATGTTTTCAACGGGAACTGTGCAATTGTTAAAAATAAGATCCGTTGTATCGGAAGCACGAAGTCCCATTTTATCTTCTTCGTTGCCCACGGCAAATCCAGGCGTGCCCTTCTCAACCAAAAACGCACTGATACCATGGTGACGTTTTTCTTCATCTGTGATGGCGGTTACAATAATCAGACCTGCATTCCGACCCGATGTAGTAAAACGTTTTGTGCCATTGATAATATATTCATTCCCTTTTCGAACAGCCGTGGTCGACTGTCTTACCGGATCGGATCCCGCATGGGGTTCGGTCATGGCAAAAGCGCCGATAATATCTCCTGCTGCAAGGGGTTTTAAATATCTTTCCTTTTGCTCCTCGCTTCCCAACCGGTAAATGCTTTCACACACAATGGAATTGTGAACCGACATAACCACCGCAGTTGAAGCACAGGAATAGGCAATCTCTGAAAGGGCCAGTACATAGCTCACAGTGTCGGCTCCGGACCCTTCATACTCAAACGGAACCATCATTCCCATAAGTCCCAATTCTCCCATCTTTTTTAGATTATCAGACGGAAATTCCTTGGTTCGATCGCGTTCCGCAGCGGTAAGAGCCACAACTTTTCTTGAAAATTCACGGGCCATGGTCTGAATCATGATCTGCTCATCAGTAAGCGCAAAAGACATGGATAGCTCCCTCTTAACTTTTGTTTTAGAACACCAATTTTTAAATGGCCAAGACACATCAACCTATCCGGACAAAAACCTTAAGCCTGAAATCATCGATCTCTGACAATCTTGAGCCAAATTATTTTGATTTCTAAGGTCCATAGATGACAACGAGAAGTTCGGCTTTTTCGTTTCCAACATTCCTCAACTGGTGTCGAATTCCCGAATTAAAGTGAAGCGAATCTCCCATATTGAGTTTGTTTACATGATCTCCCACAACCACTTCAATCTTTCCGGCCAGTACGTAAACGAACTCTTCGCCTTCGTGTTGGTATCCCACCCCTTTATGATCTGTCATGGCATCGATGGAAACCTTGAACGCCTTTAAATGTTTATTCTCAGCACCGGGGGTTAGCGTTGTATACGCATAATTTTCGGTACGCTTTGTATAGGCTTTAATACGACGTCTCAAGCTCGTTTCCTGTTCTTTCAGAAAAAAGCCCGAGTCTATTTCCATTGCCCGTGCAATCTGCAAAAGAGCGCCCACCGGCGGAATTTTTTTACCACTCTCCACTTCTTTCAGATAATCGACTGAAAAACCGGTTTCATTGGCAACACGATCTAAGGACATCTTCTTTTTTAATCGTTCCTTTTTTATCTTC
>JBFESJ010000338.1:0-1792 GCA_041548585.1 Desulfobacterales bacterium | reverse complement strand
TGGGTGAGTACGATCCAGCCTTGATCGGTTTCCAGGGGCGATCCACAGTTGCCGATCTGAATAAACTCCCAGGGACGCGTGGGCTCCTGGATGATTTTGGACTCCTGCCAGAAATGGATATTGTCTGAGAACATGATATGATTATTTTCACCGTCCTGGCGGGAAAGCATAACGTAGCTGCCGTTAATTTTGCGCGGAAAAAGAGCCATGCCCTTGTTTTTTACTGCTTTGCCGTTGAGGGTTATAATTTTAAATCTGGTAAAATCTTTTGTTTCTATGAGCTGCGGCAGGATTCTAAGGCCGTTATAAGCCGTATAGGTCGCATAGTAGGTCACTTCGCCGTTGTCATCAAAAAATTGCACGAACCGGGCGTCTTCAATGCCTCTGCTTTCGTTTTTCGAAACGGGAAAGATAACCCGTTCGGATATTCGGTGATCGGCTCGGAAGTTCATCTCATAATTGGAGTTGGCAAGCCAGGAGATGATCTCGAAAGTTTCGTTTTGGCGCTCCTCAGAGAAAACGGTTTTTGCACGAAGCGCTCCAATTTTTTCTTTTAATTCATTATAGGCAAAATCTTCTGGCAACTGGCCAAGAAGATGAGCCGTTACCTCATTGCAGGCCCCCATTTCGTTGAGCTTCAGCTGGAAGAGATGCCGGTCGTAAATCGGATTTAGGCGGACGTCCGGCCTTTCGATATAATCGCTGACCGGATCGAAGATAAACGTGTTGTACTCGTCAAGGACGCCACTGCGAAATACAATAGAGGAAACATGCCCTTCACCAATTGCCCGCAGGCTCATGATAAAGCGCAAGCTGCCTTTGTCCAGATGGCTTTGATCAGGGTGGAGGACAATTGAAGGGTTAAAAAGGGCAGCCGATTCAACGGAGTACTCCATGGTAAAATAGGCCCCGATGAGAGCCATCTTGGCCTCGCTTAGCACGGCATCCCGGGGAATATAACCTTTCACCTCATTTAGGTGACGCTCAAAAACGTGTCTTATGTCATTGTGTCGCCCTGAAAAATCAAGTAATATTCGTGAAAGAAGATTTTCGGCCGTCCTGTCAGGCAAGTCTATTACGCGTTGAATGATTTTAAGTATGCGATGTGCCCCGTCGGGAATATGAAGGCGTGTTATAACGCGTGAGGTGTCCCCCAGAATGTTTGTCTTTTTCCTTTTAACTTTCAGCTTTAGATACTTTTTTGCGTTCATATCACTGTATCCTTAATGTAGTTTGATATTGTGTTCTCTGCATCGAAAGTCTGTTTAGCAGGGGGACTTTCAATTCCAGCACATCCTCTAAAACTCATTTCGATCAGTTTGTGAAATTTATTATTGATTTCTTGATTTGGAATAAGCCTTCTATAATATTTAATAATGAGCTACAGCGGCGGCCGGGATACCGACAGACAAAGCTTTACCAGGTCATCAATAACCGCCGTGCCGGCGCACATGACGGTATCAGCCCCGCCCCAGTAAATTTTTACCGTACCGTCGTCTTCAGGAACAGCGCCACATGTAAAAACAACATTGGGCACGTAGCCGCTCACTTCCCAGGGATCCTCGGGCTGAAGTATCCACTGATCAGAAACGCCCATGATTTTTGCCGGATCATCAATGTTGTGCAGGGCGGCGCCAAGGCGATACACTGCCCCAGCCATCGTTTTAAAGACTCCATGGTAAATATGAAGCCAGCCTTTGTCGGTTTTGAAGGGCGGTGCGCCGGGCCCGATTTTCATTTCATCCCAGTGATAGGGAACCGGCTTCATAATCACCCGTGAATCGCCCCAGTG
>JBFESJ010000337.1:0-2013 GCA_041548585.1 Desulfobacterales bacterium | reverse complement strand
GTGGTTTTCTCATCTATTAATGCTTTAACCTTAAGTCCCGCCCTGTGCTCTTTGCTGCTTCGGAAGCAGAAACCGTACGGCGGTCCTTTGGGCATGTTCTTTCGTCTTTTTAACAAAGCCTTTGACAGGTCCACCGGGGCCTATATGGGTGTTACCCGTATGGTGGCGGGCAAAATAATCAGAGGATTGATATTTATCCTTATCGTGGCCATTGCCATGGGATTTTTAGGGAAAAAGGTTCCGGGCGGGTTTATGCCCGAAGAAGACATGGGGTATCTTTTGGTAAACGTACAATTGCCGGATGCCGCATCCCTGCAACGATCCGACGCGGTTGCCAAAAAAGTTGAAAAAATTATAAAAAAATACGATGAAGTGGAATATATTACCACAGCCACGGGATTCAGTCTGCTTTCAAACAGCATGTCATCCAATTCCGGCTTTATTTTTGTTTCCCTTAAAGATTGGGGTGAACGGGAGAAAACCGCCAAGGAGATCGTTAGACGATTAAACGTTGATTTTCACTTGGCCATTAATGAAGCGCAGGTGTTTGCCTTTGGACCACCGGCCATCCCCGGATTGGGAAGTGGTTCCGGATTTACCCTGATGATTCAGGACAAAGGAGGGAATACACCGGATTATTTGGCCAAACAGACGGTAAATTTTATTCAGGCTGCCATGAAACGACCTGAAATCGGTGGTATATTTACAACGTTTCGCGCAACCGTTCCCCAGCGATACATGGAAATCGACAGGGACAAAGTCCTCAAAGCGGGTATTTCTTTAAATGATATTTATACCACCGTCGGCGCCTTTCTTGGCGGGTCCTATGTAAATGATTTCAACAGATTCGGAAGACTTTACAGAGCCTATATTCAGGCGGAACCCAAGTACAGACAAAATGAAGACCAGATCAATCTTTTTTTCGTTAAAAATAAAGAAAACAAAAGCGTTCCTTTAGCGGCATTTGTCGATATCAAAGAAATTGTCGGGCCGGATTATACCAATCGATTTAATTTATACAGAGCCATAGAACTCAGTGGGGGGCCGGCCCCCGGATATACTTCGGTACAGGCATTGGATGCACTTGAAGACGTAGCCGGGGAGATTCTTCCCGCGGACATGGGCTTTGAGTGGAGCAACATGTCGTTTCAGGAAAAAAAGGCTTCCGGAACGGGTGCCATTGTTTTCGTGTTTTCATTATTGTTCGTATTTCTTATTCTCGCCGCCCAGTACGAAAGCTGGTCCTTGCCCTTTAGTATCCTCTTGGGAACCCCCTTTGCAATCTTTGGTGCATTCATCGCATTATTTATATCCCGGCAGTTCAGCCAAAGCTATGAACTCAATGTTTTTGCCCAGATTGCACTGGTGATGCTCATCGCCATGGCGGCCAAAAATGCCATACTGATCGTTGAGTTTGCCAAGCTGGAATTTGACAAAGGTCTTTCTTTGTTCGATGCGGCCGTAAAAGCTGCGGAGTTGAGATTCAGACCCATATTGATGACGGCGTTTTCTTTTATATTAGGGGTTCTGCCGCTGGTTGTTGCTTCCGGTGCCGGCGCTGAGGCAAGAGTCGTTATGGGCATGGCATTGTTGGGCGGAATGTCTATCGCGACGCTGTTAGGGGTTTTCTTTTATCCCATGCTGTTTGTTTTCATCGGCAAAATTGCCAAATATGAGCAGAAACGAGATCTTCAATCAGGACCTGAACCAAAAGAATCATGATGGTTATTGAAATGAAAAAATTGGCTCAAATCGTTACACTGATGATTATTGTATCTTTTACAGGTTGTGCAATGGGTCCTGATTTTAAAAAACCTGTTGTGGAAACACCGCATAATTTTAGATTTTCCGATTCAGAATCCAAAGAAGTGGTTAACTTGAAATGGTGGGAATTGTTTGATGATCCTGTTTTATATTCATTGGTTGCTACGGCATTGACGGATAATAAAGACCTAATGATCGCTGCCAGTCGTATCGAAGAAGCCCGTGCGGCTTTAGGATTTACCAAAGCGG
>JBFESJ010000336.1:0-2099 GCA_041548585.1 Desulfobacterales bacterium | reverse complement strand
GGTTAAAAAAATAACTTCTGTTTTCGGATATTTTTTCTTGATATACCCAAGAACCTCAATGCCATCCATTCCGGGCATTTTAACATCCAATACGACGACATCGACGCGTTTATTTTCAAGAACGGCAATCGCTTTTTCTCCATTTTCCGCCTGCATCGGAGAAATGCCTTTTTTTATTAAACGCTTGGCAAGGGTATTGCGAAAATCGTCTTCGTCGTCAACAAGAAGAAGGTGTATGTTTTGCATGTTTGTTTATTCCGCTCGGCAATGACGTTTTACAAATATTATTTTTCTTCTCAACCCTTTTCCACACAACGATTTCCCGATATCTGAAATCGAAGATTTGACTACACCAGCCCCAATACTTTCCACCACGTGGATGCAACTAATCCCAAAATGATCAACAAAATCGGCGTGGCAACAATTCCTACTTTCGTAAGATCCGATGCCTTAAAATACCGATAGCTGTAAGAAATGGCATTGGGTGGACAACCGATCACCAAAAGCATGGCAAAAGAGGTGGCCAAACCCAGGCACAATGCAATAACGGTGGGGTCTACCCCCTCTAACCTGGCCATGGGAATTACGATGGGCAAAATCAAGGCTGCAGCCGCCACGTTGGCCATGGCATTGGTAACCAGGGCCCCGAAAACAGCGACACCCGCAAACAACAACAACCAGCCGCCGCCCTGAACCAGGGGAAAGAACAGGTTGGCAAAATAAGTGGCCGCACCAGAGTAGCCCATGGCCAGGCCAAGGGAAATACCGCCGCCGAAAATAAAGAGGGCGGTTCCCCATTCAAGATTATCATTTATATCTTCCCATTTCAAGATGCCAAAAAGAACCAGGGCGCCGACGCCCAACATTCCGGTAACCGAGTAGTGGATACCGTGAAAGCCTTTGGTTAACCACAACGCAAATGTCAGCCCAATGATAATCAATGTCTTTTTTTCCAGAGTGCTCCACGGACCGATTTCCTCATCAAATACAGGCAGTTGATACTTCGGATTCGGCCGAAAAACCATATAAACGATGCCCACCGCTGCCGGTACGCAAATAATCGCCGCCGGCATGGCATACTTTATCCAATCGAAAAAGCTGATCTCCAGTCCGGTAAATTCTTTAAGAAACGCGGCCGCCACCATACAGCGACCGCCACCGATCAAGGATCCCATGCCGCCGCAAGAACAGGCAAAGGGCAGTGACAGCATCATGAACTTGGCCGTCTTTGTGTGCGGCTCAATACCGGCGGCCCGCATCAGGGGGAGCATGGTTATAATTCCGATGGCGCAGGCCGCGGCATCATGCATAAATGACGAAGATATTCCTAAGCTAATGGCAATAATAAAGGTAAATTTGGTAACACTGGTTCCCGCTTTTTTGACAATAAAATATCCGAGTCGTTTTGTAATCCCGGCTTTATCCAGGGAGATGGCAAAAATTAAACAACACATGATAAACACCACCACCGGATGCATATACGGTGCCCAAGCACCTTTGACATCACTAATGCCCATAAAGACGAGAAAAACGCCGATACAGATGGCCGTAATCTCCAGAGGAATCGGTTCCGCTACAAACAGAAAAATAAGCACCACCAGCACCGCTAAAAATCGCTTGGCTTTTGGCGAAAGACCATTGATATAATCGACCTCGACCTCTTCTATTTTGAGTCGAGCCGCCGTGTCTTGCAGAAATTGTGCCGTGGATTCCGGACGTTCGGGTTTTACGGCTTCTAAAATATATTCTTTTGCATCCGCCTTTTCAGCAGGAACCAAGGTGAAGTAACTGTTTACATTCTGAAATAACAACCGGTTATCATCACCGGTTATTTTAAATTTTGTTCCCTCCGGTCTGGGCAACAGCAAAACAATAATACCAAGCGCAACTGCAAAACATAATTGGAAGGTTTTCGTCTTAATAAACATTTCTTCTCCTTTCAAATCCGTTGTTGATATGCTTCCTTGATTTTGACCATCAGCTCCTCAAAATCACAGGGTTTTGTCAGATAATCATAGGCGCCGAATCGAATACCGTCTCTGGCTGCTTCTTCGGATCCGTGTCCCGTCAGCATAATAACAGGAAGATCCGGGGCTATT
>JBFESJ010000335.1:0-2114 GCA_041548585.1 Desulfobacterales bacterium | reverse complement strand
CATTGGCCCCTATTGTCTATTGATCGGCTTTGTTCTCCCCTACAGTCTTTTTGTCATCCGGACCCAGACGCCGGATTATCCCGGCTCGCGGATCTATATTATGGATAACTTGGGGGATGTTTCCGGCGGTGCCCTGTTTTCGTTTGCCCTTGTGTATTGGGTGACCCCTTTAAAGGCTGTATTCTTGGCAAATTTGCCGCTACTTCTCTTAACCTACTTGCTATTTCGTAACGATTCCCGGCTTCGTGCGACGACTTATTTGGGAACGGGTTTGATGTTTGCGATTCTAATTTTTGGAATTGTTCTGGAGCCATCATCTCTAATTCCGCCCAAAGGTTCCCTGGTGTATTACAGCGAATCCCGGTATGGACGGATCGAAGTTCAGCAAGACCAGGAACAGTTCACCCTGTTTGTCGGCGGCATCCCGCTGTTCGGCAGCCAGAATTTGGCCATGGCAGAAGAAACCATCCATTATCCTATGGCTCAATTGACTCGGGTTCAGAATATTCTTTTGATCTCCGCCGAAGGCGGTATGATGGTCGAACTGGAAAAGTACCGTTCGGCTTCCATTGATTATGTGGAACTCGATCCAAAGGTGGCTGATGTTCAATTCAGGTTCGGACTGATAAAACGAATCCCCGGCCTGAATGTCATTCATCAAGACGGTCGGGCCTATCTGGCAGGTTCGAGCAAGGTCTATGATGCGATCATCGTCAACCTGAGTGAGCCCGATACGTTCCAAATCAACAGATTTTTTACCGACAGATTTTTTGAACTGGCCAGACATCACCTAAGCCCGAATGGGGTGTTGAGTTTTGCCATGAAAGGGTTTGACAATTACCTGGCCGAGCCCCAGCGCCAGAAGCTTTCTTCGCTTTATAACACTGTGTCCGACTATTTCGACCATGTGCTTTTACTGCCGGGACAAAAAATATTTTTCCTTTGTAGTTCCCAGCCGCTGAACACAGACATACCGGCACTTCTGGCTCAAAAAGGTATCAATGCCCGTTATGTCAAGGGTTACTATTACGGCAATTTGACCGATGAAAGAATCGAACGCTTAAATTCCCTCATAGATCCAAAGACGCCTAAAAACCGAGATTATTTTCCCCAGTTAATGCGCCTGATGTTTCTGCAATGGTTTGCCAAGTTTTCCACTTCGCCCATGGGGTTTATTGCGGTTTTGGCCTTGCTTTGCATCATTTATTTTTTTTGTATCAGTGTTGAAGAGTTTGTCCTCTTTTCCACAGGCTTTACGGTGATGGGGAGTGAAGTTTTGGTAATATTTGCATTTCAAATCTTTTTTGGTTATATTTATTTGCAAATCGGTCTAATCGTCACCGTTTTTCTGGCCGGCCTTTTGCCCGGTGCCTGGTTCGGGAACAGGCTGCAAAGCAGGAGCAAACAGACCCTGGCGCTTGCCGATGCTGTGCTGATTATTCTCATGGGGCTGCTGATTGTGGTGTTGAAACAGGGCGGTCATCGTTTGCCGGCAAGTTTTTTTCTTGTTTACGGTTTTGTGATTTCGCTAATCTGCGGTTTTCAGTTTCCGGTGGCACTCTATTTGCGGGGTGGAGATGCGCTGGCGGTAAGTCGAACCTTTTCCGCCGATTTAATCGGAGCAGCTTTCGGTACATTGATTACCAGCGTCATGTTGATTCCCTATTTTGGAATCATCTGGGCAGCAGCCGGCCTAATCGGGCTAAAGCTGTTAAGTTTAATGCTTGTTTTTATGCATCATGAAAAAAATTAGCCGACGCCAGTTTATGTATTGTGGTGCGGGTCTCCTCTGCAGCGCCATGTCAGCCAGTGCTTTCTGGCCATTTTCCGGAAAAACCGTTATGGCAGCGGGTCCGGTTGATATCCGTGGCCATGTGTTTAAGGGTGATGCACCCGAAACACTGTGGAAATGGTCCAAAGAGGGATTTTTTTATACAAAGCTGGACAACAAACTGGTCATGTGCGGTATCTGTCCCAACAGGTGTCTCCTGTCACCGGGGGACCGCAGCGTTTGCCGTTCCAAGGTCAACATGGACGGCATTCTTTACAGTTTGACCTACGGTAATCCATGCAGCGTGAATGTGGATCCCGTTGAAAAAAAACCGCTCTTTCAT
>JBFESJ010000334.1:0-2217 GCA_041548585.1 Desulfobacterales bacterium | reverse complement strand
GGGCCAGCTCTTACCAAGAGCTACAATTTTGCAAGCCTTTACGAAGAGTCCCAGGGCGGAAAAGGAATCATCAGGAAACTCGTCTCGGACTGGAAGGTAAAAAAGGGCATTGCCGAGGCACGAGATGTAGCCCTTGCCTCAAAAAAGCAGAGGATTGCCATGAAAGGGGGATTGAACTTCATCAACGAGCGGTTTGTCGACGTAACCTTAGCGGCCCTCGATAAACGAGGGTGCGTCGTTTACAGCGAGAAGGTGCACGGGTCCTTCCATAAACCGCAGATAGAGAAGGAAAGTATCTTTAAGTCAATTGCCGGATCCGTATCGAATCCGCTGGAGGAAGCGTGGAAATTCATTCAGGGTAAAGAGTGCAAGGTATTTTACTCGGGTTCCGTAGCGCAGCCGGAGGGGTAACGCAAATTCTGAAAGTGAGTGTCTATCTGAGTTAGGAAGGTGGGAACGAGATGACTGCAGCGATGCATAAGTAGATGAACGGTGCAAGACGGCCGCAAACCTAAGGACAACAAAAAAATGGATCAAGAGGTAAAGCATGGCGGTTTCCACTAAAGGAGCTGAAAAGGCGAGCCTGGAAAAATCCAAAAATGAAGAAACGAAAGCCAAGACAAACAGACGCTTGGCGCAACTGTCACTGGCAAAAGCCTTCGATGTGGAGGTTAATGAATTGCCGTTATCGCTTATCATTTCCTGGTACGAGCAAAAAGCAGTTTGCGTGTTACTGGCGCTATTACATCTCGGCATCAAGGGCATCCGTTTAGGACCTTCCCTGCCGGCCTTTTTGACACCTAATGTACTGGATACTTTGGTTAAAAATTTTGATATCAAACCAATTTCATCTGCTGACGAGGATCTTAAAGCCATTTTAGGATAATAAGGTTTAGAGGGTTCATTAAACTTGGACGTTGTACAATCAGCAAAATCGTCCCGTATGAAATTGTTCATTAAATGGTAGAATGGCGTGAAATAAGGAGAAAAAAACATGAACTTTAAACTGATATTTAGCATAGCCATGGCTGGAATGGCGGTATTATTCATCATCCAGAATGTCACAGTTGTGGATATGAAGTTTTTGTTCTGGACGCTGTCGATGTCAAGAGCATTGCTGATGTCCCTGATTTTGTCAGTAGGAATTATCCTGGGCTGGTTGCTGCACAGCTACTTCAAAAGATCAAAAACAGTGGGTATGCAGAACAAGTCGCTGTAACCGACAAGGCACTCGCTTGATGTTTCCGGAAGGGAATGCTCATTATTCAATTAGCTTAAAAGGAGAGCTAAAAACAACCCAAACAGGTGGATGAGAGATGGAACAGACATTGATAAAAAGCATAGAACTCAGTAATAGTTTGAAACTAGATTTTTATGACATTTCCCGCAAACTGGCCGGCGACAGGTGGTACGTCGGGGTGATTGCGCGGATCGATATTCCACTGATCGATTCGCTGCTTACAAATCAACATCTTTCGCATTACAGTGTTGAAGAAATTAGGAACACGTTAGGGGAATCCGTTTGTTTCCAACAAAAAAGGGAACGCCACTATATCGACGAGCGGGAAAAAGATGACTTGCTGAACGGTTTGATGGATTCTTTTATCAAGAGAACGTTAAACTATCTTTCCCTTCCTGACTTTCCGGGCAAATATATTCTCAAAGAATTTCAAGCCTATCGGAAACAGAAAAAATGGTATCAAAATGTTTGATTACCCAATTGAATTTAGATTAATAGACGGGACACCCGTATTAATTCGGATGTTAAACCAAGATGACAAAGAGGAATTAAAGATTGGATTTGAAAAATTATCAACCAAATCAAAATATCGTCGATTTTTTGTACCTATAAGCTGTCTCTCAAACAGTCAACTGAAACATTTGACAAAAATTGATAACAAGAATCACTTGGCCTTGTGTGCTTATATTGTAAGTCAAGATGGCATGTTTGGGATAGGGGTCGCTCGATATTTCAGGGCAGAAGACGAACCTGAAACGGCAGAATTTGCGTTAACAATAATTGATGAATATCAAAGTCAAGGGCTGGGAACAGAGCTTCTGAATTTATTAATTCATTGTGCACGCAAAAATGGAATTCGTAAATTCATCGGATATATGCTGGCAGAAAACAGTTCGATGCTGAAAATCCTTAAGCATCTTGGAGCCCAAATTCGAAGAGAGGATGGTCCAATCCAACGAGTTGACCTGATATTATCT
>JBFESJ010000333.1:0-2262 GCA_041548585.1 Desulfobacterales bacterium | reverse complement strand
TGCTCATTGCACACGGGGAAATGGCAGAAACAGCGAATCTTCCGATTGTTGATCTGGAATACAACCTTGGCAACTCTGGTGGCGGTTTTGATAAAATCCGCTTCAAAACACCGGAGCCGGGTGACTACCTTAACCTCGGTGATGAGGACATCGACACCAGTATCAATTTGAACAAACGCGGTGATGGCCGACCGGACGTAATCAACGGCATCCCCTGTTACGGCGGCGGCATGTCGTACGGTTCCACTGCGTTGTCAGTCATGGTCAGCAGGGCACGAGCGGCCAAGCTATTGAACACATTGACCTGCACTGGAGAAGGCGGTTATCCGAAAGAATTGCTCCCGTATGCCGAACATGTCATTACCCAGATTGCCACTGGTTTATTCGGTGTCAGAGAAGAAACCATTTTGCATACGCCCATGGTGGAATTCAAATATGCTCAGGGCGCCAAGCCTGGATTGGGTGGCCACTTGCTGGGCGATAAGGTGACCCCCGAAGTTGCCGCCATGAGGGAAACGGTGGTGGGGAATGCCCTCTTTTCTCCGTTCCCGTTTCACAGCGTCTATTCTGTGGAAGATCATAAAAAGCATGTGGATTGGGTAAAGGAGATCAATCCAAAAACACTGGTTTCCGTCAAAGTCTCAACACCAACGGATGTAGATATGGTGGCGGTGGGCAGCTACTATGCCGGAGCCCATGTTGTTCATTTAGACGGCAGTTACGGTGGAACCGGTGCTGCACCGGATATTGCAAAAAAGAACATTGCTATGCCCATTGAGTACGCCATCCCCAAAGTGCATAATTTTTTGAAGGACGAAGGTGTTAGAGACAAAGTCTGCTTGATTGCCAGCGGCGGCATTCGCAATGCACTGGACGTGGCAAAGGCCATTGCACTTGGCGCTGACGGCGTGGTTATCGGAACTGCGGAGCTGGTTGCTTTGGAATGTGTTCGATGCGGTCATTGCGAAAGCGGACGGGGTTGTGCCCGAGGCATCGCTACTACGGACCATGAACTGGGTATCATGATTACCGAAGATTGGGCCACCCAACGAATCGTCAACATGTACACGGCCTGGCGAAAACAGTGGTGTGAAATTTTAAGGCAATACGGCCTCAACAGCATCAAAGAACTGGTGGGCCGATCCGATCTACTGGTCCATCTCGATTATCTGGATAAAGAAGAAAGATTAAACTATCAACCGGCACCACAAGCAGAGCTTATAATATGAGACCTTTGAAAAACATCCCCTTTTGTCCAATTCCGGCGTTAGGCTCAAATTTTAATCCTCGAAATACTTCATGTATGTCTGTGGTTAAAATTTTCGTCTGCCTTGGACTTGAACAAAATTGAACATTTTTCAAAGGTCTCAATATATTCATTAAATAATTGAGGTACGAATAATGTTTCACGGTATGGATTCAAAAATTAAAAACATACTGAAATCTCGGGCCCGTCTGCCCCATGGCGAAATCCCTTCTAAAAGGCCTGCTGAAGAGGGCGGATGCGGTGTTACCGGTTTTATTTCATCCATCCCCGTTCGGGGCCGTCATATTTATGAGCCGTCGGTTCAGATGCATAATCGCGGAAACGGCAAAGGCGGCGGTATCGCTGCCGTGGGGCTTTCCGCAGAAAATTTGGGCGTTAGCCAGGAAATCCTGGACACCCATTATCTGCTTCAAGTCGCGCTTCTCGATCCGACTTCCAGGCCGGATGTGGAAGAATCGGCCATTAAACCCTTTATGGACGTTCATAAAGCGGAAAGCATCTCCACCCTCGATGACCACAGGGAAGTAGAAGGTTTAGAGGTCAAGCCTCCGGATGTCTGGCGCTATTTTGTACGGATAAAACCGAATGTTCTGGATCGTTTTATTTCGGAAAATTCGCTTCAGGACCTGGATCACGGACGAGCTGAAGATGAATTCATCTACCAGAACTCCTTTCGATTAAACCAGAAGTTTTATGCGTCTTTGGGGGAAAAGCAGGCCTTTGTTTTGTCCCACGGTCGCAATATGATGATCTTAAAAATCGTGGGGTATGCCGAGCAAGCAACCCAGTACTACTGTATGGAAGATTTTAAAGCTCACGGATGGATTGCCCACCAGCGCTACCCTACAAAGGGAAGGGTCTGGCATCCCGGCGGTGCACATCCTTTTATCGGGTTGGATGAAGCGCTGGTCCACAACGGCGACTTTGCCAACTACCATGCGGTGAGTGAATACTTAAAACAGCACAATATTTTTCCGCAGTTTTTAACAGATACC
>JBFESJ010000332.1:0-2516 GCA_041548585.1 Desulfobacterales bacterium | reverse complement strand
CTGTTAAGGACTTTTTTTCATACAACAGAGAAGCGCTAAATCATTGCTTTTGAGCAAACTCATCATATGGCGATAGACCGATTTCAGAGAAATTCATTTGAATAAAACCTTCCAAAGCGAAATCAGATAAGGCTTTCTTTGAATGAAGGGGTGCGAAACTTGATTTAAGAAATTAAAATAAACTAAGCGTTTCAATGATCTCTCAAATTGAATCTTGTCGTGAGGGTTGATTCTTTACTCTTGCCTTACCATCAGCTGCACGGCAACCGAATCGTAAAAGTGCTTCCCTTTCCAGGCTCACTTTCCACTGCAATGGTACCATTGTGTCTGGCGATGATACCGTAAACCACGGAAAGGCCAAGACCTACGCCTTTCCCCTCTTCTTTGGTCGTAAAAAAAGGCTCAAAAATATTTTCCATATCTTTTTCAGAAATGCCACAGCCTGTATCCGAAATTGCCACCTCTAAAAGCGCTTTAGCCCCGTTGGCTCTATTGGCTGTTATGGTTAGCGTACCTCCGCTTGGCATTGCTTCTGACGCATTATACATGAGGTTTAAAAGAACTTGTTGGATCTGTTTAAAATCGCATTTAACTTTTGGGAGATTCGGCGCAATATTTTTTTTTAATTGAAGTTCTTTCATTTCCAGTTCATGGGAAATGAGATTCAGGGTTTTATTGATAATGTCTTCAATACGATTATTCTCCATGGTAATTTTAGTCCGACGGGCAAATGCCAGAAGGTCTTTGACGATTTCTCCGCACCGGGCTGTCTCAGATTCCATAATTTTCAAATATCGGGAAATATCCTCAAGTTTTTCATGAGTAAAGCGATTCCGTGAAAGCTGCTTTATGATCAATCGGATATAGTTCAAAACTCCGGCAAGTGGATTGTTTATCTCATGAGCAATGGTGGCGGCCAATTTGCCCAGAGAGGCCAGTTTTTCCGTCCAAACAATCTGTTCCTGGACCTCCTTTAGATCCTGATAGGCTGCTTTTATGTTTTTATGCATATTTGCATTATCCAAAGCAACACCGATATGGTTGCCGATGACGGTCAAGAATTCAACAAATACGGATGAAAACGTGTATGGGTTCAAGCTGGATGCACACATCACGCCTATGGATGCTCCCTTGGTTGTCAGTGGTATATAAACGGTGGATTGAAAGCCTTCTTCAATGAGAAGATCAACATCGGGGTCAATGGATTCCAGGGTGTTATCAACCACCCTTGGTTCACCATCAAGTATGGTCTGACCCAGAATTCCGTTTCCGGGCTTGCGAGATCTCATAAGCGGATTGTTTGTAAAATTGGCTGAAAGTCCTTTATGAGCAGCCAGATTAAGAACCTTTCCCCCATCATTCAACAAATAAATACTCACACCGTCAACCTCAGGGGCATCGAGGATTTTGTCAATTGTGCTGCCCAGTATCTCATCGGAATTCAAACTGCTGCTGATGATTTTGGATATTGTATTTAAGGCGGCAAGCCGCATATTAAGCTGCTCGATTTGCCGCAGGGGGTCTTTTTTTTGGATAGTATCCTTTTTCATAAGGCACTAGAAGTATAGAAATTGTTGCCTGACTCGTGTAAGGTTCAGGTGTTAAATCTTGGCGCCACGTTCATCAAATAAAATGTCTATTTATAACACAATCTTATTAAAACAGCAAAGGAGGTTTCAAATACAGGAAACCTCCTTGCTTAAGTAGAGATGGGTGAAATAATTTCCCGAACCTTCAGGGATGGCATAAAGAAAAATGAACAACGTCTCCCTTCCAAAACACGAGATTGTATGTGCAGTCCAAAACTTTAGCTATTTTCTTTTGTACGCAGAAACGTCCTCACCAGGCAGTCCCAGTCAATCTCTGGAAAATGTCCGTAGATATCGTTAATCAGATCGCCGCCTGTGGCTGCCAGTCTCTCGCACTTGGGTCCAAGGAATTTCAGGAGATTCTGGATTTCATTTTCGATCCATTGGAAGCATTTTTTCCCCAGATAAAGCGACTTCATATCGATCTTAAGGCTGACAGGATTTAAAAGGAATAACCAGCCTTCTCCATATGGATCATTATGTGTGATCTCGGGCTGCTCTTTTATTCTATCATTTACAGCGAAAACGATTCCAGAAACAGGGGACTGCATGGGGGCTTCGTGATCATTGCGGTTCAGAACCCATCCCACTTCGCCCTGCATCAAAAAGTCTCCGACAGGAGGAAGATTTATCGGATCCGGCGGTCCAAAAACCTTGGAGGTGAAATCGTCGATTCCGATCCGGACCCATCCATCTTGCAATGGTTGCACCCAGGAATGGCCGATATGGTGATAATAATTGTCAGCAACCTGAACCCCCGACACCTTCGCGAAAGTTGGCTTTTCAATGGCTCTCAAAAGAATATCCGCGAAATTTTTCTTCAGTTCCTCATTCGGGAGGACAGCTATTCCGTCACGGTGAAGGTTCCGAACATATTCGGGACCGGTTATGGAGACCACTTCTTCGTAATCAAAGGGCAGATCGATG
>JBFESJ010000331.1:0-2640 GCA_041548585.1 Desulfobacterales bacterium | reverse complement strand
CTCTGCGTCAATCTGCGGAATTCCTTGTTCCCGCCCGATGGCGGGACGCGTAATTCCTCGATTTTCTTGACCTTGCAAAAAATTTCCAATTTCTGCATCGGAAACTAGGTTATATCGAAATACATTTATGGATGAACACTAAATAGTGACTGAAAAAAATTGATCGGCATGCTCGCTGAAAAAATTTCAAATTTATGAATCGGAAACCTTTTAATATCTGGATATTATAAAATAAGTTTTATGTCCAAACTTTTATGTAAACTCATAACATGATTGTTTTTCACATGATGTTATCAGTAAAAAATCATCGTCATGTGTTTTCATAAAAGGCGATATGCTTGTAAAAAACACGATTTTTCGCGGTGTCCCAATATTTAGGATTTAATGCACGGCTTTTTGGACTATATCAAACACTTCACCAATCCTAAAATATTGGGGCACGCTGCACCGTCAAGGTTCATATCGCCTTTTAGGAAAATATATGGCGATGGACTATTTCCTCCGAAATTCTTTTGAATTAAACCTAAACATAATAAAACGTAAAGCCTCAGTTGAGGTAAAAATATGGATGCTATCGAACGGTTAAGCCGCTCCATAAATCATTGGGTCGAATACGTTCTCTTTGGACTTGGTTTTACCATGTCAATTGTTGTTGCCATCCAGGTCTTTTGTCGTTATGTATTAAATCATTCTCTATTCTGGTCGGAAGAACTGGCCCGATATCTTCTGGTGTGGTTAACTTTTCTGGGGGCTTCTGTTGCCTACCGCCGAAACATCCATCCGGGTATTGATATTGTTTATGCTCGAATGCCGGCTTCTTTCCAAAAAACGATTTCCATTGTTATCCACTTAATTTCAATGGTCCTGTTCGGTGTCATGATTATTTACGGGACTCAGTTCTCTTACTTTGTTCGTTTGCAAATATCCCCGGCACTGTATTTGCCCAAATGGATTATTTTCAGTATTATTCCCATCAGCGGACTTGTTTTCATGATTCACGGCGTCACATTTCTTATATATGAAATTAAAGGAAGGGGCCGTGACCACTGAAATTTTAATTCTTTCCCTACTTTTCCTTTTTGCCATCAATACCCCCATCGCTATCGCTATCGGGATGGCATCCATTTTAGGGATTCTGATCCAGGGCGATTTTTCATTGATGATGGTTGTTCAGCGAATGTTCGGGGGAATAGATTCCTTTCATCTCATGGCTGTTCCGCTGTTCATGTTTGTTGGGGTTATCATGGAGGCCGGAGGGATCAGCCGCAGAATCATCGATTTTGCAAACTCCCTTGTGGGATGGCTCCCCGGAGGGTTGGCCGCTGTGACGATCGTTTCGGCCATGTTTTTTGCAGGCATATCCGGCTCGGCAGCCGCCGATACCGCTGCGGTGGGTGCCATTTTGATACCGGCCATGAAAAAGTCGGGCTATGAGTCCGATTTTGCAGCTGCGGTTCAGGCATCCGGAGGTTCCATTGGCGTTATTATTCCCCCTTCAATTCCCATGATTATTTTCGGTTTTTTGACCGGGGCCTCCATCGGGCAACTTTTTGCCGGCGGAATTTTACCGGGCGTACTCATCGGCATCACCCTCGTCGGTGTCTCGACATACATTTCCAGGAAAAAAGGGTATGCTGCCACGACTCGATTTTCAATGACCCGGGTGGGGCAAAATTTCAAACGGGCCCTACTTGCGCTGGGAACACCGTTGATTATTCTGGGCGGCATCCTTTTCGGCGTCTTCACGGCAACCGAATCCGCAGCCGTGGCAGTGGCTTATGCGCTTTTTGTCGGTATTATTGTATACAAAAAAATCAAAGTTAAAGACCTTGTCCGACTTTTCAGGGACGGCGCAATAACATCATCCATTGTCATGTTTATCATCGCAACAGCTTCGATATTCAGCTGGATTGCAGCCATTGAAGATATTCCTGCCGGCATTGCCGGGAACCTGCTCGGCATAACCCATCATCCAATTGTGCTGCTGTTGATCATCAATTTGATACTGCTTGTTGCCGGAACATTTGTGGAAACAACCGCTGCTTTGATCCTGCTGGTCCCCATGATCACGGCAATGGTTTCTACGCTGGGCATTGATATGGTTCAGCTTGGGGTCATCGTTGTCACAAACCTGGCTATTGGAATGCTCACGCCGCCCATGGGAATCTGCCTCATCGTCTCCGGCTCCATTTCCGGTGACAATCTGGTTGCCATCAGCAGGCGTATTGTGCCTTTTTTGGCATTGTTGCTGATCGACCTGCTGATCATAACCTTTTACTCACCGCTTACCATGTGGTTGGCTCGGCTGGTGGCCAAATAGTGCTATTGACAAGCCAAATTTTTGCTTTTATCGTTGGGTTAAGTCACTTATAGCTATTGTCAGAATAACATTCCGTTTCAGCCGCCGGATAATTTCGTTTAGATCGGCAAGAACTCGCAAACAAAAGCGCGTAAAAAAGAACAGGGTCATGGCTTTTTAGAATATCGTGTCGTCGTTCGATTTTATTTTCTAATTTGAAAAACTTCGAAGATGTTCTCTTTAACGCGCTCTAATTTGCTCAGACAGCTTCCCGACCGAAACGAAATTATCCGGCGGCTTACGGCAACTTGTGACCGTTATTCATACAACCCCACCAAAGG
>JBFESJ010000330.1:0-2660 GCA_041548585.1 Desulfobacterales bacterium | reverse complement strand
TCACACGCCGTTTTTCAGTGGTTATCGGCCGCAGTTTTATTTTCGGACGACGGATGTTACGGGGAATTTGACATTACCGGAAGGTGTAGAGATGGTCATGCCGGGTGACAATATAACGATTACGGCAGAGCTGATAACGCCTATAGCGATGGAGAAGGAGTTGAGGTTTGCCATCAGGGAAGGCGGTCGGACGGTCGGCGCCGGTGTGGTAAGCGAGATTATCGAGTAACAGCTGAAGGAGTCTTTTGGTGAGAATAATTGTTACACTTGCATGTAATGAATGCAAAAGAAGAAACTATACGACGACCAAAAATAAACGTACAACGCCGGACAAGCTGGAATTCAGCAAGTATTGCAGATTTTGTAGGAGACATACGATACATAAAGAGACCAAATAAATAGATTTCTTTATGAGACAGTTTGGAGAATATGGTTCGTTTATTTCCAAAAAGGTAGGATGCCCGAAATGTTAACTCATGCAGGCCAGTAGCTCTAACGGTAGAGCATCGGACTCCAAATCCGGGTGTTGGGGGTTCGAATCCCTCCTGGCCTGCCAAAAAAATGAGAGTATAGGGCAAGGTTTTAAGGTCAGATAACGAGTTAAGATCTTTATGGCAGTTAAACTTTTACGATGTTGTTAAGGAGAGGACCTTTTCATTTTACTGAAAATTTAAGTTTAGAAAAATAATGGCACGATTACAAAGAAAAAAAAGAGTAAAGAAAAAGAAAAAGCAGAGTGCCGAAGGGACGGCATCGACTAAAGCAGGAAATGATGCTGTTGCCAAAAAGACGCAATTATCAGCAGGTTCTATCAAAAGTTTAAAGGTAAAGTCCTATTCATCCAGACAAAAGGCGCTGACCAGAGCCGAAGCTGAGCCCGGAAAGTTTAAAGGGTACATCAATAAGGGACTTCAGTTTCTCAGAGAAGTTAAGGTGGAGCTAAAAAAGGTCGTATGGCCGACACGTAAGCAAACCCTCGGCTCAACGGTCGTTGTGCTTATTCTGGTTATGATCGTATCGATTTTTCTCGGGATGGTCGATGTCGGTTTGTCAAGCCTGATTCGGGTGGTTCTTAAATAATATGAGGAGAAGGGGAAAGTGGCGCTTAAATGGTATATAGTTCATGTTTATTCAGGGTTTGAAAACAAGGTCAAAGTCGCCCTGGAAGAACGAATATCGTCTTCTTCTCAACCCGAAAAATTTGGTGAGGTGGTTGTCCCTACCGAGGAAATCGTTGAGCTTGTAAAAGGTAAACGAAAAACATCTTCTCGTAAATTTTATCCGGGATACATACTGGTCAGAATGGCGCTTGATGATGAAACGTGGCACATTGTAACAAATACCGCCAAAGTCACCGGGTTCCTCGGTGGTCGGGAGAAACCGACCCCCATATCCGACGAAGAGGCCCAGAAAATCTTAAATAGAATGGAAGCAGGGAAACTTAAACCCCAGCCAAAATATTTCTTTGAGACCGGAGACGAGATTCGTGTCATAGACGGGCCTTTTAAAAATTTTAACGGCGTCGTGGACGAAGTTAATCCGGACAAGGGCAAAATAAGAGTTCTTGTGAGTATATTCGGGCGCTCAACGCCTGTGGAACTGGAATTCGTCCAAGTTACAAAGCTTTAATTCATCCGCACAACGTCGAATTCAACACATACCGACACGTTGTGATAAAAAATCGCATTGATGACGATTTCTGAAAACATCGCGTTAGATCGTTTCCAGCCGTCCAATGTAAATTATTATGATGTACAAATGACATAAAGACAGGAGCAATAAGAAAAAATGGCAAAAAAGGTTATGGCACAGATAAAACTGCAGGTTGCAGCCGGTCAGGCTAATCCATCGCCACCGATTGGTCCTGCCCTGGGGCAACACGGCGTAAATATAATGGATTTCTGTAAGGCTTTTAATGCCAGGACTGCCAACGATGAAGGCATAATCACACCGGTTGTGATTACAGTCTATCAGGACAGATCATTTACTTTTATAACCAAAACACCGCCTGCATCTGTGCTTTTAAAGAAAGCGGCAAAAATAGCAAAAGGTGCCGGGGATCCAAAGCGCGAAAGAATCGGCAAGGTCACACGACAGCAGCTTGAAGAAATAGCCAAACAAAAAATGGTCGATTTAAATGCAAATGATTTGGATGCCGCCTGTAATATTATTGCCGGTACGGCCAGAAGCAGGGGGATTGAAGTCGTTTAAAAAAGGAGTGAACATAAGAACATGCCGAAGCGGGGTAAAAAATATTTAGGATCACGTAAAAAAATTGATTCAAGTGCAAAACACAGTTTCAGCGAGGCCGTCAAAATGGCAATCGATTCATCGTATGCCAAATTCGATGAAACGGTTGATGTCGCGGTTCGACTGGGTGTGGACCCCAGACATGCCGATCAGATGGTTCGCGGTACCGTCGTTTTGCCGAATGGTCTTGGCAAAGAGGTGAAAGTTCTCGTATTTGCTAAAGGAGAGAAGGAACAAGAAGCCATAGATGCAGGTGCGGATTTTGTCGGAAACGATGATTTAATAGAAAAAATCAAAAAAGGATGGTTCGGCTTTGACAAAGCGGTTGCAACACCTGACATGATGGGGTCTGTCGGAAAAATAGGAAAGCTTCTCGGTCCCAGAGGACTCATGCCCAATGCAAAAGTGGG
>JBFESJ010000329.1:0-2661 GCA_041548585.1 Desulfobacterales bacterium | reverse complement strand
CTCTTAGACGTCTCCAGCTTTCTATTTATTACCACAAAGTATCCCTTATCTTAACAACAATTTTACCCACCACCTTGCCCAGGCAATAAAAAAGCCCACTTTAAAGTGAGCTATTTTAATAATGATTTCAATGTGGTGGGCCGTATAGGAATCGAACCTATAACCTACTGATTAAGAGTCAGGTGCTCTGCCTAGTTGAGCTAACGGCCCATGGAAATATATATTTAACTTAAAAAAATTTTTGATATCAATTTTAAAAAAGGTTGTCAATTTTTTTATCGGGACTTTGGATAAAAGATTTTTCCGGCCTTTATTGGCGCCATGGCGGACGTTCCCGCTTTTGTCCCCGTTTTTTGCTCTTTTTTTGCTCTTTTCCCCAGTCAGCCCCTTTTCGCTTCCTTTTCCGTTTGGATGTCTTGTCAAAAGCTTTTGTATCTTTGAGCTTCATTAAAAAACTGCCGGGTGTCTTTTCCAATGCCTGCTCTTCAGGCGTTACAGGTTTTGAGGGCACCTCCTTTTGTTTGGGCAAGGCAGGGCCGGTAAAACATTCCGGGGGGATCGACGCTGCCAAATAAAGCGTTTCTCCGGCTTCATAAAATGTAATTCCGTTATCCAATGATTTTTGGGTCTGGACCACTAGAAGTACAGGCATCGGGTCTTTTCGTTTTCCCATTCTTTCAGCCATTTCAGGTTCAGATGAGAGAATCACATGGCTAAAGCCCATGGGGAATATCCCCTTATCCAGAACAATTGGATATGCTTTTCTCCTTACACAGGTATAGAGGAGCTTGGGAAGATTCGAAGCGAAAATGAGTTCCGGCAATTTTTGACGGTATTTTGCACGGATATGGTTGCCCCTGATTTCAACAGGGGGATCCGGCAGGGTGGTAAGGATTTCGTTGATATTCGATTTGCGGACATATTTTAATCCCTCTTCTTCCCAGACAGCTTTTAGAAACTCCTTGATTTTTACAAATCCATCCAGGTCCGGAACCAACCCGAACTCAGCAGGGTTACGTCCCAGGATGTAAGATATGATCTTTGCCAGTTGTTCGGGGGATCTGCGTTTTACCATGTTATTGTTGCCCGTCCATAAATGGCTATTTTGCCCAACCCGCCGGTCGAAGATGCCGCTGGCGGTGAGGCGAACAAGTCTCTGTGCCTGCCCCGTGAAATGCATGGCCTATTTCTCTGGGGTTATGCTCGAAAATTAATCCTCGGAATATCAATTATATGCGTGCCTGTCCCGACAGATTTTCCATCGGGGTGGTTAATTTTCTCGCATGCCTTGATCTTGAACAAAATATCTCATTTCTGGACAGACACTAACTAACCTTGATTTGCCAATATTTGTGCTAAAGATATGAA
The DNA here is from genome assembly GCA_041548585.1 of Desulfobacterales bacterium. Lineage (GTDB taxonomy): Bacteria > Desulfobacterota > Desulfobacteria > Desulfobacterales > UBA11574 > UBA11574. Next base: position 1,293 of record JBFESJ010000329.1, on the reverse strand, counting down.
AACAAAACTTGCCACAGGACAAGGATGTTTTGCTTACTTGTGCTCCCGTTGGCTATTTATAAAATCTATCAATTACTAACGAAGACAAACTGAAAAACAGGACCACAGGCCAAAGATTTTGAAACTTATATTACAGTTTTATCGTATAAATCAAATGATTCGGAATTTAGGAACCAAAAGCCTGCTTGACCTGTTACGTAGTGTTTGTTATTTTCAATAAAATTTTTGGAAAAAGTCAACAGATTTAATAACCATCTTGAAAGGATAATGAAGCTATGAATTACGAAAAATCCCATATTCTGTTTGATCGTGCATTGAAAATTATTCCCGGTGGCGTGAACAGCCCTGTCAGAGCCTGTAAGTCTGTGGGGACAAAACCGATTTTTATCAACCGCGCAGAAGGATGCATGATTTTTGATGAGGACGGCAATGAATTTATCGATTATATTGGTTCCTGGGGGCCAATGATCCTGGGCCATCGACATCCCGCGGTTGTTGACGCCCTTTCTTCGGCTTTAAAAAAAGGGACCAGCTTTGGTGCGCCCACCGAGCTTGAAATAAAACTTGCCGAAATGGTCATTGATGCGGTTTCATCCATGGAGATGGTGCGCATGGTAAATTCCGGTACTGAAGCCACCATGAGTGCGATACGGCTTGCCCGCGGTTTTACCGGGAGAGATACGATCATTAAATTTGACGGCTGTTATCATGGTCATGCCGACACGCTTCTTGTGGAGGCAGGTTCGGGTGTTGCCACATTGAGTATTCCGGGAAGTCCAGGCGTTCCGAAATCTTTTGTCGCCCATACATTGTCCCTGCCGTATAACGATATCGAGAGTGTTTCAAAGGTAATGGAAGCCCAGGGTGAAAAGATTGCATGCATCATTGTTGAACCTGTTGCAGGGAACATGGGACTGGTTACGCCAGTGGACGGTTTTCTTCAGGCGTTAAGGGACCTTACCGACAAAAGCGGCAGTCTGCTGATATTCGACGAGGTGATGACCGGGTTCAGGGTGGCGCACGGGGGTGCCCAGTCCGTATATGGGATTTCTCCGGATTTGACATGCCTGGGTAAAATCATCGGCGGTGGGCTGCCGGTGGGTGCTTATGGCGGCAGACGTGATATCATGGAGCATATCGCCCCTCAGGGGCCGGTTTATCAGGCCGGGACCCTGTCCGGCAATCCACTGGCCATGGCTGCAGGCATCGCAACACTGACGCAACTCAATGCGCCCGGTTTCTATGAAGCTTTAGATGAGAAGACAGAACGACTGGCAACCGGCCTTAAAAGCG
>JBFESJ010000328.1:0-2686 GCA_041548585.1 Desulfobacterales bacterium | reverse complement strand
CCATGTTCTCTTTTACGCGCTTTTGTTTGCGAGTTCTTGCCGATCTAAACGAAATTATCAGGTGGCTGAAACGGAATGTTATTCTGACAATAGCTATAAAATGAATGAAAATTTTCGAAAAGGAAAATATAAAAAATATATATAAACAGATGAATAAGACGGCCCAAGTGACATGAGATAAGGTTTTTGCGGATAAAAAGGGTGTGAAACTTGAGTTCTCACTTTAGTTAATCCTCTATATCAGGTTCAAAAAACAACCATAGCACCTGAGGAAACACCTCCTTTAGTGCGACTTCACAACGGTTGATCGCCTTTACAAGAGAATCGGCGGAATCCATTTTTACCATTTTGGCTTTAACGGCAACCATCACATCTTTTCCCAGCTGCAATGTCAGCAAATTAAAGACCTGATCTATTTCATCTCGGTTTTGTAAAAACGCCAGCATTTGAAGTCTTTGTTCCGGTTCGATACTCTGGCCGATCAATAGTGCCTTTACTTCGATCCCGATAACAAAAGCAATAACCACAAGTAAAATGCCGATAAAAATACTGCCCATAGCATCATAGGCAGGATTGCCCGTGATAATGGTTAAAAGGATTGCGATCAGGGCGAAGCATAAACCGAGCAATGCCGCCAGATCTTCCCCAAAGACAACCAGCAGTTCACTTTGACGGGTTTCTTGAAACCATTGTTTTAAGGTTCTTCCTCGTCGCTCCTTGTTGACTTCCCGCAGGCAGCCCCACATGGAAACGCTCTCTGCAATGATGGAAAAAAACAATACACCGATTGCTACATAGGGATAGTTCAAAGATTCAGGATGATGCAATTTGTGGAACCCTTCGTAAATAGAAAACACCCCTCCCATACTAAATAACATTAAAGCGACAATAAAGGACCAGAAAAAAACCGTTTTTCCAAAACCAAGGGGGTAGTCCGGTGTAGGGGGTCGCTTTGCGCGTTTGATGCCCAATAACAAAAGAAGCTGGTTGCCACTGTCCGCCAATGAATGAATGGATTCAGCCATCATGGAACCGGAACCTGTAATCGCAGCAGCGATGAGCTTTGCAATGGCGATGGCCAGGTTGGCACATAGAGCAAAAATTATACTTTTTACAGAATCAGCACCATGTGACATAAATGCGCCTCTTTTTTTTAACCTGAATTTTACCTTAAAAAATTTCTTCCGGGCTAATCGTCAAAGACCGTTTTACCAACCCTCCAATCACCGCACACTCCAATCCAAAGGGAAGATACCCTGCATATCCCAGAATCGGCATCTCAAAGATCTTAAAGCGATGAACAAAGGGAATGCTGTATTCCCATTTGGCCAAACTGAAGTAGTTCCACATTTCCCAAAAAACCCCGCAGAAAAGAGCCGCTATTGCGGATGATATTACAGCGGCCCAATGTCCAGCGGCCATGTCTGACAGAATATGTTTTTCTCCCATCAGGGTCTGAAGCGAAATAATGATGATCAGTGGTGAGATCCATAACAGGGAGAAAAAATAATTCGGCCACACGCCGATGCACCCAAGGCCGATTCCTGATATGGCAAGTGAAAAAAGGGCCCACATCGTTGGATGGGAACATTTAAACGGTTTGAAGCTATCAAATCCCGGTTTAATCCAGAAAACAGTGTTAATCAAGTCTCGTGTTCCCAGAACCGCCGGCAGTACGGTTGAATAGGAAAGGGTTGCATACCAGAAATACTCCCAGGAACTGAAATGAACACCCGTGTAGGTCCAGTTCTGAACAAACCGGTTAAGATATTCGAAAAACCACCAAAACGCGGCACTTATGGGGAATAGTAAAAGAAAAAACCGGGTACGAACAAGCATCATGCAGCGCCCGGTTTGTCTATGGCAAAGCGCATTGATCACCAGAATAAATGATAGCCACAACGGCGTAAAGGTGTGAGGTTGAAATTTGACAAACCAGGAAAACCGTGTCCATGCCAATATCCATGATACAATACCGACGATAACGCCGAACCATCCCCACCAGGGGAAAGCATATAAAGGAGGCGATTTTATTTTGATCTGTTTGAATGATTTGACAGCCCTAAACGTCAGCGGAACCGCAAAAAAAAGGATAAAAATGGTGTAGCCCGTGAATACTTCCCATGAAAAAGGTGCATGAAGAACATACCGGCTATACGGGGGAAACTCCAGATATCTTTGAATCGGAAGCCCCGCAAGAACAATTCCTATTAGCGGGAATCCCAACAGCATCACCGTCAAAATAAACAACTTAAAAAATAATCTTCTCACAGGTCTCAAACTAGCCTTTCGGCGCCGGCAAAATCTTCACCACGGTCCTGTGTATTTTTTTACCGCTTTTCAAGCTATATGACATCCGGACGGTTTTAAGACGGCCTTCAGCAAACAACTTTACACATTTAGTATAAAGCGCCCATTCCAGCTTTAAGCCTTTTTCCTTGACCGATTCTATGGTGTCATCTTGGGATATCTCATAGGCCTTTTGACCGATAATCGGACCTGAATCCTCACCATAATCGACAAAATGAACCGTACACCCGCCAATTTTACATCCATAACGAAACGTGTCGCCATATCCGTCAACCCCGGGGAAAGCCGGAAGGAGAGCTGGGTGGATGTTCATTATTCTCGGCTGGCCGGGGAGGGTATTCACCCTGTCAATAAAATAGGGCGTCAAATTCCGCAT
>JBFESJ010000327.1:0-2693 GCA_041548585.1 Desulfobacterales bacterium | reverse complement strand
GTCAATCCGGCCAACAAAAGAAAATATAATATCATCGTGGTGGGTACCGGTCTTGCCGGTGGTTCAGCCGCGGCCTCGCTGGCCGAACTCGGCTATTATGTAAAAAATTTCTGTGTTCAGGACAGCCCGCGACGTGCCCACAGCATTGCCGCCCAGGGCGGAATCAACGCCGCCAAAAACTATCAAAATGACGGCGACAGTATCTGGCGCCTTTTTTACGATACCATCAAGGGGGGTGATTTCAGGGCCAGAGAAGGGAATGTTTATCGCCTGGCTCAGGTCAGTAATCATATTATCGACCATTGTGTTGCCCAGGGGATTCCCTTTGCGCGCGAGTACGGCGGGCTCCTGGCCAATCGAAGCTTTGGCGGCGCTCAGGTTTCCAGAACATTTTATGCCAGAGGCCAGACCGGGCAGCAGCTTCTATTGGGAGCATACAGCGCATTGATGCGACAGGTGGCGGTTGGCCAGGTTGACCTGTTTCCTCGCCGGGAAATGCTGGATCTGGTGGTGATCAACGGACAGGCAAGGGGCATCGTTGTCAGAAATCTGATTACGGGTGAAATCGAAGGCCATGCAGCCGATGCCGTGGTTATGTGCACCGGCGGATATGCCAATGTGTTTTACCTTTCAACCAATGCCATGGCATCCAATGTGAGTGCAACATTCAGGGCCTATAAAAAAGGCGCTTTTTTCGCCAATCCTTGTTATACACAGATTCACCCGACATGCATTCCCGTGCATGGAACCTACCAATCCAAACTGACGCTCATGAGTGAAAGTTTGCGAAATGACGGCCGTGTTTGGGTGCCGAAAACGCCCGGAGACAAACGGCCACCGAACCAGATCCCCGAATCTGAAAGAGATTATTACCTTGAAAACAAATACCCCAGTTTTGGGAACCTGGTTCCAAGGGATGTGGCATCGCGGAATGCCAAGGCCCAGTGTGATTTGGGCAAGGGCGTCGGAGAGACAGGCTTTGCGGTGTATCTTGATTTTAAGGATGCCATTAAAAGAGACGGGAAAGACGTCATTGCCCAAAAATACGGCAACCTTTTTCAGATGTATGAAAAAATTACCGCTTCGAATCCGTATGAAGCGCCCATGATGATTTACCCGGCATCTCATTATGTCATGGGCGGACTTTGGGTGGATTACAACCTGATGAGCAATCTGCCGGGACTCTTTGTTTTGGGTGAAGCCAACTTTTCGGACCACGGTGCCAATCGTCTGGGTGCCAGTGCCTTGATGCAGGGATTGGCGGATGGTTATTTCGTGATTCCATATACCATCGGCGGATATCTTTCGGGAACGGACCGGCCGGAAGTCACCACCGATCATCCGGCGTTTAAAGAAGCGACCCAATATGTCACTGAACGGACCCGCAAGCTGCTTTCCATCAACGGAAAACGGACGGTGGATGACTTTCACCGCGAGCTGGGTCACATCCTCTGGGAATATTGCGGCATGTCCAGAAACGATGACGGTCTTTTAAAGGCCAGGAAATTGATCCAGGCACTTCGAGAAGAGTTCTGGGAAAATGCACTTGTTCCCGGCTCGTCGGAAGACTTTAACCAGAGTCTGGAGCGTGCCGGCCGGGTGGCCGATTTTTTGGAGTTTGCCGAACTGCTGGTAATCGATGCCTTTGAGCGCAAAGAATCCTGTGGCGGCCATTTTAATGAAGCATACCAGACTGAGGAAAACGAGGCCAAGCGAGATGATGAGAATTTCTGTCATGTGGCTGCGTGGGAATATAAAGGAGATGACACGGAGCCCGAACTCCACAAGGAACCACTTGTTTTTGAAAACGTCGAATTAACACAAAGGAGTTACAAGTGACAAAAAATATAGACATAACGCTAAAAATCTGGCGCCAAAAGAACGCCAACGTGAAAGGCGGCTTTGAAATCTATCATGCCACCAATATTTCAACAGACATGTCATTTTTAGAAATGATCGATGTCGTTAATGAACAACTGACCCTTGACGGGAAAGATCCCATTGCATTTGATCATGACTGCCGGGAAGGGATCTGTGGCATGTGCGGCGCTGTCGTCAACGGCCGTGCACACGGTCCGGAAAAAGGAACGACACTGTGCCAGCTTCATATGCGGCATTTTTCCGACGGTGATGCCATTGTCATCGAGCCCTGGCGCGCCAAGGCTTTTCCCATCATAAAGGATCTTGCTGTGGATCGCAGCGCTTTCGATCAGATCATCGTTGCAGGGGGATATATTTCCGTGAATGCCGGCGGTGCACCGGATGGCAACGCAATACCCATCCCCCAGGAAATTGCAGAAAAAGCAATGGATGCCGCTGCCTGCATTGGATGCGGCGCCTGTGTTGCTTCATGTCCAAATGCTTCCGCAATGCTCTTTACAGGGGCAAAGATTTCCCAGTTTGCCCTTCTTCCCCAGGGAAGGCCCGAAGCCGCCCGGCGGGCCCTGGCCATGGCGCGGAAAATGGATGAACTCTGCTTCGGCAACTGTAGCAACGAAAGAGAATGTGAAGCAGAATGCCCCAAGGAAATTTCTATCTCCAATATCGCCCGTATGAACCGGGAATTTTATAAGGCCGGCTTGGGTTCCGCAGTCATGTAATGCCCATCCGCGTATTGATGTATGCCAAGCAACAAATGGTTCATTATTTGCTTCTGATCGCCGGAGAGCATAAAAGAAAGCCTCAATACTTAG
>JBFESJ010000326.1:0-2755 GCA_041548585.1 Desulfobacterales bacterium | reverse complement strand
TCTGGAATTTTATATGCCTTGCGGCAATCCGGGCATTCTATTTTCATCGTGGTTTATGATTCATCAGGTTTACAAGAATTTGAGTGGAAGCATCTATACGACCTGCCATTTGTTCTAAAATCTTGTTGGTAATTTTAGGATATTTGTCAACAATTTCTTGAAATTTGTCTCCAGGGTAGCGTTCGATAATGGACTTTCCTCTGGAAATGACGGTTTCGGATCTTTGTTTACCGGTTATGGCGGCAATTTCTCCAAAATATTCACCGGGTTGATTGATTTCTGATATTTTTTTCCCGTCTTTTACAACAATCAGTTCACCTTTAACAAGCTTAAAAAAATCAGACCCTCTATTCCCTTCCCTGAAAATTACAGCTTTAGTATCATATTCCTCAATCTCAGGAGTGGCAAGGTATGCCGGAATCGAGCCCTTGGTTAAATTTGTTCTTCTTAACACCTCCTCAGCCGAAGTCAATCCCTGGCGAGCTTTTTCCAAGCCCGCATCTCTCAAGGTCACCATGCCTTCTTGTAACGCCGTCTTTCTCAGTTGATCCTCCGAAACATCTGCACTAATTATCCTGGCAACATTTTCTGTTACCTCCATCAGCTCAAACAGGCCGACACGGCCCTTGTAACCGGATCCCATGCATTCCGGACAGCCTTTGGGCCCGTAGATTTGAAGTTTCGAAATTTCACCCGGAGAAAATCCCATTTCCACAAGTTCCGCCGGATTAAGATTTTCCTCTAAAGCTTTACAGTTCGGACAAAGCCTTCGGACCAGGCGTTGAGAAAGCACCATAGTTACTGCAGAAGCCAGCAGATAAGACGGTATGCCGATATCCGCGAGACGTCCTATGGTAGAGGGACAGTCGTTTGTGTGAAGGGTGCTGAAAACGAGATGTCCGGTCATGGCTGCTTTGATGGCAATTTCCGCTGTTTCCATATCCCGAATTTCACCCACCATTATGATGTCCGGGTCCTGGCGCAAGAAAGATCTGAGGGCTGCGGCAAACGTCATACCCACGTCATCCTTGACATTCACCTGATTAATACCTTTGAAATTAAATTCCACGGGATCTTCTACAGTGAGTATTTTGGAATCTTCTTTGTTCAGCTTATTGAGAATCGAGTATAATGTGGTTGTTTTCCCGCTGCCGGTGGGACCGGTGACCAGCAGCAGTCCATAGGGCCGATACACAGAGCGCTCAAGTGCATTCAATGTTTCTTTCTCAAACCCCATTTGAGAAAGGTCGACTCTCAGTGAGGACTGATCGAGGACACGCATGACAATGCTCTCACCAAAAAGCGTGGGCAATGTTGAAACACGAAAATCGATGGTCTTCCTTTTACCAAAGGCCATCTTGATCCTTCCGTCCTGAGGCACGCGACGCTCGGCAATATTGAGCCCGGCTAAAATTTTCAGCCTGGAATTTACTGCATTTTTGATGCTGGTCGGTAAATTCATAGACTTAAACAGATAGCCATCCAGCCGGTATCTTACCTGTAACATTTTCTCAAACGGTTCAATATGGATATCACTTACGCCCTCATTGATGGCTTTAACAAGAATACCGTTTACAAGCTTGATAATCGGCGCATCTGACGCCGTGTATTCATCGACAACAGCCTTGTCATCTTCTTGCGATATCAATTCCATATCGACCACGGCCTCTGATACCAGAGAACCGAAGTCATCGACGACTGAAACAGGCTGTTCTTCTTCAACAATATCGTCACTTAAACCTAATAACTTACTGTATTCTTCATCACTTATTTCATAGTAGGCCTTGTAACCATCAACGATATCCTTTTCAGTGGAGACACAAAGACTGATACTTTTTTGAACTTCGCTCTGCAGCTTGTCCACTTCGGTGGTATCGGTGGGCTCTGACATGGTAACGACAAGGTCTTCTCCCTTGAATCTTAAAGGAAAAGCCATATATTTTTTAGCCGTTTCATACGGCATAACTTTGAAAACTTCCGGATCCGGCGTGGTTTTTGTTATTTTAACGGCAGGATAGTTGTGGATACGGCTCAGAACATTTACAATGGTCTCATCATCAATGTAGCCGAGTTTAATGAGTAGGTTCCCCAGACGCCCCTGGTTCTTTTTCTGATAGCTGAGTGCATCCTCAAGCTGGGTTCCGGTGATATAGCCTTCTTTACACAAAAGTTCGCCAATCTTGGTTTTACCGGCTCCGGATTGATCCATGATCGTCGATTTAAGGCTCGATCTTCTAGATTGAATCCCATTATTAGATGTTTCACGTTTTATCGGTGCTGTTTTGGCCATTTCTTTGGTATTGGTCAACCCCTTCTTTCGTTGTCAACTTAAGATTTCAGCAACTCCAATTGAATTATAATCATTTTGCAACATATGTGCCGATTCGAAAGGTTCTTTGAGAGTTTAATTAGAAAAATCTAAAAGCAAATGATATCAACAAGATATCTTTTTTATCATTCATGCATTGAGATTATTTGATATAAATTGTTTCTGGCAAATTATTGACACATGTAAAAAAACTGCCAAACATTTTACAATACGCCATTCAATCCCAAGACTATAGCAGTTGCCAAAAATATGTTCCGATTTATCCGCCTTTGGTGGGGTTGAATTAATAACGGTCACAATTTGCCGTAAGCCGCCGGATGAAACGGAATGTTATTCTGACAATAGCTATAAATTAATAAATACGCTAATCAGCGACACATCTAAAACCAAGGATGTTTGAGTGAGATTTCGGATCAAGTCTAAAGC
>JBFESJ010000325.1:0-2807 GCA_041548585.1 Desulfobacterales bacterium | reverse complement strand
CAGTTGCCAAAAATATGTTCCGATGTATCCGCCTTTGGTGTGGTTGAATTAATAACGGGCACAATTTGCCGTAAGCCGCCGGATGATTTCGTTTAGGTCGGGAAGCTGTCTGAGCAGATTAGAGTGCGTTAAAGAGAACATCTTTGAAGTTTTTCAAATTAGAAAATAAAATCAAACTACGACACGATATTCTAAAAAGCCATGACCATGTTCTCTTTTACGCGCTTTTGTTTGCGAGTTCTTGCCGACCTAAACGAAATCATCCGGCGGCTGAAACGGAATGTTATTCTGACAATAGCTATAATTGCGCTTAAGACGGCGTTAATCGTTTTTCAAACGTTTCGAGTGCGTCTCGCAGCATGCGACGAATAAAAACCTCCTTGTCTCCGTTGGTGACCGATTGGTAGGAGCCGTAGTCCGGGTGTGATGCAGACAGTTCAGGTGGTTTCGCCTTACACGCTGCCTTGATTGTGTCAAAGTTTTGAACCATTTTTACGAGATCATGTTTTTTACAGGGGAGATTAACCAGCCATTTCAATCGGCGCATCACCTCAAACCGCGTCTGATCGGCCAGGAAAAGATGGATATCCACAACTTGCATTTGTTGTCTGTTTGGGAGGTAATTGAACTTTGTGGCCGGCCCAAAATCTAAAATTCCCATGATGAGTTCATAATAGGCAATCGAGCTGATTTCTCCGGGCTGGGCAAGAAAATGGAGCGTTTTATCTGAAAGATCTGAAAGCTTAGTTTTGATACTGAACGGTTCACCGAAGCGTTTTTGCCAGGGACCAAAAGCCCGTTGTTCTGCGATTTTGGCTCGATAGGCTTGAATGTTAACAACTTTTGTCATGGTATGTTTTAAAGAATGGCAGGCAGTTAAGTATTACCTAGTGTCTATCCATAAATGGCTATTTTGCCCAATATCTTCGTTATACTCAAAAATTAATCCTCTGAATATCAGCTATATGCCTGTGGTTAATTTTCTCGCATGCCTCGATTTTGAACAAAATATCTCATTTCTGGATAGACACTACCTAACTCAAGTAGAGGCAACGAATCCCAAAGGAGCTAAATTTGTTAGTGATCGTTTTAATTTAACCTAAGTTGAGCGATTTGTCGAGGTTGCTACCTACAAGCAAGTTGAGCGCAGCGAAATCCCGCTCCGCGGGAGAAGATGTCGTTCCGCTATAGGTCAACTATGCGGGACGGCATCTGACACAGTAGATGTGGTAATCCTCCTGGGGCGGATAAAGATCGGCAATCCCGAAAGGTTTCAAATTTTAAAAATAAAAATCGAGAGAATTCATTAAAAATAAAGAATATTTTATTCTCTTTTTAAATTTGAAACGCTCAGCTAAGGTTTAAGCCACATCCTTGTTATAACAAATCAGGCAGCACTGTAGACAGCGGTTTGATTCATACTGGGCCTCTTCTTCGCTGATGACGAGATCTGCCTCAACGAAAGATTTAATCCGTTCGTCCACCGGTAGTTCCGGCATTTTCGTTCTGGACAATTTCGTTAACCCAGGAACCGATTCGAAAATAGACACAGGGATGTGATTCGTAAACAATGTCTTTGCCGGCGGTGTTACATCCTCACCGGTCAGATACATGTGAATGGATCGGGCTGCTCTACGTCCGGCGCCGATGGCGGAAACAACGAGATCAGCACCGGTCGCCGCATCTCCGCCGGTAAAAATATAGGGGATACTCGATTGAAGAGCAATGGGGTCTGCAGAATCAATGGTATTCCACCGAGTAACTTGAAGATCCTCGTCAAGGCGCTTGCTTTCATCTTTAAAGAAGATATCCGGACCCTGACCGATGGCGGTGATCAGCATGTCGATGTCCATGATGGTTTCAGAGCCTTCAATGGGCACCGGGCTGCGTCTCCCGCTGGCATCCGGTTCCCCAAGCTCCATCTTCAGATATTCCAGTCCGACGACTTTGCCGTCCTCATCTCCGATAGCACGGGTAGGTGCAGCGAGAAATGTAAAGTTTATACCTTCATGCTCGGCAGCTTCGATTTCAACCATGTTGGCCGGCATTTCTTTGCGGGTCCGGCGATAGACAATGGATACTTCATCAGCGCCCAGTCGAACCAGGGTGCGAACACAGTCGATAGCTGTATTTCCGCCGCCGATCACCACACACTTTTTGCCGACAAACGGCCGTTTATCATGGGGCCTTTCCTGCTGCCATAACGCGAAATTCGTAAGAAAATTGATCCCTGTGTAACAGCCTTCCAAATCCTCACCTTCAGCACGCAGAGTGTAATCTTTCCAGGCACCGATTCCCAAGAAAACAGCATCAAACCCGGCCGCCATTAGTGATCCGATGTCGAAGTCTTTGCCAAGCATCATGTTGGGTTTGTGTTCGACGCCCAGATCGAGAATTCCCTGGATTTCCCATGCAAGCACTTCTTTGGGAAGCCGGTATTCAGGGATACCGTAGCGGATCATACCGCCAAGTTTCGGCATGGCATCAAAAATCGTAACATCATGGCCAAGACGGCGCAGAAAAAAAGCATTGCTCAAACCCGCCGGTCCACCGCCGATGACGGCAACCTTTTTACCGGTATCCGGCGCACAGGAGATGGGCAGTCTTTTGCCTGAATTCATTTCATAATCAGCTGCAAAACGTTTCAACTGGTTAATGGAGACCGCTTCATCTTCCACTCCTCGACGGCAATAATTTTCACACGGATGGGGACAAACCCGCCCACACGAAAGCAACAACGGATTGCGTTCTCTAATGGTATTCACCGCGCCTTCATAATCTCCGGTTTTGATTTGGTAAATATATTT
>JBFESJ010000324.1:0-2828 GCA_041548585.1 Desulfobacterales bacterium | reverse complement strand
TCATAACATAGAAAAAATAATGAACTATGGTATGGCTTAATAGGATTTTGGAAAGATAGTATAAGGTTTGCGGGTAAGAAGGAAAATAATGAAGTAAATATGTAGCCCTTATGAAGAAAAATGTTTCGAAAAAGACAGAATTCTGCACAGGGGATTAATGTTCAAAAAGGACTTTTTCGACAGTCTCTGCAGCTATCACCAACCATGCCCTTTCAAGTATACGTTTTGAAAGATCAACTTTATCGTAACGGTTATGACATGGAATTTTATTCTTAGACCTTATGAACCATCCATGCTGATTTTCTTATATGAACTTATCGATAACAGTATTACTAATGCGGTGACTCTCAAATGTAATTTTTATCTGCGCTGAGCGGAGGCTTTTATAACTTTTAAGGTTAAATTAATGTCATCTTTAACCGCATAGGGTGAAAATGGTGTTTGAGGATAATTGTTAAGCAGCAGTGGCCCTGAATTGTGACTTGATGTGAAGGTCGCGTTGCGGAAATGGTATTTCAATATGGTGTTGCTGGAACACATCCCAAATGGCAAGACGCAAGGCACTGCTTACATTGGAAATTCCATTTTCCGGATCTTTGATCCAGATACGCAACTCCAGATCAACCGAACTGTCACCGAAGTTTTTCAGCTGACATACCGGTTCGGGTTTGTCCAAAACGCGATCGATCCCCTGCGCAGCTTTCACCATTAAATCCATTGCTTCGTGAATGTCCGTTTTGTAGGATACCCCCACCCCGATTTTCAATCTCACCAAAAGGTCACTAAAGGACCAGTTGATCACTTGTTGGGTGATCAGGTCTTCATTGGGAATCAAGTACTCTAACCCGTCACGGGTTGCCACAGACACGTAGCGGGCTCCCAGCGACTGAATTTTGCCGTAGCTGTCCCCGACTTGAATCACATCGCCCGGCTTAATCGATTTATCCAGAAGCAGGATCACACCGCTGATCAAGTTTGAAACCACCTTCTGCAACCCGAAGCCGATGCCCACACCAATGGCGCCGCCGATGAAGGCAAAAGCCGAAAGATTAATACCGAGGCTGCTCATGGCGACGATGACCGCCACTGTCAGCAGTGTGATTTTCAAAGCTTTGCTCAGAAGCACCTGAACCGACGGGGTGAGTTCCTTAAGGCTAAAAATCCGCTTTTCCATAACGTTGGAAGCACTTGATGCCAGTTTAAAGAGCAAGGTAAATATGATTACGCCCTTGATCAGCAGAAGGAGAGAAATGCGGACGCCACCTAAATCGATCGCCAATTGGTCAAGTAACTTGATCGTTGGAACGAGCAGGTTGAGAATGTGAAGGGAAGCGAGGACCCAGGCAATGATTGATAAAAGCCGGGCCCAGTTGGAGTCGCGCAACATCGTCGATGTAAAGCGGATGATGATCCAGGCGGTCAGAAGCCGGGCGGTCGTGTCGATTAAAAAACTCGGCAAATTATATTTAGCAAAGGCTATTGCACCGATTCGTAGGAGAAGAATGGCAAGAGTGTATTTAATCAAGGGTAAAAACGCACCGATCAATTTCCCCGGCAATCGATTACGCCATTCCTGGATTTCCAAATGGCTCTGCAGACGTTTTATTATTGGACGAGCGAGGAGGTTAGCCAGAAGCAGTACCGAAGCTATGATCGCAACCTCAAGCAGTGTGTTGATTGTCAGTGCAAATTTGGTAAACCATTGCCAGAGATATGACAACTGGGAGAGCAGAAAATCTGGGTTGATATATTTATCCATGTATCCATCTATCCGATGTCGAAAATCGTTGTGTGGGGTAATGTGTTTAAAAAAATTGGGGCGAAGATAATGAACTATACAATAAAAGTCAAGCTTGTCGTTATATGTGTTAACTTGTCATGACATGAAATTTACTAAATTGATAGGTATCAAATTCAAACTGTAATTTTTGAGCTCAGATCGTTTCGCAGATGTCTTGACCGCATCTCGGTGATGGAATTTTGGGTAATACATTGAGAATACAAGGCCAAAATAGGGTTGTAAAAACTTGTGTTTACTTACCAAAAGAACAACCTGAAGCCAATCCTTACTGATTACATATATCATCAAAACGAAAAGAGCAAATCCCGTGAAATGGATTTGCCCTCATTAAAAAAGCGGAAATGTTAATATGATAATACAATTTAGATAGCAAATATGATAATTAACTCCATTTCTTTCCAAGTTCGTCAAGACCTGCGTTCTCTAAATCCTTTGGAGACATTGCAATCCTGAACTCACAATCCGCGTTAAAGTTTAAGAAAAAGGGTTCAGCAAAAAATGGAATCCGTGAAGAATCGGCTACATCTATTATGGCCACTGCTCCGCGAGTGCCTCCCTGCTCAACGAAATAAATTGATTCCGGCTTCAAGTCATCCAAGATATTACGAATAATCCCACCTACTGTACCCTCTTTTACGAGGGTGTTGAACGGCTCGTGAGGAAACCTCACATTCATTAACATTTTCATTTTATATCCTCCTTTTATCATTAATATAAAAAAGTATGCACCGGGTTCCTGACAGATATGCAAATAGCATAAGGATAGATTTGCCCAAGTCAAGAAGGAAAATGTCACATTGTGGTGACAATGTGTGGGGTGTTTTGATGGAAAGGATGAATGTGGTTGATTACAGATTACTTGAAAGCACGGAAGCAGATAACAAAAAGGGTCTTCTTCGAAACTGGATACTGACCCTGCGAAAAAAGATATCATTTTTTGCGATGGAGAAGTGTTTCCTCTTGACAGGAGCCTTTTAATGGGTGCCAGTATCTTGACTTTGCTATCGATTCAAAAGCATCAACGAGT
>JBFESJ010000323.1:0-2843 GCA_041548585.1 Desulfobacterales bacterium | reverse complement strand
GGCTCCATCGTCGATCGCATGAAATTTTCTTCGTGGATCGTTTTTACGGTGTTGTGGTTGACGTTCATCTATTCTCCCATCGCCCACTGGGTGTGGGGCGGCGGTTGGATGGCAAACATGGGGGCACTTGATTTTGCAGGTGGCACCGTGGTTCATATCAATGCCGGTGTCGCCGGTTTAGTACTGTCTCTGATCCTCGGAAAACGAATCGGATACGGCAAGGAAGCCATGTTTCCGTCCAGCATTTCCCTGACCGCACTGGGAGCCGCTCTGTTGTGGTTCGGGTGGTTCGGTTTCAACGCAGGCAGCGAACTGGCTGCAGACGGTGTGGCCGCTTCGGCGTTTTTGGTCACCAATACTTCCGCTGCAATGGGTGCCCTGGGGTGGATGTTTGTCGAATGGTGGGTCAATAAAAAACCAACGGTACTTGGGATCGCCTCCGGAGTTGTTGCCGGTCTCGTGGCCATCACGCCTGCGGCCGGATTTGTGGGTTTGTCCGCTTCGCTGGCGATCGGGCTGATTGCGGGCATTCTGGGTTTTTTCAGTGTTGCCGTACTTAAAAATAAAATCGGTTATGACGACTCCCTGGATGCATTCGGTGTACACGGCATGTGCGGCATATGGGGCGCTTTGGCGACGGGTATCTTTGCCAATCCGGCCATAACCGAAGGCGCTAAAGGATTACTTTTCGGGAATCCCAAACAACTTTATGTTCAAGCTTTATCTATTGTAGGCACCATCCTTTTTACAGCTGTGGGAACGCTCATTGTGGTTTATGTGACCCGATTTATTACCGGTGGGCTGAGAGTGGATGAGGAGGATGAAATTATTGGACTGGACAACACCCTTCATGGAGAAAGAGCGTTTGAGATCGATTGATCATCGAATTGATCATTGAAAGGAGTGAAATCATGAAAAAGATCGAAGCCATCATTAAGCCGTTCAAACTGGATGATGTCAAAGAGGCCCTCAATGAAATCGGAATTCAGGGGATGACGATTTCAGAAGTCAAGGGATACGGCCGTCAGAAAGGCCATAAGGAAATTTACCGGGGCGCTGAATATGTGGTCGATTTTATCCCCAAGATAAAAATCGAAATTATCGTCCAGTCCGACAGAGTCAAACAGGTGATGGAAACCATACAAAAGGCCGCTTATACCGGAAAAATCGGAGACGGCAAAATCTTTATTCTGCCCATGGAAGAGGTGATTCGGGTGCGTACCGGGGAAAAAGGTGAAGAGGCTATATAGGGGGTTAGTTCGACCCGGTTAAAACCTTCGAAGAAGGGCCGCAAAGCGGCATTTAACCGGGGCGAACAAATCAAAAAACTGATAGAATTCCTTTCTTGAAATTGAGGATTCCAAAGCAGATCCGATTACGTTTGAAATCTCCCGATTTGAATGATAATTTGGATTTCTCTCGGTTTTTGTTCTAACGTCATATGAGCGGGCACAATTGGGATTGAAGTGTTCTCACCGGTAATGGCGATAATCAACCCCGTATTTTTTGGCCTTGTAAGCGAATTTTCTTACCGTTGTTTTCAGGATGCCGGCTGCTAAGGTTGTGTTGCCCCGCGTATTTTTAAGGGCGTCGATGATCATCTCCTTTTCGAGATTTTCCACGGCATCATCAAGAGAAAGGGACGGCAACGTATCGGTTTCCATCCCTGTTTGAAGGGTGGGCGGAAGATGATAGCTGTGAATGACACCTTCCTCGCACAATAATACGGCCCGTTCGATACAGTTTTCAAGTTCCCTGACGTTTCCCGGCCAGTGGTACTGCATGAGCATATCAATCGCCGGTGTTGAAAATCGACGGATATCTTTGTGGTTTTCTGCGGCGTATTTTTCGAGAAAATGGTCGGCCAAAAGCAGAATATCCGTCTTTCTTTCTCTTAAAGGCGGCATGTAAATCGGAAATACATTCAGACGATAGTAAAGATCTCCCCTGAAACTTTCATCTTCGACAGCCTGCTCAAGATCCTTGTTGGTGGCTGCGATGATGCGGACGTCTGTCTTTATGGTTTTGTGCCCTCCTACACGTTCAAATTCTTTTTCCTGTAGAACGCGCAGGAGCTTGATTTGAACAGTAAGTCCCACTGATCCGATTTCGTCAAGGAAGATGGAGCCCTTGTTGGCCATCTCGAATTTTCCGATTTTTTGACTGATGGCTCCTGTAAACGAACCTTTTTCATGCCCGAAGAGTTCACTCTCAATCAGGTTTGAGGGAAGGGCTGCGCAATTGACTTTAACAAACCTACCCTTAGCCCTGAGGCTGTTATAGTGGATGGAATTGGCCACAAGTTCTTTCCCTGTGCCACTTTCGCCTCGAATCAAAACCGTGGCATTGCTCTTTGACACCTGCGAAACCATCTGAAAGACTTCTCGCATTTTGTTGCTGTTGCCGATGATGTTTGTTATGTGGTATTTATTCTCAAGCTCATTTTTCAGACGGATATTTTCTTCACTGAGCCGCTTTTTTTCCAGGCGGATGGTTTCCAGGTTAATGACATGCCTGGCCACCATGGTTGCAATTACGGACAACAGTTTTTCGCCGTCGTTCAAGGCGTAAGACGGGTCATACGGCTTATCGACACTGAGTGAACCGATAATCTGATTTCCCTTTTTTATCGGAACGCAAATAAAAGAGAGTTCTTCATCTTTAACAGCTTTGCGGGAGGCGGTCCGGTTCAGAAATAACGGCTCATCGCTGATTTTTGGGATGGTAATGGCTTTGCCGGTTTCAATCACCCGTCCGGTAATTCCTTCCCCCACTTTGTATTTTACCCGTTCCACCGCACTTCGAGAGAGACCGTGGGCCACTTCGATGTGGATTTCGTTGCG
>JBFESJ010000322.1:0-2904 GCA_041548585.1 Desulfobacterales bacterium | reverse complement strand
TGAAAATACCGGGTTGTCGCGGCTCCCCAAGCCATATTGCGCTGATTGTACCGGCGCCTGGCCGGTATTGGCCCGACGGAGGACATCCAGGTATTCGGGAGCGTGGACCAGACGCACGTCTTGTTCATCCGCCTCCCGGGCCTCCACCCAGGGTATCTCGGGGTGATCGAATAACCCATAGGCTTCGATTAAATCCATGGTTATCCGGAGCCTTTCCATCTTCAAGGGATGATTGGGTCCATAACTTTGACGGCCGAATCGTTCGCTAAAGACAAGAACTTCCTTGCTGTGTCCGTTCATATCTTAATCCTAATTACCTGAGCCCTCGGGGAGTTTTTCTTCTAAATCCTTGAGTATTAGCGGAATGGATGATCTTTTTTTAAATCGGGTGCTGTTTGAGTGGCTTAGGGATCGTTAGAAAGAACAGACGCATGCCGAAATCACATCTTTAAAAGAAATTTCAGATTGCACAGTGAACCTATTGATTTTTCAAAGATTGATTTCTGTTCTTTCTTTACGAACCGTTGCCACGAGGCTTGTCTGCCTCCGGCGTGATCATGCGTTTTAAAAAAAGATCATCCATGGAGCGACTATTTAGAAAAACTCCCCGACCCCTCAATTACCTACAACGAATCGGGAGATGATCCAAAGGTATTAACTCCATCCATTAGATATCTTGCCAAACGCTGCTGGAATAAATTAGAGCTTAAATACGGCCATGGAATTATATTTCTGCAAAACATCTGATCTCAATTACCGCTTAAGGTAATTCATCAATCCATGGGCCGACGTTAAGCCACTTCTCACCCATCTCTTTTAATTTACCACTACCTTGAAGGGTGTTCATAAAATTCTGTACCCAGTTGATCAACAACGTATCTTCGGTCATGGCGATACCCAGTGGTTCATAGGTGAGGGGCGACTTCCCTGATATCAGCCCCTTATTTTGGTAACGGTAAGCCGTCAGTGCACAAAAATAATAATCAGCTACAATGACATCGATCTTCTTTTTGAAAAGAAGATTAATTGCTTCTTCGTAGGAATTGGTAAGGATCAATTTTGCCTTGGATATTGACGTCTCGGCAAATTTCTGACTGGTTGAATTCTTCAGAGCTGCAACGGTAACCTCCGGTGTATCCAATCCCTTTGCCTCTTGCAAGGCAGCATACTTCTCGAATACGGCCAGGATTCCCTTTCCAGAAACATAATACGGACCCACGAACGCCACTTTTTGATTGCGCTTCGGGGTTATGGTCATGCCCGACAGGATCATGTCTACCTGGTCTGCTTCGAGGGCCGGAAGAAGCTTCGCGAATGGCATTGAAACAAATTATACTTTAACACCCAGCGCATCGGCCATTGCCCTCGAAATGTCAATATCCAGTCCGATGATTTCTCCTTTTTTGGTGGTGGCTGTCATCGGCGGCTGTGCGCCGCTCGTGCCAATCACCAACTCCCCTTTCTTCATGATACGATCCATGACAGGACCCGCCGAGGCAGCCATTGCAAACATCAGAGACAATGCAGATAATAAAGCAACGAAAACGAATGATTTTTTCATCGAACTTCTCCTGTTTTGATTCTTTTAAAGGTTAATGTCATCAACGAGTCTCGTCCGGATGTTAAAAATTATAGATATATAACATGTAGATTGCATGTTATTCAAACAATATTCCTTACGTGAAAAATAAAGGGAGATCTCATAACTTGTTGTTTTTCCTCTCAAATTATAATTCCATGTATTTTGCCATAAGCAAAAGTTCAAGCATCTCAATTTCCAATGAATATATCCTATTTTCTTACAAAATTGCAAAAAGGCTAACCCCCGATAAAGGATTTGCCCATACTGAAAAACGATATCACAATAATTTTAAAGTCTTAATAATCTGTCAGATATATTAGAAATCGCTGCAACCATTGTTTGGTGATACGATATTGAAGTATCACATAAATTTCAACCCATTCATGGTTAAGGGACATTCATGCAGAACGTTCATAACTCTAAATTGATGTCATCTTTATCCTGTTCTCTGCTGATATCATTCGTGTCACGCAAGATTTCGTAACGCCAAGATACCTCGCAGCACTCCAGGGGCATCTAATCTTGCTATCCTCGGCATAGCCTGTAGCTCTTATATTTAATGTTTACCATCAAGCACTTTCTGCACGAACGTATCCTATCATAAGACGGATGCTGATATTACAAATTTTTAAGAGGATTTATTGTGGTGATATGTTGGGAGATTGTCGAAAAAGTCCAAATTTGGTCATTTTACCAATTTCGCATGTAATGAAATTAATTGATCGGCAATTTTCTCCTTTTTCAGATATATCTTTGGAACACAAGATATTTTCGCAAGGTCTAATTTCTGCTCTATTGCAGGTATCCAAAGTGTCGGATTTAAGATTTTGAGGCAAAATAGTTGTTTAGGTTCAATCAAACTCCAGTTAAGTTAATTTGCCGGATTTTTGAATATATATAACTTCTGCGGTTAAAATCTTGACCCTTCATATCTTATTATATTATAAATTAATATTAGCCAACCTGAATTTCCTGCACCCACGGATTTAAAGCTGATTTCTTTTGATACTTATCGTCTGGATTGAAGCTCTTTTCCTTAAGCCACTAACCAATTTCTATGCCTCTAAATCATTAGGGGGGTGCTCTCATGACCAAACAAGACTTTAAACGTAAGCTCACCGCAATTCTCAGTGCGGATGTCGAAGGCTACAGCCGTCTCATGGGTGAAGATGAAGAAGCCACTGTCCGAACTATAACAGCATACCGTGAGGTGTTGACCACCCTTATCCGGCAGCACAGCGGAAAAGTGGTGGATTCTCCGGGCGACAATTTGCTGGCTGAGTTTGCCAGTGTGGTCGATGCAGTGCAATGTGCTGTGGCGG
>JBFESJ010000321.1:0-2918 GCA_041548585.1 Desulfobacterales bacterium | reverse complement strand
CCACACCGCCGATGTTGATGCCGCAGTTGCATACAAATATGCCGATTTTGGGTGGTTCTTCACTGACATCTTTTTCCGGGGGCAGCTCAACGGTTTTTGTCTGCGTGTTACGTGCCGATGCCAGATGCTCTGTCGCCGCACAGGCAGAGGCACTCGCTTCCATTACTGACTGAGGAATATCCTTGGGACCGGTGAACACACCGCAGGCATAGATCCCTTCCACAGAGGTGCTCACAGGGTGAAAGCTATCGGTTTCGATAAACCGATAATCATCCACATCGATGCCCAGACGCCCTGAAAGATCTGCAACGTCCTGATTGATTTCAAGGCCCACGGACAGGACAAACATGTCAAAGATTTCCTCTGTGATTGTTCCGTCTTCCTGAATATAGCGAACCGACACATCATCGGACCCGGGCACCGGGTCGATGGTATGAATTCTGGATCGGATAAACCTGACCCCTTCCTTCTTGGCATTTTCATAATATTTGTCGAAGTCTTTACCGTGTGTTCGCATATCCATATAAAAAACAGCGCAATCGAGCGGGTCGCTGCTGTGTTCCGTGGCAATCACCGTCTGCTTGATAGCATACATACAGCAGACCGATGAACAATAGGCATTATCGCAGCGGTTGAGATCTCGGGAACCGACGCATTGCAGCCAGCCGATTTTTTTGGGTTCTTTGTGGTCCGACGGTCGCACCAGGTGCCCCATAAACGGGCCGGTGGCCGAAAGGATCCGTTCAAATTCCAGCGAAGTGATCACATTGGGCAGACTGGTATAAGCATATGTATCGAAACGGCCGGGATCGAAGGCTTCAAATCCGGGCGCAAGAACGATAGACCCCACGTCAAACTCGACAAATTCATCCTTTTGGGAATGATCAATGGCTTCAACCGGACAAAAATCTGCACATATCTTGCATCCGTCGGTTTTGAAGTGCACGCATTTGCTCCGGTCAATGGCCGGTGTATTGGGTACTGCTTGAGCATACGGCACATAGATGGGTTTTCGGCCTTTGAGACCTGCATCATACTCTGATGGTATCTTCTCAACCGTGTGTTTTGTGATATTCTCTTTGATCTTATCGATGGAAATATGTCCTGTGGGACAGACGGAAGCGCATGCACCACAAGCCATACAGACATCGGTTTGTATGTGAAAGGGAGTGTCCACCTTCATCTCTACCCCCCGGCCGGTGAGGCTGATGGCGCTGTTGCCCATTCGGTCACAGATACGGGTACACAGACCGCAAAGGATGCAGGTGTCGTCTTTAATCTTAAATCGTGTTTCTTCAAGGTTGTATTGGGCCGCAAGCTCCTTAATGATGGGTACATCCGGACAGCGGGCAAGCAATAGTTCTACGTTCAGTTTTCGGCCCGCGTGTACCGCTTCGGTATCGGTCTTGACTTCCATGCCCTCCCAAATTGGATAGTTACAAGCAGTCACAAACCGTGTGCGGCGACCGTCAAAAAGCTCCACGGTACACAAACGGCACATCCCGGCCGGCTCAAGGGCCTTATGGTGGCACAGGGTCGGAATTTTAACCCCGTGCTTCTCAGCAACTTGAAGGATAAATTGACCTTCGTCTCCCTGAACTTTTTTTCCGTTAAGCTTGAACGTAATCATGGATTTTAACCTTATTTTAACCTTATATTATTTAATGAGAATCGCATCGAACTTGCAGGCATCGTAACAGATGCCGCATTTTATGCACTTTTCCATGTCTAAATCATGCGGTTTTTTCTTTTCGCCTGTAATGGCTTCTTCCGGGCATCGTTTGGCGCAAAGCGTACAACCGTTGCACTCCTCCTCGTCGATTTCATAGTGGAACAAGGGTTTGCAAACGCCTGATGGGCATTTTTTATCCTTTATGTGAGACTCATACTCATCCCGAAAATAAAGGATCGTGGTCAGTACCGGATTCGGCGCCGAGGTCCCCAGTCCACACAGGGAAAACTTTTGGATCATCATCCCCAGTTCTTCCAAAAGCTCGATGTCGCCTTCTTTACCGTTTCCTTTGCAAATATCGGTGAGAATATCCAGCATTGCCGTAATCCCTTCACGGCAGGGGTTGCACTGACCGCATGATTCCTCATTTAGAAAATCCACAAAATATCTGGCCACGTCCACCATACAAGTGTCCTGGTCCATGACAATCATTCCGCCGGAGCCCATCATGGAGCCGACTTTGATTAGTTCGTCAAAATCGACACCCAGACCTAAAAATTGTTCGGGGATGCACCCGCCTGAAGGACCGCCGGTTTGAACCGCTTTGAATTTTTTCTTTCTGGGAATGCCGCCCCCAATGTCAAAAACAATCTCCTTAAGAGGAATCCCCATGGGGACTTCCACCAGGCCGGTGTTCTTCACTTTACCTACCAGACTGAACACTTTTGTGCCTTTACTGTGCGTTGTACCCATTTTGACGTAATTTTGGGCGCCCTTGAAGAGAATCGCCGGAACATTTGCATATGTCTCTACATTGTTTAAATTTGAAGGCTTTTCTCTGAACCCTTTTTCCACAGTATGGATATACTTGGCTCTGGGCCTGCCCACCTTTCCTTCCAGAGAAGCCATTAATGCGGTCGATTCTCCGCAGACAAAAGCGCCGGCTCCGGTAGAAATTTTGATGTCAAAACTGAAATCGGAGCCTGCGATATTTTCGCCGAGAAGCCCGTATTTCTGAGCACTCTTGACAGCGGTAACCAGTCGTTTCACCGCAAGGGGATATTCATTTCGAACATAGAAAAACCCCTGACTTGAACCGATGGCCCGTGCAGCAATCCACAGGCCTACAAGCACGCTGTGGGGGTCGCCTTCTAAAATGCTTCGGTCCATGTATGCGCCGGGATCTCCTTCATCGGCATTGCAAATGATGTATCTTTCACCGTTGTGCTTGGCACACGTCTCCCAT
>JBFESJ010000320.1:0-2978 GCA_041548585.1 Desulfobacterales bacterium | reverse complement strand
TATTGTCAGAATAACATTCCGTTTCAGCCGCCGGATAATTTCGTTTAGGTCGGCAAGAACTCGCAAACAAAAGCGCGTAAAAGAGAACAGGGTCATGGCTTTTTAGAATATCGTGTCGTCGTTTGATTTTATGTTCTAATTTGAAAAACTTCGAAGATGTTCTCTTTAACGCGCTCTAATTTGCTCAGACAGCTTCCCGACCTAAACGAAATCATCCAGCGGCTTATTGCAAATGGTGACCGTTATTAATTCCATCGAAACATATTTTTGGCAACTGCTATAATCGTCCATTAGGCAAAACCCATGTGATTAAATAAATATGTAACCATTTATATTTCTGATTATAATGAAACCTTCGAAATTGTCTGTGCACCTTACAGAGGTTATGACGCAGAAAGAATTAACCAGAAACAATATCATTCTTCTGATTTGTTTGCTCCTCATTATTTTTTTCTATCCCGCTTTATCGACTCAGCGATTACTCATAGGGGACATCATTTTTACGGCGATCATTCTCTCCGGTACATATTCTCTCAATTTTGCTAAAAGAACCCGTAACATATTAATCGTTTCCGGAGCTGTTCCCATAATACTGACCTGGCTTCATTATTTCTTCGTTTACGACCTATTAAAACTGGTCTCCTTCCTGTCATTTTTCTGCTTTAACTTGTTTATTACCGTATTCATGGTCCGGCATATCGCCAGAAGTCAACAGGTGACGTTGACCCTTATCATCAATTCCATTAACGGCTATTTGCTGATCGGTTTATTAGGAGCGGTGCTTTTGGCAATGACGGAAATCGTGAAAAAATTCTTTTTTCATATAAATGCCGGAGCGATTAACTTTGCAGGTGATACCGTTGCAGAATTTCACGATTACCTGTATTTTAGCTTTGTTACATTGACTACCCTCGGATATGGTGATATTACACCAATTTCTGCGTTTGCCAAAGCGCTCACGATCCTTATTGCCATCGTCGGCCAACTTTATTTGACGATTCTCATTGCCATGCTGGTGGGCAAGTATTTAAGCCGTCCAGAAAAGGGTTGAAAGAATTATTCGATAATATCCCGTAACTTTTCGGCGAATACCGGAAATTGTGTTTCAATGAGGTTGTGGCGGTAGGAATGTCAGCCTTTCGCAGGTCTAACCGGTCTGATGCAAAATGATAGAAGAAACCGCTCTCTGGAATTGTGGCCATGAACATCATCTTCGTACTGATTATTCTGAGTGCTTTCTGTTTTGCCGGATGGCAACAAATTTTCTTTGTTCCTGTAAACGGTGGGCCGTCGCCCATGGAGATTCTCTCCAAGGCGATGATTACATCGGCCGGTGGGGCCGTGGAGCTGGCCATCGGACTGGTGGGTGTGATGGCCCTTTTTTTAGGACTGATGAAAGTGGCTGAAGCCGGCGGAATGCTCACCATTTTGGCGCGGCTGATTCGTCCGTTGATGGTGAAGCTGTTTCCCGATGTACCGGCGGATCATCCGGCCATGGGTGCCATGATTTTGAACCTTTCGGCAAACGTATTGGGACTGGGCAATGCCGCTACACCCTTTGGCATCCGGGCCATGCAGGAGCTTGACAAGCTCAACCCCCAGCGCGGTACGGCCACGAATGCCATGGCCCTGTTTTTGGCCATTAATACCTCCAGTGTGACCCTGTTGCCCAGCGGGGTAATCGCCCTTCGTGCAGCAGCCGGTTCGTTAGATCCGGCCGCGATTTTACCCACCACATTGTTTGCCACCATTGGTTCAACCGCTGTTGCCGTTGTTGCAGCCAAACTGTATCAAAGACTACTGCCGCTCAAGGTTGATGCTGAAGCTTCTTTACAGCAGGTGCCTTCAGATGACGGGGAAGAAGTGCCGCTCAAAGACGCTGCCAAAGGATATCCTTTTTGGGTCAGTCTCGTGGCCCTTGCTTCCCTGGCGGCATTGATCCCGGTTGCCGTAATTTACGGGCGTTCCGTATCGCCGTGGATCCTGCCGGGTCTCATGGTCGGGTTTTTGGGTTTTGGCCTGGTTCGGCGCGTACGCGTCTACGAGGAGTTTGTTGAAGGCGCCAAGGACGGATTCAAAGTGGCCCTTCGGATCATCCCCTATCTGGTGGCCATTCTGGTGGCTGTAGATATGTTGCGGGCTAGCGGTATCATGGAGGTTATGGTACGAGCACTGGGCGGCATTACCGGCCGTTTCGGCCTGCCTGCCGAGGCCCTTCCCATGGCGTTGATGCGGCCCCTTTCCGGATCGGGGGCATACGGTGTTCTGGCCTCCATCATCAATGATCCGGCCATCGGTCCCGACAGTTACACCGGCTATCTGGTTTCAACACTCCAGGGGTCCACGGAAACGACCTTTTATGTGTTGGCGGTTTATTTTGGAGCCGTGCAGGTTCGCCGTATCCGCCATTCCCTGGCTGCCGGATTAACGGCAGATATAGCCGGCGTCATCTTTGCGGTTCTGGCCTGTTCGTTTTTTCTCGGATAAAAACCACTTACATTATTTTGAACTTTGTAAAGATAGGAGGAACGGTCATCATGAAGATTTTGGGACTCGATTCAAGCCCGAGAGACAATGGGAACACTGAAAAACTGGTTCATGTGATTCTTGAAGGTGCTGCTTCAAATGGTATGGAGACCCGGTTTTATAAACTCGCCAAAATGAACATCTCTTTTTGCGATGGATGTATGGATTGCAGAGAAAAAGGCATCTGTGGTATTAAAGATGACATTCAGATACTCTACGACGAGATACAGAATGCTGATGCCATCGTTTTAGGGTCGCCGGTATATATGTGGCAATTAAACGCTCAAGCAAAAGCTTTTCTGGACCGTCTTGTGGTATTCATCAAACCCGATTTTTCCACCCGTCTGAAAGGGAAGAAACGTATCGTTTTGGCCTTTACTCAAGGTAATGCGGACCCACAAGCCTTTCAGCTTTATTTTGATTATCTCGAGAAGCTGCTTTCTTTTTTACAT
>JBFESJ010000319.1:0-3000 GCA_041548585.1 Desulfobacterales bacterium | reverse complement strand
CAGATGGTTGCTTTAGAGTTCGGTTATCACGCGACGTTTATGCCTAAACCATTCGACGATTTCAACAGAAATGCATTCCATATCCACATTTCTATGCAGGATCTTGATGGAAAAAACATGTTTTACGATGCAGATAGTGAAGATAATATAAGCAATACCTGCAAAAAATTTATTGGCGGTATTTTACAATATGCCAGAGAAACGTCAATTATCATGGCATCGACTTTCAATTCATACAAGGCTTATGTTCTTGATAAGGAAGCGCCTATTATCAGAGGCTGGGGGTTCAGGAATAGAAGCTCTATGGTCAGGGTGCCTTATAGCTACAACCCCGAAAGCACACGGATTGAACTAAGAAGCCCCGACCCGGCAGGCAACCCTTATCTTCAAATTGCCACATTAATTGCCATGGGACTTAAAGGTATAAATGGCGATCTCAACTGTGGTCAACCGGATATCGGGAGCACATATAAAAAGAAATATCGATACCGTGTATGGGACAAGCGGTTCTTGCCAAAAAGCATGTTCGAGGCGTTGGTTGAAGCCGAAAGAAGTAAATTTATGAAAGAAATTTTAGGGGAACAAATTTACAACGCATACATGTCCCTTAAGATAAATGACTGGGAAGATCATCGAGTCCATATTACCCCGAGAGAACTCAATAAATATCTTAGTATATGAAATCTTACTCAGATAAAAAGGAAACAAAAAAAACAGTTGAATATTAAATCAATAAGGGAGAAAAACATAATGGAAGAGTGGGTCGAACAACTCCAAAACAGCGTGAATACCCTTGATCGCTTAAAAACGATCATCAACGTCTCACCGGAAGAAGAAGCGGCCATCAATACCCTCCACACCAAATGGGGGACAACGCCTTATTTTGCTTCTTTGATGGATCCAAACAACCCTGATTGCCCGATACGCAAACAGGTTATCCCATCAATGAAAGAAACGGAGAATAAATATGGAATCCCCGATTATTTGATTTGGAAAGAAAACCGTGATACCGATGAAGTCAGGCCAGACTGTATTGCCAGACAGTATTATGACCGCATCGCATTTACCGTTACGGATGTCTGTGCAAATTACTGCCGTCACTGTTTCCGTAAAGAACTCGTGGTCGATCGTAATCTCAAGCTTAGATTCGATTTTGAAGAAGGTATCGAGTGGATCAGCGAACATGAGGAAATTCGAGACGTCCTCATTACCGGGGGTGATCCTTTCATACTTTCAGACGAAAAAATTGAATATCTTATTCGAAAACTGAGAGAGATTTCCCATATAGAAATGATTCGATTCGGAACGCGAACACCGATTGTGTTGCCGCATCGAATCACCGACGGTCTCAAAAAAATACTCAGCGGTTTTCACCGGGTGCCCATATGGATAAATACACAATGTAATCATCCCAAGGAAATTACCCAAAAGACGGCAGAGGCCGTTTACGGTCTTCTCTCCTGCGGTGTGAACGTCGGCAATCAGGCCGTGTTGCTAAAAGGAATCAATGATGATGTGGAGACCTTCAGAAAACTGCATCAAAAGCTTTTAGCCGTTAGAATCCGGCCATATTATGTTTTTTACTGCGAACCTGCACCAGGAATCGATCATTTTCGCACACCGGTTGAAAAAGGAGCCGAACTTATTAGAGATGCACTACGGGGTCACACGACCGGGCTTGCTCAACCCATGTATGTCATTGCAACGAATATCGGCAAAATTCCTTTAATGCCTGATTATTATATTGTCGATAAAAATGAAAAAGAATATAAGCTGAAAAATTATCAAGGGCTTTATACAACTTGGCCGAATATTCCTGAATAGAAATGGCCACCCACAACCGCATAATCACCTTTCTAAAAGCACATCATCGGGACATGCTCGCCCTTCTGGAAAAGATGGTTCGGATTCAAAGCGGAACCTACAATAAACAGGGGGTGGATCAGATGGGCCGTCTGATAACGTCCGCGTTTCAACCCAATGCCGTCTCCTGCCAGGTGATTGAACAGGATACATTTGGAAATCATCTTATTGTTAGATCCCTTTGTGAAGAGCGCTTTGACAAACAGATACTTCTATCCGGACATATGGATACGGTGTTTCCGGAAGATACCCAATTTAACTGGTACAAGGAAGACAATACCCACTGTTTCGGCCCGGGCGTCATTGACATGAAAGGTGGTCTCGTTGCAGGGATATTTGCACTCAAGGCGCTCGATAATGAAAAGCTTTTAACAAAAATACCCGTAAAATTCTTCTTTAACTCCGACGAAGAAATCGGGTCTCCCAGCTCAAAAGATCATATTCAAAAGGAAGCCGGAAACAGCGCTTTTGCATTTGTCTTGGAAACCGGGGGGCGCAATGGAGAAATCGTTACCGGCCGAAAAGGAAACCTTTCTCTTGAACTTAAAATTAAAGGAATTGCCGGCCATGCAGCATTTGCCGGAAAAGATAAAGCCAGTGCCATTGCTGAACTGGCTCATAAAATTATGGCCTTTGAATCCTTAAATGATTTGGATCGGGGAATCAGTGTCAATGTGGGCAAGGTCAAGGGCGGGATAGGCCCCAACACCGTTCCTGAACATGCTCTGGCCCGAATTGATTTCAGGTTCATCGGGATAGCGGATAAGGCAGATCTGGAAAAAAGCATCTCCGAAATTACCAAGAAAAACGACATCCCCAAAACCAGCTCTCATTTTGCCATATTGAGTTCAAGACCTCCCATGCCGGCCTCTGAACAGAATAAAAAACTTTTCCAAGCGCTTCAGGAAACAGCAACATCCATTGGAATATCGGTATCGGAAGAATTCAGGGCCGGGGTATCGGACGCTAATCTGATTGCCGGAGAACAAACACCAGTCATCGATGGTTTGGGGCCCATCGGCGCTATGGATCACAGTGAAGATGAATATATGATTAAAGCGAGCCTCTTGCAACGGTCGGTTTTGCTGGCCTGCGCAATAAAAGATTGCTGGGAGAAATATCAGAAGGGTCTTTTAT
>JBFESJ010000318.1:0-3002 GCA_041548585.1 Desulfobacterales bacterium | reverse complement strand
GGTTTTCCTGGTCAGCAGCCGCAAGCATGGTATTCTCGGCCGCTTCAAGCCTGGATAGTGCAACAACATTATCTTTTTGGAACAACGCCAGAATCCGCTGATATTCTTTTTTGGCCAATTCATGACTTCGCTTAAGGATTTTAAGGCGTTTTCTGTTGGTTTTGAGGATTGTCAAATAATCCTTTGGATCGATTTTAAAAAGAATCTCTCCTTTGGGAATAATCTCTCCGATTTTCAGTCTGGGGTGTATATCAACAATTCTTCCCGAAACTTCAGAAGCAATGGGCACGACAGTCAATGCTTTCACTTCGCCATAGCCGGCTATAAATACCTGAATATCCTCCTTTTTAGCCTGAACGGCTTCCACACGCAAAGACCGTTCGCTGTTTTGTGCCTCAGCCGGAGGTTTTTTTAACCGGATCAGCATTACCATTCCGGCTACACCGATCAAAAGAACCAGGATGCAAATGACAATGCTGGTGAGCAAACCCATCCCCGGCTTTGATGACTTTTTTATCGCGTTGGATTCCATTTATGTTTCCTTTTGTTACTACAATGCAGAATTGACGGGCTCTAATACCTTAAATATCTCAGGTATTGCCCCTTGAACTATTATTGAAACTTTAATGGGTTAAGTTTTAAATAAAATCGTGTTAGATTAGGATTACACAATTTTATTTAAGGAGGGGATTTTTTGTCAACTTTTGTGCCCTACAGATATACTGATCTAAATGGGTAACGCAACCCTTTTTTTCCCAATTTAGTGTAACAAGGTGTTGAGTTTTTGTTAGAAAATGGTTGTTCTTGTCTTTGATCAGTATTTTTCGGCTGTCGATATTAGATTTTTGAAGATAATCTCCGTCTTCTAACTGTTCAGGATTCATCGGAGGACGAACACTCATACAGTCTGCGGGTAGTGGGATGCCGATAAGCAGGACTGCCAATGTAAAAAGCCGGGCATAGATTGGCACGGGGCGCTTAATGTGAAAAAAAGATCGCCGATTTTGGTAGCGAGTAGATGTTTTGATGGGCTCCTGTAAATTGAGCGACAGATAGACCATACTGAGTGGAATAGTAGTATAGATGTTGTAAAACTTCTAATGGTGCTCTATGAATGGGACGCTCTCTGAAAGAAATTTGTAATGGCATTTATTATCCTTTAATCGTTGATTATGTTAATCAAACAAAAAATGTCGTGTTGGATTTTATAAATGCATCTGTGTTGCTTAAACTTTTGTTTACTTTTCAAAGACCAAACATCATTCAAGTAAAGATATATTGAAATAGCCTTATTAAAAACAGGCTAAACAAATCGCTTTTTTTACTTAAAGTAAATGCTGCATTTGCCCCTGCCCTTTACTCTTTGCTCTTTCCTCTTTTCTTTTTTTCTTGGGTTTCTGTCCACTGACCCCCTTTAAATCAAGAATCAATGTTTTACCCTATTAATTTACTTTAACTTTTGCCTTACAGTCGTTGAATCAAATATATGTAAACAGGAATTTTACTTTGGTCTTTTATTTCATTAATAAAGGGTAGCAATTCACGCTTTTTGGGACTATCTTTTAAGGGCGACAGGTATATAGCACCTTTGCCGCGGGAGGTAACCGGTGCGTCTCGAAGCAGCTCTTTAAGGGATCGATAATGTTCAGCAGATAATCCTTCTCCGATAATAAAATTGGCCGTAACCTCTATGTTTTTATAGGTGGCATTAATATCAAGCATCTTCTTGAATGCTTCACGAACCTTGGATTCGCTCAAAGGTTTACCAATAAATTCCAGAGTTGATTGGTCTATAGATTCGAGCCCGATGTTGATATAGGTATAAAACGGAAGATGATCGAGTTTTTCGAATAATTGGTTTTTTGACTTCAGGAAGGAATCCACGCTTCCAAACAAGAAAAGAAAAGTGTTTTTAGTCCGCGCCCCAAAGCCGAAGTCTTTGTAGGCTTTGGAGGCTGCTATAAAAATAAGTTCATCCCCTGCCTCAAGCGCGTCATGATTTCCCAAAAACAAGGCATTATAGTTTTCAAGATTACGGCCATAAACCAGCTTCAGTTGTCTAATTTGTTCGATAATATCGCCTCCGGAGCGGGCCTGAAATCGTTGTGCCGATTTTACACAGCAAAACTTGCAGTGAAACAGACATCCGTCAGCAATATTAAGCGGTATTATCTCGTAATCAACATGTCGTGTATCAGGCGGAAGAACCGACACACGTCCTCCTATGATTGAATGAATATTTTGTGAACGCTCGTGTAACACCTTATCATCATTATTTAAAATATTGCGAATCAAGTCTTTGGCTTTAGGATGAAGTCTATCATTTTTTGTCCCATATAGATTCGCATACAGTTGAGGCCATGCTGCAAATGCATTCATTATCACTGGATTTGAGAAATAGTTAATCTCCCAAATTGGGTTGCTAGGATATGGAAGACAAGGCAGATAATATTCGCCCAGCCAGGAAATAATGCCATTCTCGCTACTATCGTCACCGACTGAATAATACACCCAGTCATTGCCATCCGTCCGCTTTAGCTGTTCCGCAGGATGAGGCCAGTTTGCATTGAGGCCCCGGATGAATTTAATTTCTCCATTTAAATTAAACAGGAATTCGTATTCGGATGTTCTTATCTCCGAGTATTTTCCATATCGGAGCGGAAAGCTCGCTTTTGTGACTTTAGCTGGACCTTGCTTTTCAACGCTGATTGATAAGTTACTTAGGTGGGAAAATGCCATTCTATTTCCTCGGGATAGCCATGTTTAATGGCTTGTTCTCACATGCATTTTGACATAACCAATGATTATACAGTTCTGTTTATCATGTCAACGTCAGAGGTATAAAAAAAGATGTTAAAACGTGATGTCTTCAACTTTCAGATATCGCCAAAAGAAAGGCTAAATAAATCGCTTTTTTTATCCAGGCAAATGCTGCGTTCGCCCATATCCCTGCCTGTCGTAACGTAGTGGAGATCCCGACTTTTTCGGGGTTGGAGCGTAGC
>JBFESJ010000317.1:0-3054 GCA_041548585.1 Desulfobacterales bacterium | reverse complement strand
TGTCCGGCCAATGCCCGGATTTTCGGAGATATGAAGGATCCCAACAGCGATGTGGTTAAACTGCTCGGCAAGTTTCGCCCGTTCAGGTTGCGGGAGCAACTCGGAACCAACCCTCATGTGTTTTATATCCGGGATTTCAACCCGGCCCAGTACAGGCCGACGAAAGGAGGTGTTTAAATGAATGAGAAAAAAGGATTATACAGCATATGGCTTGTGATCCTCGGTATTGCAATTCTGCTTGGGCTATATACCGCCGTGAAGCTTTTTACCCAGGGTCATGCGCTTTTCAATACGAATGATGTCATCATTTGGTCATTGCCTTTAGGGGTTTACATCTTTTTGGCGCTAACAAGTTCCGGTCTGACCCTTCTGGCCGGAATACCTTTGGTGCTAAAAGTAAAAAAATATGAACCATTTGCCAAGCGTTTGGTATTTCTGGCCATCGCTACGCTTATGGGAGCGTTTGTGGCCATCGGGCTGGAACTCGGCTCGGTCCAACACATGTTCTGGATTCTTTTCTCGCCGAATTTTTCATCCCCCATATGGTGGATGGGTTTAATATACGGCATGGAACTAGTGGTGCTAATCGTCAAGTTCTGGAGAATGCATAAAGGTGACTGGCACAGCGGATTTAGCAACGCATTAGGCGTAATATCTTTTCTGCTTGCGCTAATAGCGCCCTTAATGATTGGCTCGATTTTTGGCATCACCGAATCACGCGTCACCTACTTCGGCCCGATGATGTCGATCTACAGCCTCGTATTGGGATTGCTAAGCGGCACAGCCCTGTTTTTGCTGTATAGCATGATCTTTCATAGAGTCACCGGCGACGACGCCGTTGAACACCAAACCCCTTTGTATAATGAGTTTACTGTTATCTTTACGTATGTTGTGGGGATTGCGGTTGTCCTTTCGATTCTCAAATTCGCCATCGAATCGGCCACAACAGTCCCGGAATTTCTGGTTTATCATAAATTTGAGCATGCTTTTGGTGCATGGCAGGGTTTTCACTTCGAAGTCTTGCTAGGACTCTTTTTGCCGTTTGTGTTGCTGCTGATACCTTCTGTGCGTAGAAGTATAGGAGGCAAAACCGTTACCTCGGCCTTAATTTTGGTGGGTACGCTGATGATGCATATGGAAATTCTATTGGCCGGACAGAGCCATCCGGTTGGGCCTAAGGCAGAGCAATACCCTGAGTTTATCAGCTATTTTCCGAGCATCTGGGAATGGTTGGTGTTTGCGTTTGCCATTGCCGTCTTGCTACTATTGTATACCCTTGGAGAACGTTATCTGAAACTGGCAGAAGCACCTTAATAAACAACGTACGAAACACATGCGATGCCGCCTTCAAAGGGTTCGGCATCGCATCAACTCAAACCCAGCGCTTGTAAAGATAGATTTTAAGGATAGATATGGAAACAAAAAACATTATTAACCATGAACTGTCGAGAATGGAGGCATTTCGACTCTTGAGCGAATGCTATTTTCTGCCGAATCCGGACTTACCTGACATATTGGATAATTTGGAACTCCACTTGGCAAATGTGAGTAAGCCCGCGGCTAATTGTGTGCGGCATATGCGCAAAAAGACTGAAAACGGCCAAAATTTAGAAGCGCTTAAAATTGATTATGCAAAACTATTCGTTGGCCCCTATACATCGCTGGCCGCACCCTACGGGTCGGTGTATTTGGACGACGGACGAATTCTTATGGGTGAGTCCACTCTTGACGTAGAAAACAAATACCGGGAAGAGGGTCTTGACACTGCAAAGGACTTTAAAGATGCCCCCGACCACATCACGGCTGAACTTGAATTCATGTATTATTTAATTTTCAGAGAAATCGAAGCCTTTTCCAACTCAGAAATAGAAACAGCCCTCGGTTTTGTTCAAAAACAAAAATATTTTTTAGAAAGTCATCTATTAGCATGGGTACCGGAGTTTGCCGCTAACATCATTGAGAAAGCTGATACCCTGTTTTATCAGAATCTGGCAAAAACAACCCAAACGTTTTTGTTGGAAAATTATCAGATCGTTTGCTCGACGCTTGATTCCGGACAGCTTAATTCAGAAAAACACGTTGAAATAAATTCACTCCGGATGCAATAAAAATTTTATTTAATTCGATTTAATCAAAAATTCAAAAAGGATCAATATTTATTAAACGCAATTTTCAAGGATAAGAGAACAAGTATCTTCCTATAAATTACAAAAGGCTTTCTTCCAAATCTTAGAAGGTGTTCGAAAATTATTTAAATGAGAAAGTATATCAAGGAAACGAACATTTTGGATTTTAAATATTACTAACCTTAGGGTTATCTCACCGGGATTGTTGGAAAGGAAGTTGTGGATTTTTAAGTCACGGGAAATGATTGTAAAGGAGTATATTTTTAATTTCAACCCGTTTTAACATAAGGAGGGTCAACAGATGAAGAAGCTTGTAGTAAGTATTACAATTATTGGAGCATTTGTCTTTGCATTTGGAATTCACGGTCACTATGTAAATGCCGGAGAAACAGATGTATTGATTGATGTGCTTGAAAAGAAAGGCGTTTTAACACCTGAAGAGGCCAAAGAAGCCGCTGCTGAAGTGAAAAAGACCGAAGCCGAGGCAAAACCATCTGAGCTGCCCAAAGGGTTGCAGGGAATCAGTATCGGAGGAACCTATTTTCTGGAGTATTTTCATAAAGATTTCGACGATGACACTATAGAAGATTTTGGTTCGTTTACAGTTCAGCGAGCCTATTTAACGGTAAAGAAAGAGTTCGTGCCTTGGTTCAGCGCACGGTTCACTGCGGACATTGTCTATGACGAAAACCGTGGGGATACTGGAACTGATGCCAGCGAAGTTGGATGGGAGTTTCGTCTAAAATATGCATATGGTAAATTCGATTTTAAGGATCTAATGGGCAGTGAGGCTCGTTTGCAAAGTGAAGTGGGATTGGTTCACACCTTTTCAGATGATTATGACGCTTCCCTTTGGCCTTATCGATGTCAGGGAAAACATTATCTTGACCGCCACAGTTTAATGTCTTCGGCAGACTTCGGTCTAAAT
>JBFESJ010000316.1:0-3104 GCA_041548585.1 Desulfobacterales bacterium | reverse complement strand
AGGGGTGATATCAATTTCTTAAGGTGCTGAGCTATGGCGGAGAGGGTGGGATTCGAACCCACGATCCCGTTTTTGACAGGATACCGCTTTTCGAGAGCGGGGCCTTCAGCCGCTCGGCCACCTCTCCAGCACCTTTAAATTTTGAAATACAGGTTGGTTCAATATACTTTATTAATATAGCATGTCAATACTCTTATTTAGGAATAATTAACAATAACCTTTTTACAAAATTATTCGTTTTGATGAATTTAATTTTTTACAAAACCTCAATTTTATTCCTTGAATAACGTGGTACTTTATAGTATCAGTTCTCCCTTATCGAAAAGATTCAAGAATAATATAGCAAAAAGGAAATTTTATATATGGCTGAAGTCATCCCATTCAGAGGAATCCTCTATAATACCCGTAAGATCCAAAACCTGGCAGAAGTTGTAGCCCCCCCTTTTGACGTTATCTCAGTACAGGAGCAGATTCAATTTCATCAACGTCATCCCCAGAACATCATCAGACTGACGCTGGGTACAATCACCGAAAACGATACACCCACAAACAACCGCTATACCAGAGCGGCAGAAAGCCTCAATAAGTGGTTTTCAGATGATATTATTGCGTTAGACAACGAACCGGCGTTTTACCTCACATCCGTTGAATTTTATTTTGACGGCAAGAGGGTTACTCGATATGGTCTCATCGCCCTGATCCGCCTCGAGCCATTTGAGAAAGGAATTATTCTACCGCATGAAAAAACCTTTTCCAAGGTAAAATCGGAACGGCTCGAGCTGATGAAAGCATGCCATGCCAATTTCAGTTCGATATTTTCGTTGTTTTCCGATAAAAAAAATCAAATTTTCGATGAACTAAAGCGTGCCGCCTCCAACAAATCACCGGATATTGTTTTTACAGACGAAAATGAACAAAAGCACAAGCTGTGGCGCATAACCGATCATGCGGTTCACCGAAAGATTTCCGATGGCCTCGAGGATAAAATTGTTTTTATTGCCGATGGTCA
This sequence comes from Desulfobacterales bacterium, assembly GCA_041548585.1. Lineage (GTDB taxonomy): Bacteria > Desulfobacterota > Desulfobacteria > Desulfobacterales > UBA11574 > UBA11574. The sequence continues at coordinate 2,095 of JBFESJ010000316.1, read as the reverse complement.
TCATCGTTATGAAACGGCGCTAAACTACAGAGATTGGCTGTCAGCCGGTTCTCCCGGTTTAAACGGCAATCATCCGGCAAATTATGTAATGATGTACTTGTGCAGCATGGAAGATCCAGGGCTTATTATTCTTCCAGCACATCGCATGTTAAACGAAGTTCCTGCCGAATTGAGAGACTCGCTGATCCATAAAGCGAAGGAGCATTTTGATATCACCACTTTTCCTTACGATAATGATCAGCACAATGGAAATTTTGCAAAATTTACCTCGATACTTAAATCGAACACTTCAAAAAATTGTATCGGCGTTTGCATGAAAGATCGTCCCGAACTTCACCTGTTTACACTCAAACCCGGTGTGATGGAAAATATGTTCGGTGGTGAATTGCCAGAAGTAATTAGAAATATTGATGTGACGGTGTTGACCCGTCTTATTTTTATGGAACTGTTGGGTTTTGATCAAGCGCGGCTCGATAATGAGCAACTGATCGCCTATTCCAGCATTGCAAAAGAGGCCATAGATTCGGTGTCTGCTGGAAGACATGACATTGCTTTTATACTAAATCCAACAAAAATTCAGCAGGTACGCGATATTGCCAAAGCCGGCCTGATTATGCCTCGCAAGGCGACCTATTTTTATCCAAAAGTAATTACCGGTCAGGTAATGAATTCACTGGAATAATCGGCCGGTCATTGCTAAACAGGATAGAACTGCGGATTCGGATCAGGGCTTAAACATTAACTCTACCTCGTCAGAATAAGAACCGTTCTCCCGATAAATGATGATCGGAGAACCGATCTTTAGCCCTGAACGCCCTCCCTTTTTTCCCTCTACGAGAATCATCTTTGCCCCTGTGTCCTTTCCTGAGTGTACCATGCGAACCGCCTTGGGTTCTATCTTGGAGTTGCGCATTTGGGTCAGGATGTCCGTCATGCGTTCTGCGGGATAGACCATTACAAATCGTCCTGAAGTTTTTAACATACCCCGTGCAGTTTCAACAACATCGTAAAGTGTCGTCCTTATTTCATGGCGTGCTATTGCCCGCTGCTGATCCGGGTTTATCCTTCCGGATTTTGCTTTTCTGAACGGCGGGTTACTTACGACCAGATCTACGGGTCCGAAAGTCACATCATGTTTTAGGGATTTCATATCCATACAAAGGATGGTAATTCGATTTTCCATGTCGTTTTCCGAAACATTGAGGCTTGCGATTTCAGCAAGTTCCGTCTGTACCTCGATACCGTAAATTTTAACTCCCGGATTACGATATGCCAGTATCATAGGAATAATACCACAACCTGTGCCCAAATCGAGGATTGTGTCATTCATGCAAGGTCTGACATGCCAAGCCAGTAAAACAGCATCTATGGAAAAACGGTAGCCGGACCGATTCTGCTTAACTTGAATTCGGCCATTAAAGAACGTATCTGTGGTTAAAGACTTCATCTTATACCGGCCCGATCTTGAATTTTATGTCCTGCACCAGGTTTTTTCCCAATGCGTTGTTGATTTTTTTTATAATATCTTTTTTTAAAAATTGGAGTTGGTGCATCCAGGGCGGACTGTTTACATGGACCAGGAGTAATCTTCCCTTGAACGCCTCCGGTCTGGCATTTTTTGCGATGACATCTCCTACAGCGTTTTCCCAAAGACTCCAAACCTCTAGAAGCTCCGCATTGCCATCACTTCGACAGGTTTTTAAGACACCGTTTATAATTTTCCCGATGTGCACAAATTCTTTATTTTTTTTCCGTTTCGCCATAATATAAGGAACTATAAAGTGATTCATCGTGTTGTCAAGAAACAATTATGGTGAAATCCCAAGAAACGTTTTAAGGGGTGATCAATGATCGCCATTCAAATGTTGCGATTCACATATAAACATTGCTTTTTACTTGACTTGGACGGATTGGTAACTTAAATTAATAAGAGATTTAAGCATTTTAAAACTAAATTAACGGGAAAAACACTATGAACTGGGATTGGGAAAAACTTAAAAAACAGCAAGAGGGAAAGGAAGGAGGAATCGTTCCTCCCAAAATGGATGACTTGGTCGAGAAGTTTAAAAAGTTTAAACTGCCCGGCGGCCCTCTT
>JBFESJ010000315.1:0-3122 GCA_041548585.1 Desulfobacterales bacterium | reverse complement strand
CGTTATTTTCAAAAAAAACGTATTATCACGGATCCTTCTCCATCTCAGCCCAACGGTAGAGAATCATCGGCTAAGTGATCCGGGTTCTGGTTGTATCTGAACCTTCTATATTTTTTTGGGCGACCAGATCCAGATGCCAGGTCGCAACATCATCTAAAGGAACAATGACAGGTCCGGACAGTTCCCGCAGATCAATGGTCTTGAGGTAATGGCCGCAGCGTTTGCAAAGATCCACGCGCAACCCTTCTTCATTCTCTGCACGGAGGTAGCTTAAATCTTTTCTGTTATCATTCTCACAAAAAGGGCATTGAAGGCGCGGGTAGGTCCAAACGGTTTCACACAAAGAGCAGTGGAGGCTCCTTTTACCACCCTCTCCGGAAAGATCGGCCAGTCTTGGCGCTGAGCCGCACACCGGGCAGTGGCCGTAACTCCATTGATTTAAGTCCAGCAGACCTTGGACGGCGTGTGCTGTTTCTAATAGCGCGGGCCTCAGTGACAAACGGAGAAGAAGTGTCAATACCGGAGGATCGACATTAAATTCCTGGGCGGCAGTTTGAATCGCTTTGAAGTCAGCGGTCAACACCGCCGTCATCAATATGGGGATTCCGTTATGGTCTTTGTCCAGGGCCTTAACCAGTCCTTCAACCTGCCTTTGGCCGTCTTTTCTGGTTTTTATCCGGTCCACCAGTTGTTTATACAGATCTTTGGCCTGCTCCCAGTCCAGGGACAATTCAACTGGATTTAAAAGGGACTTCCCCTGGTACCAAGCCTTTGGTAAAGAATCCAACTCAAGCGCCATGGCCGAGGGGCGAAAATTTTCCGAAGCCTTAACCGTCGTGGATAAAAGTTCTCCGACCCACTGCGCCAGCTCAGCATAGACTGGGTTTCGATTTTTGATTATTTGCACCTTGGCAGTTATATCGTCCAAGCTTATTTCCATGAGTTAATTTCACTTAGGGTGAATAAAACGATATGACAACTGGGTTCCGCCAAGGCGGAGCCCACTGGTGTCACGTTACACCTTATTCAATTTAAAGTTCAAAAAAATTGCCAGGTCAGTCATTCCGAAATCAAAGCGCCCCTTGAAAGTTTGGCTTAAGGGCAATAATCTTCGGGTCGTCTGGAGAAAACTGGGGCTCCGTAACGGCAGCCCCAGTTCAGATTATGCTACCGGACGATACTTCACCTGTTCGTCTATTATCAAATATAACGCCCGAACGTCCTCAAGGTCTAGAATTTCACCCTTACCACCGAACTTTTTCTGGGCCGCGTTCAAGTGTTCGGTGGCAAGTTTTTTCATATCTGCCTCATCACCGAAGTTGAGTGCTCCGGTGGGACAGGCTTTGGCACAGGCCGGCAAAAGCCCGGCCTCAACGCGATCGTAGCACATATTGCACTTGACAATCTGGTCTTCGTCTTTGCTCCAAGTAGGAATACTCCAAGGGCAGGCCTGTTTGATTGCCTTGAAACTTTTTTCCAGATCTTTGGTTTTCTCGGTATATAGGACAGCACCGTAGTCTTTAACGATGATCGCATCCTTTAAGATCTGATCGGCTTTCTTTTTACACGGCGGTTTCAAACAGTGACGGCAGGCTTCAGTGAAAAAGTACCAGACCATAGAGTTTTTCTCAGAGGGGTGCTCCGAAAAGCGCACCAGGCGGAACGTGTTGCCGTCCAGGTCCGGTGGATTCTGGTACGTGCCATATTGCTTTGTTTTGGTGACACCGTGCTTTTTATACTGCTTGCAGGCGGTTTGACAGCCGCGGCAGGCCGTGCAACGGGTCGTGTCTATAAAGAAAAATTTACCAGCCATGGTTTACGCCCTCCTTTTCCCGATTTTGTCCACGTTGACCATAAACGCCTTGGTCTCCGGGATTCTTGTGTTGGGATCACCGGTGGATGGCGTCAAAAGGTTGGCCGAATCTCCGCCGTCCTTTGGTTGCACCCATCCGAAGCACCAGGGTAGACCTATTTGATGAACAGTCGTTCCTTGTACTTTAAAGGGTTTAAATCGACCGGTTACAATAGCCACGGCTTCCACTTCCCCGCGGGCCGAGGATACTTTACACATGTCCCCGTTGTTGATTCCTTTGAGCTTGCCCAGTTCATTGCTCATCTCTACGAAGAGCTGCGGCTGGAGCTCCAGCAACCAGGGCTGCCATCGGGTCAGAATGCCGGTCTGCCAGTGCTCGGTGACCCGGTAGGTGGTGCCCACAAAGGGGAAGCGGGGATCGCAAGAAAAATGCGCATCCGCTTCCGTACCATAAATCGGTGCAACGGGATTTATGCGCTGGCTGGACATCAAGTTCTTGGGAACCGGACATTCCAAGGGTTCGTAGTGCTCGGGGAAAGGCCCGTCGGCTCGACCAGGACCAAAGACCGACGCCACGCCGTCCGGCTTCATAATAAACGGGCGCTTGGTTTTTTCTTTATTTGTCATGGGCGGCCAGCCGCCGTCCGGAACATCTCCTATCCATTTGCCGTCCTTGTATTCCAGAATGTTCTTGTTGGGCGACCAGGGCTTGCCTGTAAGATCCACCGCCGCTCGATTGTAAATAATGCGTCGATTGACCGGCCAGCACCATGACCATTCCGGATAAAGACCCATACCGGTGGGATCTTTCTTTTCCCTGCGGGCCGCCATGTTGCCTTTTTCCGTATAGGAATTGCAATAGAGCCAGTTGCCGGAACTGGTGGAACCGTCATCCAAAAGGAAGGCAAACGACGGTACAAGGGTTCCCTTTTTATACGATTTGTCCTTTATGGTCACATCCTGTTCAAAGTAGCCGTTGATTAGCTTGGCAACGGCATGGGCGTCAAATTTCCCGTCCTTTACAAAGTCCCAGCGAAAGTTTTGGATGGGCTCGGGAAATGTTCCGCCGCCTTGATACAGCTCACGGACCTTTTCGAATAGTTCCACCATAATATCGCCGTCCGGCTTAACGCCGCGTAATAGTTTGGGACCCTGGTAACGCCATTGACTCCAGCGACCGGAGTTGGTAATCGAACCTTCTTTTTCCACACTGGTGGCGCAAGGCAACAAAAAGACCTCGGTCTTGATTTCATCGGGTTTCATTCCCGGACCCTTCCAGAATGAGGCGGTTTCGTTATGAAAAAGGTTG
>JBFESJ010000314.1:0-3137 GCA_041548585.1 Desulfobacterales bacterium | reverse complement strand
GGATTCAAGTGTTTGTTTTCTAATGACTTTATCAGCGCCTTTAACAATCTTTCGATTTCTGCCATGTCTTTTTTTAGTGTACTCAATTCACCTTTTTCAACTCTTTTTAGTTCTTTAGTATTTCACTCGAACCCCTGGCCCAGACCGATTAACTTTACTATATTGTCAATGAGCTGTTATTTTTATGCGATTTAGCCTATACTTTAAGTAATCACCGCGTCGCGACAGGGCGGGCCTTGAATCCTTGACCCCTGGAACCCTGTGGGATCACACCTGCTCAATTGGAGACGACCCACTTATTTTACCCAAATTAACTACAACTAATCGGGAGATGATCCTTATTTTTTTATAGCCCTGTCACTATTTGAAATGCTCAGTTTAGGTAAAAGATGATTCAGATCATTATCATCAATTCTGACAAGGTCAAATCCGAAAACGGATTCAAAATGATGCGTTACGACCTCTCGAACTTGACTCATGGATATTTTTTGCGATAACTCCTTTTCCATGGACGTAACGCCAACACTCTGAATTCCGCATGGATGAATCCATTTAAACGGTTTCAGCGACAGGTTGACGTTCAGTGCAAAACCGTGAAATGAGACGCCCCGTTTTACGGAAATACCTATGCTGCCGAGCTTTTTGCCTGCAACCCAGATTCCCCTGTTGGTAGAATTCCTTTCAGCCGGTATCTCCCAGTCTGAAGCCGTCCGAAGCATGATTTCTTCAAGACCTGCTACGTAATCGAGGACCTTCAGTCTGGCTTTGGTCAGATCGATGATGGGATAAATGACCAGTTGACCCGGCCCGTGGAACGTAATATCGCCCCCTCTTTCCACCTGAAAAATCGGGATATTTAATCTTTCTAAAAACGTTTTCGAAACCTTCAGGTTCTTTATGCCACCCCTTTGACCCAAAGTAAAAACAGATGGGTGTTCAAGGAGTAAAACCAGGTTGTTTTCAAGGACGTTGTTTTGCCTGGCACCTACAAGACTTCGCTGTAGATCCAGCGCTGTCCTGTATTCCATCAATGGCGACTCCAAACAGAGACAGATTTTACCTCTTGGGACGGGCATCAATAACCTTTAAAAATCTAAATAGTGCCATTCGTAAATGTACATCAGGCATAACTTAAGTTTCCAGTGCAGAAATTAGCAATTTTTCGCAAGATCAAGGAAATCAAGGAATTATGCGGAGGCGTACAAGTGGTACGCCACACAAGTGATTCCGCAGATTGACACAGAGATTGCGGAAAAGGGCCATTTCTGGGTGGAAACTAAATAATTTTCGTTGGAGGTTCATCTTTTGCCATGAGTACAATATCTCTTGGGTTGCACAGCTGTTTGGGCAACTCTGCTACGCGACCGCAGGATATGCAGACAAAATTGATGTGCTGCAGTTTTGGCTTGCAGATATGCCTGGGATCTTCGTTAGCCAGACCACAGTGGTCACATACATAAGCTTCTTTTAGTTCTACAGGGTCACACAGGTGACCGGTACCTTCAGCGACTTTTCCGCAACTATTACATACATGAACTTCGTTTTCCATGATAATTTTCCTTTCGATTTCAAAGTAAAAAATAATTGTTTATTAAAGAGCCGTTTTAATATTTTAACAAGCATTTTTGAAGATTCATCAATTGCTTCCCCTATGTAAGTAAATCAAAATTTATGCCAGTTGTACCAAATATTTATATGGGAAGATTATAGTTATATATCAAAGGGTTATATTTTGACTGGAATTTCATCTATGAGGGAATGCCTCATGGTGGTATTTTATGATACATTTTGTGATACAATACTGTTTCAAAAAACCAAAATGATGGCAGTTTTCGGATTTACATTCCGATTGTCAACCGTATGAAATCAAAAAAAATACAGTTCTTTCCGTGTATCCGAAAAAAACCCTAATTTTCATTGGCGCAAAAATTGCAATGGTCTTTGATAATAGAGTTATTGGTTTTGATTCTTATTCAGCGGCGGTTGGCATTCCGGATTACTTAAGCGTCTTGTTATATCATCCAAAAATCAGATATGCCCACATTTATTCGATTTGCCTAAGTTTCACACATTATCTGGAAGTTTCGTTTTACCGGCTTAAGAACGGTAACTATATCTACCACCCCAATCAACCTAACAGATTATGTTTGCTCTAGGTTGCGTTATCCGCAATGTGTGATTGAATCAAAATTGTTCTTGAGGGAATATTCTGCAGCATTGTTGTTGTGAATGCAGAATGAATCTCCCTTAACACTTAACTTTTGTTTAGAATGATAAAGAGAAAAACATGAAAACGATAAAGCTAATTTTGCCATGCATTTTATTTTTGTTGTTTTTTTCGTGCAGCAAAAAAGAGGAACAACAGACACAAGCGCCACCACCCCAGGTCACAGTTGTCGTTACACAAGCAATAGACGTTCCCATTTACCAGGAATTTGTCGGCCAGATATACGGTTTCAAAGATATTGCCATACGGGCAAGGGTGGAAGGTTTTCTGGAGGGTATTCATTTTGAAGAAGGGGCACGGGTCGAAAAAGGTGCTCTACTCTATACCTTGGAAAGTCAGCCGTTTGAGGCCGATGTTGCGGCAAAAATGAGCCGGGTCGCGGAAGCAAACACAAGGCGGGCGAAAGCCAAAAGTGATTTGGACAGGATCGAGCCCCTTGCAAAGGAGAAGGCGGTCAGTGAGAGTGATTTGGATGCCGCTGTCGCCCAACATGATGCTTCCATCGAATCGGTGAAAGCTGCCAAAGCGAATCTGAGGGCGAGCAACATCCAACTCGGTTATACCAAGATTTATTCTCCCATCTCCGGAATTATTGGAAAGACAACAGCCAAAGTGGGAGATTTTGTCGGTCGAAGTCCCAATCCGGTAATTTTGAATACGGTTTCACGAATCGACACCGTTCTTGTGGAGTTCTTCATTACGGAGACGCAATATCTTCAGGTGGCCCGGGAATTTTCATCGAAGGTTGAATCGGCTGCTCGGAAATCCAGAAAAGAAAATCTGGAACTGATTCTGGCAGACGGATCGTTATACGAACACAAAGGCAAACCAGAGTTTATTGACCGAAACGTGGATCCCACCACCGGCGCCATACTGGTTCAAACCTCTTTTCCCAACCCCAAAGAATTGT
>JBFESJ010000313.1:0-3262 GCA_041548585.1 Desulfobacterales bacterium | reverse complement strand
TTGTTCAACTCTTTTGGAAAGCTCCCCTTCTTTTTCGAGTTTTACATAGGAAGGATGCCACTGCTCTTTCTCTGAATTCAGGGCAAGGAGGGGATTGTTATCGAAAAACAGAGAAGCGCCCAAAATGAGCGATCTTTTTATGAAATTTCGCCGTGTACATTCCATTGGAAAAATCCATAATAAGGAAGACCTCAGACGGTGAAGAGTTCACACTATGTTTTTTATACAACGGCTCCAAAATAGGTGTCAATGTTAAGATGCCAAAGCGTCACTGATTCCCTGTCCCGTATTGGCCGGACTTCAGAAAGCTTTAATTGATTGTTGACAAAAAGATTATATTTGTATATGAACCGTATTCATAAAATTTTTTGAGGATATCATGAAAACTATAAACTGGTACTGGTGGTGGCAAATGACATGAAGTTTGCTCATCACCTGATTTTGCACAAATAACATATCAAGGGCTGTGAGCGGCTTCGAGGGTTTCACAGAAGTGGCTCACGGCTCTTTTGGTTTAAAAGCCGGGGCTACTCAGAGCAACCCCGGCTTTTTTTATTTTTTTACAAGGAGGTTTCCATGAAAAACAGAAAAGTATTCTTGACGGAAGCGGAGATCCCGCGGCAATGGTACAACTTACTGGCGGACATTAAGTTGAATCCACCGTTGGGTCCGGACGGAAATCCGGTGAGTCCCGAGGCTTTGGCACCGGTCTTTCCCATGAATCTGATTGAGCAGGAGGTCAGTAGCGAACGATGGATCGATATTCCTGAAGAGGTCCTAAACGTCTTGACCCTCTGGCGTCCTTCACCTTTGGTCAGGGCGCTTTCACTTGAAGCGTATCTGGATACACCGGCCAAAATCTACTACAAAAACGAGAGCGTCAGTCCACCCGGCAGCCATAAGCCCAACACGGCCGTACCCCAGGCTTACTATAACAAGGCCTTCGGTATCAAAAAACTGACCACCGAGACCGGCGCCGGTCAATGGGGCAGTGCCCTGGCATTTGCGTGTTCTCAGTTTGGCATCGAATTAAAGGTCTTTATGGTACGGGTCAGTTTCGATCAAAAGCCCTATCGAAAATCGATGATGGAAACCTGGGGCGCCAGGTGCATTGCCAGCCCCAGCTCGGAAACCAAAGCCGGCCAGGAAATACTTGCCACCTATCCGGATACACCGGGAAGTTTGGGAATTGCCATCAGTGAAGCCATTGAAGCGGCCGTAACAGACACCAGCGGCCAGACACGCTACTCACTCGGAAGTGTTCTCAATCACGTGCTCTTACACCAAACCATCATCGGGCTCGAAGCCAAAAAGCAAATGGAAAAAATCGGTGAATCTCCCGATATCGTTTTGGGATGTGCCGGTGGTGGGAGCAATTTTGCGGGCCTTGCGTTTCCCTTTGTCTACGACAAACTCAACGGAAAGGACATTGAAATCTATCCCGTCGAACCGGCAGCCTGCCCCACATTAACCAGAGCCCCCTTTGTTTATGATCACGGCGATACGGCCCGATATACCCCGCTGCTTCCCATGCACAGCCTTGGACATGCCTTTGTTCCACCGCCCGTACATGCCGGAGGCCTCCGGTATCACGGTATGGCCCCCATGGTGAGTCAGTTGGTGGACGAAGAGATCATAACTCCAAAATCGGTAACCCAGCTGGATGCCTATTCCGCGGGTGTGGCTTTTGCCAAAACCGAAGGCATCATTCCGGCGCCGGAAACAAACCATGTCATTTCCTTGGTTATGGAAGAGGCCCTAAAAGCCAAAGAAGAAGGCAAAGAAAAAGTCATTCTGTTTAATTTCAGCGGTCACGGACTCATCGACCTTGTGGGATATGACAAGTATCTTTCAAACGAACTCACAAATTTTGCTTTATCCGAGGAGGAGATGGCCGCTGCAGAAAAGGTGTTCGAAAATTTCCCCAAACCCGGACGTTTGAAGAGTCGTTGATTGTTACCCCTTAATTGACGGATTCCAATTGTGACATCAGACGGGTTAAAACAGACGCAGAAAAAGGAGGAATCAATGATGAAATTTGCCAAAACAGTTGTAATTGCATGTGCATTGATGGTGACGCTGGCAGTGGGTGTTCCGGTCCAGGCCTATGACTTGCCGGCCGTGAATCTCGGAGCTACCAGTTTTCTGGACGGCGGGCCGCCGTCCGGGCCGGGGTTTTATTTTAGCCAGTATGTTCAGTACTGGACCTCTGACGAATTTAAGAATCAGGATGGAGACCCGGCGAATATAGATGAAGAACTTGATGCATGGATCAGTTTGTCCCAGTTCATTTATCAGTCCGATCAAGCACTGCTCTTTGGCGGAAAATGGGGATTAAATGTAATCATACCTGTTGTTAGTCTTGATTTCAGTTCTATGTTAGGGGATTTTGGCCCCCAAGACAACGGAACCGGTCTGGGAGACATTACGGTGGGCCCATTTTTGCAATGGGATCCGATCATGGGTGCCAACGGCCCGCGATTCATGCATCGGATTGAGTTTCAATTGATTTTCCCCACCGGAAAATACGATGAAAATAAAGAATTGAACCCCGGCAGCAACTTTTTTTCATTCAACCCCTACTGGGCGGGCACTTTCTTTATTACGCCCAAATGGACGGTCACCGCACGGCTTCACTATCTCTGGAACGCTGAAAACAGCGACCCGAATCGGGGGTTTGGCCCGGGCGCCAATGACACCCAGGCCGGGCAGGCGATCCACGTAAATTTTGCCACGGCATACGAAATTCTGCCCAAACGTCTGCGTTTGGGAATAAACGGTTATTACCTCGATCAAATCACGGATACCCAAATGAACGGTAATGACGTTCCCGACAGCCAGGAAAAAGTATTGGGCATCGGTCCGGGGGCGGTATACCATTACTCCAAGGACCTTCACTTTTTCTTGAATGTTTATTTTGAATCGAGCGTCGAGAACCGCCCGGAAGGAGAGCGCTTTAATCTCCGGATGGTATATCATTTTTAGGCGTCTGACGACGACCTTTTTAAACCCAACCATGGGTCTAAATACGCCCGGCGCGGATATTTCTTAAAAGATATCCGCGCCGGATTCGTTTTTTCCCCTGGATCATGGGTCATCAGCCCAAGGATTTTTTCTATATCAGTTGCCAAAAATATGTTCCGATTTATCCGCCTTTGGTGTGGTTGAATGAATAACGGTCACAATTTGCCGTAAGCCGCCGGATGATTTCGTTTAGGTCGGGAAGCTGTCTGAGCAAATTAGAGCGCGTTAAAGAGAACAT
>JBFESJ010000312.1:0-3274 GCA_041548585.1 Desulfobacterales bacterium | reverse complement strand
TCGGTTCTGGCGGCGGCGGTGGTGGCGGCGGCGGTGGGAGCGCACCGGTTATTTCAAATTTTAGCTGTTCTCCTACATCAACCCCCGAGGGCAGTGGCGGAGGAACGATTCCTGTTTGGGGAACTTTGGATTTCGTAGATAACGACGGTAATGTGTCAACGTTGACCCTTACTATTTTCGATTCCGATGATAACCTGCTTGATAGTACCACTGATCCTATTCAAGGAATTTCAGGACTTACATCCGGTACAATTGAAGGCGTCTACGATATTAATACCTCAGTCGCAGGTAATTATATGTTTGAAATTTATATCACTGATACAACGAATCTCAGTTCAAATATATTATCCGATATTTTCACTGTAACCGATGATTCTTGGGTGTCAAAAGCACCGATGCCTTTAGGGCGTTCAGGGATGGGGGCGGAAAATGTGAATGGCAGGATATATATCATTGGAGGTGGTGGTGGCGACGAAACATTGGAGTATGATCCAGCAACGGATACATGGGCAATCAAAGCTTCAATACCGACTCACAGGGAGCAATTGACCGTTAGTGCCGTCAATGGAAAGATTTACGCAATTGGGGGTTACAACGGCACTCAATTAAATACAGTTGAAGAATATGATCCCTCAACAAATACTTGGACACCAAAAAATCCCATGCCGACTGCCCGTTTGGGCCTCGCGTCCGGCGTTGTTAACGGAAAAATATATGTTATTGGTGGAGCACCGTTGGGTCCTCCGATGGACATTGTCGAAGAATATGACCCCGCAACTGATACTTGGTCAACAAAAACTCCCATGCCGACCGCAAGAGACAAGCTGGCTGCTGCCGTGGTCAATGGGAAAATCTATGCTATAGGTGGACGAGTTTCTGATACCGGTGATTGGATCGTTGAAGCGTACGATCCAGCCACCAATACGTGGGCTCCAAAAGCTTCCATGCCTACAGGTCGATATGCACTTGCAACTGCAGTGGTAAATGGTAAGATTTACGCCATGGGAGGGTATCCTTCTGGTGCAGGAACTCCCAGCAATGCGACGGAAGAATACGACCCAGCAACGAACACTTGGGCCATAAAGTCTCCGATGCCAACAGAAAGGGCTTATTTAGCGGCAAGTACAGAAAATGCAAAGATCTATGCTATAGGTGGGATCCCAAGCGCTGGTACAATAGTGGAAGAATATGATCCATCTAAAGATTAATTGAAGTCCGTTATGCAGAAAGCAAATATGGTTACTCTCAGGCGCTTTATTGAGAAATTAACATTTAAAATTTGAACTGAAAAAAGACAGATACCTACAATAAAAATGTAAATATCAGAGCTTCAAAATTCGTGTGATATCTCCAAGATATTCACTTTAAATGATACACGAAATACGAAAACGATATCTGCAAAATAATCCTTGCTTGATATTTACAGTTCAAATTTTTTATCTGTTAATTTAATTGTATGATTGGAGGAGTGGCTCATTTATCAAAATTTTAATTTTTTTAGAATGTTAAAAAATTATTTTAAATTAACGTTATATACAAAATAAAGGAGGATAATTATGAGACACTTATTTATTCTTATAGCATTTATGTCATTTATGATTGTCGGCTGCAATGGACTCTCTATTCCGGAGGCTCCAATAAAGGCAACGTTACCTACTTTCGCTGATCAAATAAACGAAGTCGAAGTCGCCGATAGCATGAATGACGTTGATCCAAGCTGGGTCCTTGGATCAATCGTTAACCTTCAAACAGGGAATGTGAGGGGCTTGGACAACTATCTTTCTGAAAACTCAAAGCCATTGGTAACACCTCAAAATGAAGTGGTCTTCAAAGATCTTATTGAAAACTCACTTACCGGGAATGTTACATGGTTAAGCTTTCTTCAGGGTGAGCTTAGCAACACAGTGAGAGCGGAACTGTCTGTGATCAAGACTTCAAAGGTGACGATGAAAAACAGAGACCTCGATAAAGAACGATTAACGAAAGAGATAGATAATATTCCAGAGCAGGAACTTGATAACTATGGAGTAATCATTGGATACGTGGATTTCGTTTTAAGCGCAACCAAATTTAAAGACATCGGAACCGGCGCCGGTGCGAGTGGATATGGTGCGAAGATTAACGGAAAATGGTTTAGCAAAAAAGAAAGTACTTCTGCAAATCACAGAATAGTTGCAATATATTCATCTCTACCGTTTGTTAATAAAACACTCAATTCCGAAGCGCCAAATACTGATCTTGCAAAATTGACGATAGAAGCCATGGATAAAAAAATTATAAGCATAAGGAAGCTTGACCAAGCTATGTGGCATCTGAAGAGAGAACGATAATTACGTATTTGTTATCTGTTTCTTATTGCAGTCTTTTTGAGACTTCAACATTTTGGGATATCTCCAAGATATTTGTAATGAATTAAATACTCAGTTATCGAAATTCTTTTCGCTGGATTAAAAGTGTCTCAAATTGTGGTAACTTATCAAAAAGAAGAATTCCACATAATATTAATGTTATGATACTCATATAATTAATGCGAACATTTCATTTGGAAGGAGCACTTGTTATGAGCATGGAAACTTTACTGAAAATCAGGGAAATGGGAAGAGAAGTAAAGAGAAAGCGCCAAAATGAGGCAGTAGATTTTGAATATATGACCGCTCCCTGCGGTTTGCCGTGCTTTGAGTGTTATCTTTATTTGGCACAGTTTGATCAGGAAATGGCCGAAACAATTGCAGGTGTCCTTAGCCTTTCCACAGATGAAATCAAATGCAAAGGATGCAGGGCTGAAGATGGTCAATGTGCCCATCTTGCTATGGAATGCAGGGTTTACAAATGTATTGAAAAAACTGATATGAAAACATGTGCTGAATGCAATGATTTTCCTTGTGAATATCTCCATCCTTACAGTGACCAAGCCATGAAACTGCACAATACGAAAGTTTTCAATCTTTGCCGCATAAAAAACGTCGGAATTGAAAAATGGGCAAAGTATGAGGCAGGCGATATTCTTGACAAATATTTCTATGGGACTTGGACCTTATAACAAATCTGGAACCAAAGGCGCAAAATATCATAACCTCGCCTTTCAGTCCGACTCACTTCGCTCGCGGCTGAAGGCCGCGTTAGCCTTGGAGCACGATGAAAATATACAAGTTCAAGAACCTAACTGATAAGAAGAAACACTCTCATTTTTACCAAATAGTTCTGCAGAAGACTATTTGGTGCGTTAGGCCAGATTCTTTCAATGATGAAAATGAGTTCAAAATCAAATTGGACT
>JBFESJ010000311.1:0-3276 GCA_041548585.1 Desulfobacterales bacterium | reverse complement strand
GCGGAGTTTCGCTTGCTCGGTGAACAACTGGCTCATGTCGATGCCGGTGCCGATGACTCCGTAATCGCGTGCCCAGGTGCACAGCATCTCCCCCGAACCGCTGCCGAGGTCGAGCACTCGGGTCCCCGTTTCCAGACGCAGCGCCGCGCCGAGAGTGGCGAGCTTTTCGGGTGTGAACGGGTTATGGATGCGGTGAGCACTTTCGGTGATGTTGAAGATCCGTGGAATGTCCATTGAAGAAAATCTCCTTTCGGGTGTGAATAGATTCGGTCACGGCACTAATCGCACAGAAATCAGTGGCGAGTATTAGCGAGTCCGCTGAATTTAAATGTTATCTCATGAGCCTTTATATTTCTATTTCTGTCTTAAATGCGACGACGGCATGCCCCCCTACTTGAACCTTAAATGGTCTTCCATTCTTGACCTTAACAGAAACTGTAACGATCCCCGGCCTTCCAATAGCCTCACCCTGCTTACCCTTAAACGTGAATCCATCCTGCGTTTCTAAGATATTATGGTGCACCAAATAAGCCCCAAGCGGTCCATTTGCGTTTCCGGTAACAGGATCTTCAGGAATGCCTATTGCAGGCGCAAACATTCTGCCGTGGGTGAGGACATCACTGTCATCAGAATCGAAGGTAAACATGAAAAAACCATTACACTCGATTTTCTTACTTATGTTGGTCAAACGCATTAAATCCGGTTGAAGGGCATTAAGTGTCTCCCTGCTTTTAATGCCAACCATAACTTTCGAGTGTCCAGTAGAGGCTACTTGTATTGGGCACCGCTCATCAAGATCATGATGTAATAAGCCAAGTGCGCTAATGATTTCGTTTTGGGTTTCGACGTTAACAGAATCAGATATCTCGACACTTCCCTGCGTCATAATGACTCTGTAGTCATAATCTTCCTTTACAATATCCACCGGCAGTATGCCTATCCCTATGCGTTGTTGAATGGTGCATGAGGAAAGATCATTTTCTATGGCACGAACATAGTGCGCGGATATCGTAGCATGTCCACACGAAGGAACCTCGGTTGTTGGTGTGAAAAAGCGAATCCAAACATCATGGTCAGGTGCTGTTGGAGAGAGGATGAAAGCTGTCTCGGCATTGTTTAACTCGCGTGCTATGGCCTGCATCTGAGATTCAGTAAGTCCATCGGCATTCGCAACAACTCCAGCCGGATTTCCTTGAAATCGGTTTTTTGTAAATGCATCAACTTGGTAAATGCGATATCTATTCACTTACTGTGTCTCCTTAAGTCCTATGAGATAACACCGGCATCACCCGCCAGCCCCAGAGTGAGGAACGAACGGCGGGGTGGTCGGGTGTATGCGTTTGTTGTGTGCGTTTAACTGCTTATATTTGAATATTCTTCCCATTTGAAGTTCTGATTATTTGCATCCCCCGAACGATAGATATTCATTAGGGCAATCAATGAACTATCATTGCAGTCGTCATTAAAGTCTTTTCCAATCTTTCGAAACAAAAATGTAACTTCAGGATATGAAGCGAATCGAACAGAAATATTTTTCGGAGGAACAACAGAATCAGGTGTAAATTCATCAGGCAGTTGAGTCCATTCGCTTTTGGAGGTATTTAACGCTATCCATTTACCGCCAATCCTCACGATTGCGAATTGATGACCGTTTATTGTCATATCTTTATCACCTTTAGCCAACGCCTGATTGTAATTATCAGACTTGCTGGTAATCGCGTAACGGAGATCTTCAGGATTAGTCACCAAATGAAGCGCTTTTACTACAGCGATAAATGACCTGGCATAATGGGAACAACCAAAAGCCGCTTTTGTTTCAATAATGTCATCCGCAGAGGGGGCAAAAAAGACATCTGCCGGGTTCGAGCGCATAAATTTGGAGCGCCAGGTTTTTAGTATTTGCTTTTGTTCAGATGAAAGATTGAAGGTGTACAGGAATCCGAGTTTAAGTGTTTCCAACTTATCGTAGATAATAAACTTACTTGGTTCAATGGCGTTTGTTTGAACACCAAGTTCAGAATCCGATATAACCTCAGACACTTTCATCAACTGGGATAATTTGTCCTTTTTGTCATATGCATCAAGATTAGGTTTTACTACATTGAACGCGTACTTTTTGACTATTGGCGTTACTTCAATAAGAGATCCCGCGTCTTTGGAATACGCATTTGAGAAGATTGAACAAAAAAGAAAAATCAGAGCTAGCGTAGCCACCTGCCTTAATGTATTTTTAATCATGCTCGATTGCTCTACTTAAAATTTTATGGAGTGTTTTTGCCACACAATGAAAAGTTCACTTGCCGTGAGCCCAATGCAGACTCCCCTAAAAGAAACGTTGAAAACTAAAGGCCATATGGAAAAAGGCCGCCCCCGGTTCCCGGTCAATGTGAAACGCCAGGTTCTACTCACTCATCGGGTACGAGACGTTTGCCGAGGCTTACTACATCGTCAATTTTGTACCCAATTTTCTTATAAAATTCTATAACATTGACATTGGAACTTCGAACCTGAAGGTTGATTTTTGGGCACCCCATTTCACGAAGAAGTTTTTCAGCTTCTTCCATAATGAGTTTACCAATGCCTGAACTTTGATAATCAGGGTGAACAGCGAGATAGTTAATCCATCCTCGGTGGCCTTCATAACCTGCCATGACAGTGGCAACAATTTCCCCATCTATACTCCCAATCAGGAACATCTCCCTTTGAACTTTAAGTTTGCGTTCAATATCAAGGTTGGCATTATTCCATTGAACCACCAAACCGCAATCTGTCCATAGCTGGACAACCGATAATTCATCAGTTTTTTGATATGGTCTTATTTCCATTTTGAATTGGGGGTCAAGTCTTGATTTGTGAATTGATAGAATCTCGCTTTCTTTGCCAGCCCCTGTCTTCTCTCAGTTTTCCCCTCACTCTCTTCACAATATGGCTTACGGCAGAATAGCTCACCCCGAAAAGCTCCCCGATTTCCTCGTTCGTAAATACCCTCTTCTCCCACAGGTTATACACCAGGAGATCCCTGTCTTCCCTTTCATCACCGTAAAGCCGGCCCATTTCTCTGAACCGATCCAGATCGCGCCCCAGCACTGTGCACGCCATTATCAGGTATTGGTCGGCATCGACCATTCCCACCATTCCCTTTTGTTGCGGTACTTCCCGATCAGGCTTCACCGAAACATATCTCGACTTGATTCTTTCCACAAATTCCGCTGTCCCCAATATGAGGCCGTGACGGAAATCCTCCCATAGACTCTTTTCCTCTGCCGCGTAACTTTG
>JBFESJ010000310.1:0-3280 GCA_041548585.1 Desulfobacterales bacterium | reverse complement strand
CAGTTTGAGCCAATCGAAGTATCTTTTGAAATCTCTCGAAATCTCTGATTTACAATAAAATATACCGCAACATTCAACAAACGGACAACCTCGTAATTTGTTTTAATAGAAATTCCCGGCAGGTGAGAAATTTTGGCGTTTATAGTAGTTGCCAAAAATATGTTCCGATTTATCCGCCTTAGGTGTGGTTGAATGAATAACGGTCACAATTTGCCGTAAGCCGCCGGATGATTTCGTTTAGGTCGGGAAGCTGTCTGAGCAAATTAGAGCGCGTTAAAGAGAACATCTTCGAAGTTTTTCAAATTAGAAAATAAAATCAAACGACTACACGATATTCTAAAAAGCCATGCCCATGTTCTCTTTTACGCGCTTTTGTTTGCGAGTTCTTGCCGACCGAAACAAAATTATCCGGCGGCTGAAACGGAATGTTATTCTGACAATAGCTATAAGATTCAGGTGAGTTTAAGATGCTCACTTTTGTAATAAAAACAAACTTAAAGCCGGCCAGTACGTAATGATCAGCAATGCTCCCAGCAGCACGATCATAAACGGTATGGCCGCCTTGTAGAGTTCTGTGATGGATTTGTCGAAGCGATAGCTGGCGATAAACAGATTCATGCCCACCGGTGGTGTAAAGTAGCCGATTTGCATGTTGGCCAGAAAAATGATGCCCAGATGAACCGGATCGATCCCGTAATTCACAGCCACAGGGAGTATAATCGGAATCATAATAACCAGCGCCGAAAAAATGTCCAGAATGGCACCGAGTATCAACAATAAGATGTTGAGTAAAATTAGAAATACAATCTTGTCGGTAACATGGGCCTGAATCAGATGAAACAGGCGCATCGGCACTTCAGCATCGATTAAAAAATTGGTCGATGCCAGCGCCACGCCCAGAATAAGCAGAATTCCGCCCACCATCACCATTGATTCCCGCATAATTGCCGGAAGTTGGGAAAGTTTGATCTCTTTGTATATGAAAACCTCAACAATCATCACATACATGGCTGTAACTGCAGCGGCTTCGGAAATCGCAAAATAGCCGCCGTAAATACCTCCCAGGACAAAAAAAGGCAGCGGTAATTCCCAGATAACCTCGCGCAGTGAGGAAATGGCCTCCTTTAATGAAAAGGGCGTAAAAGGGATGCGATCTCGGCGGTTTTCCCAAAGGCTCCAGAGCGACAGCAGCAAAACCATGAGAAGCGCCGGAAAAATACCGGCCAGGAACAAATCACTGATGGCAACATTTGCACCAATGTCCATCTGCTGGGCGATAATACCATAGAGAATGAGTGGAAGTGAAGGCGGCAATAACAGACCCAGGCTGCCGGATGACGTCACCAGCCCGATACTGAATTTTTCCTGATAACCCGCCTCGGTTAATGCCGGATAAAGCAGCGCACCCAGCGCAACGATGGTCACACCCGAAGCACCGGTAAAAGCCGTAAAAAACGCGCAGGCAACAAAGGCTACAATGGCTAGACCGCCGGGCATCCACCCGAGAAAGGCACGGGTAAACCTTACCAGCCGGTGAGAAGTTTTGCTTTCCGCGAGGATGTAGCCGGCGAATGTAAACAGAGGAAGTGCCACCAGAACCGGCGTATCGGCAATACGAAAAATTTCAATGGCGATGACCGACAGGTTGACATCCAAGGCGTAAAAGCCAAGCATTGCAACCGCCAGAATGACAGCGAAAAGCGGTGTGCCAAAAATGGCAAGAAGAATCAATATCAGGGCAGAAATATACGGAATCACGATCGGGCTTTAACAATTTTTTTGAAGTTTATCAGCGCCAGTATGAAATAGCGTATGGCGATGACCGCAAATGCAAATGGAATGATGGACTCACACACCCATACCGGCACCTTTGCAAAAGCTTCGCCGCCGTCGGCAAACTCCATTTGCACAAACAGCAGGCTGTAATAGGCCGTGATTAAACAAATTAAAGCAGTAAAAAGCTCCACGAAAAACTTGACAATGATTTTTTTTCGTTCCGATAGATAGCGATCCATGATGTCAATGTTGATGTGTTTTCCATGCCGGCTGGCCACCATTGCCCCCATAAGTCCCACCCACAGCACCAGGATACGTACCAGAACATCACTCCAGACAATGCCGGCAACGAACAGATTGCGCAGAAATATCTGGAGAACCGCCATGATGATCATCAACAGCAGCAACCCCACCAGAATCGAATCTTCCACCCGGCAAATGATCTTTTGTGAGCGCTCTAAAAAGGATTTACGAGGATGTTTTTTCATTGGGCACCTGACTCCTTTGAACGATATTCTTTAAGAAGACTTTCAAGGGTATCGACCATCTCCTGGGATAATCTGCCGGTTTCAACCAGCCGTTTCGGCACTTCAGAGGCATCTTGACACCATTTCTTAAACGCATCGGAAGACGGTTTGATAAATTTAATCCCCTGTTTATGCAACGCTTCTATTGCCTTAATATTGTCTTCCCGGTTTCGCCGGTCAAGGTCTTTAAATACATGACCCATGATTTCTCGAAAAACCTGTTGATCGTCGGATGATATTTTTTTAAATATCTTGCGATCGACCGCCAGTACACCATAAATGTATAAAAACGGTTCGTCCATCAAATAATTAATCTGTGTATGCCATTGCAGTGCCAGAGCCCCGATGGGCGGGGTAGTCACGGTATTTATGAGGCCGGTTTGCAGGCCGGCCCGCACATCGGCGATGGACAATGGAATGGGCGTAATGTCAAACGCCTTGACCGTTTCAAGAATCATCGAATCATTGTCTGGAATCCAGACTTTCTGCCGGCGCATGTCTTCGACTGTGCGTATGGGAACTGTGGACATGACATAGGCAAAGCCACCCTCGGCGATTCCGAAAATGACAAACCCGCCTTTCTCAAATCCATCAATAATATGCTTGTCCAGATGTTCACGAACATAATCGATCTCTTTGAAAGATCTGAAAAACAGCGGCAGGCTGTAAATCTGATTGTCAGGATAAAACTGGGATAAGCTGCCACCCACAAAGGCACCGCCTTGCAACTGGCCGATACGGATTTTTCGAAGTACAGCCTTATCATCCCCCATTACACCACCCGGATAGTATTTTATCTGCACCCGGTTATTGGTCCTGCGGGCCAGTTCCGTCGCACCTTCCTGCATTTTCTCCATCCAGACGGACCCTTCCGGTGAAATTGTTGCAATTTTTATTCGTACCGCTTGGGCCTGGCCGGTCAGCATAACAATGAGAATAAACGCTAAGATTCTAATCATCCTGAGAGCACCTCTTTT
>JBFESJ010000309.1:0-3291 GCA_041548585.1 Desulfobacterales bacterium | reverse complement strand
TACGAGAAACCTGAAGAGTCTTCAGGAAAAAAATCTTATCAATTTCGAGCAGGCCGAAGACAGAAGGATGAAGAAAATTGTTCTTACAGATCAAGGAAATGAAATACTTGAACAAGCTATCCCACTATGGGAAAAAGCCCAGAATTTCTTACTTAACAAGGTTGGCGAGAATCAGATGGCAAGCCTTGTTAAAGATTTATCCCTAATGGTGTCTATAGTTAGAAAAAAATAATTTTTTTGCGCAAAAACGTGTATATACACCTTGTTCGTATGTTGACTTGCAGAGCTTTAGCATAAGTATACAGTAGAATGCCCCTAAAGAAAAAACTCAAGGAAAGACAATGAAATGGTTAGAGATTAACGAACTTCGAACAGTAGACAGAAATTGGGAATTGCTGAAATCGCAACTGCAAAAATTGATTAATGAAATGGACAAGAAAACAAAAGGGCAGGCAATCAAGTCTTGTCGCCGCGTAATGATAGATACCGATTTTAGCATTCACCTATTTCACGACTCAAAAAAAGTAGAAAATAACGGGAGCCCGTTGGGTTTACGTCTTGCCTAAGCTTTAAAAGAGTTTGGCTTAGTTAATCATAGTATATGGATTGAGATGCATGCCAAATAATTTGTATCCTTTTGTTCTTTCCCTGCGTCTTAAGTGTAAAAGTCCCTAACGCAACGGACGATTTGCTCAAGGTCCATGCATTTTATGTTAACCCCAAAATTATATAGAGGAGATGTCGCATGAGTAATTTAGATCAGAAAATGATGGTAAAAATCGATACAACTAATTTTAGCTGTCCTATAGGAGAAATTACCGGCAAAAAGAATATCAGCGAATCGAAGGTTCCGGTTCTATCCTGTGAGGGGGCCTGTATTCGAGGAGAAATTGCCAGGCTCGCAGCCAACATTGTTTCCAAAGAACAAGCCTATGGTCGAGGTTGTCATGGTGAATTGATTGCGGTTCCGGATTCAGCTATTGCCCAATGGATAAAGAGTGCTGAAAAGGTTGTATTAATCGATGGGTGTTTTCTTAGATGCCATGGGCGTATCATTGAAAACATTCTTGACGATAAGAAACTGATTCAATTCGATGCCTTGTCACATTATAAAAAATACAACGATATTTTCGATTATGATGATGTACCTGAAGAGGAGAGAAAAGAAGTTGCTCAATCCGTTGCCGATTGGGTCATGGAAAATCTAAACAATGCCTCAGCCGGAAGTGAGTCCGCATGTGCTGCATCGGGTGCCAAGGTCGGTTGTTGCGGATAAATGAAGCTCCCCCGCCCTGAAGGGCGGGGGTTTCGCCTTTTTATTTTAAGAAGGCTGCTATGAAAAAATCGGCGGTATTCGAAGAAACATACAATAATTACCTGTCGCGTATCAGCGATATCGATCTGTTGCCCCGAGCGGCCAGGCTCGGCGCCGAACCCGCAGGAGATGCAAGAAAAGCAGTGGAGCTATTGGCAAAGTCTGTACGAGTTGCTGAGGAAACAACCGGCTACTTAGGAGAAAAAGAAGTGGATATTGCAGAACACCGGTTGAAGGTTGATATGAAACTAATTTCTTTATTTAAAAGCGCTGAAAAAGCAACAATTAAGCTGTCAGAAAATCAAATATTCTCTGTCAGAGGAAAAAATATTCAGATTAATTGTTCATATGGCGTCCTTTGGGTAACCTGGCCAAAAAGGGGTGAGAGAATATTGGAAGGCGGTCAAACTTTTCGTGTTTCATCTAAGGGAAAGGTTTGTATAGTGGCTCTTTCCAACGCATTTTTTCTAATGAGCAAAAAGTGAATAAAAACATTTTAAATAATATTTCTCGGTTAAATTATTAAACTTAGCTCGCAATATTGAATTTAGAGCTTCTGTCGGTGGGTTTGTTACTTTAGCAACTTTTTCAAGATTCTATCAATAAGGATAAATCGAACAAAATATCAAATTGAGTGAAAGGGATCAAAATGGACAGTAAATCATATTTTAATCATATCGCTTCATCGTGGGATGAAATGCGAACAAATTTTTTTTCAACCCGGATTAGGGATTCAGCGATTGAGGTTGCAGAAATACAAAAAGGCTGTCAAGCGGTAGATCTTGGTGCAGGAACCGGGTTTATAACTGAAGCGCTTGTCAGCGCCGGAGCAAACGTTATCGCTGTTGATCAATCTAAGAAGATGCTTGAAGAATTGAATAAAAAATTTGCATTCACAGGTTCGGTGGACTCTCGTGTGGGCGATGCCGAACAATTACCTATTTCTGATCGAAGCATTGATAGGGTTTTTACCAATATGTATCTCCACCATGTCGAATATCCGTATCTTGCAATTAAAGAGATTAAACGAATACTCAAACCGGGCGGCCGGCTGGTGATCACCGACATGGAAAAACACGACTATAAATTCCTAAAAATAGAAAACCATGACCGCTGGCCGGGATTTTATCGAAGCGATATCCGGCATTGGCTTAAGATGGCGGGTTTTTCGAATATAATCATCGGCACGGTGTCCGATGAACGATGCTGTGCAATGTCTAGCTCCAAAAGCAATAATTCTGCGGTTAACATTTTTATGGCTACAGGAACGGCGTGAGCAATTTCGTTTTTTTATCTTAAGTTGTCAACCAGTTTTTCCTCTAAATGCTTCGATATAAGAATTACCGGGGGCTGGTAGATCATGTAACTCTGTATAGGATATCCTCAACATGTAGTTTTCGGGTAATCCTGTGATATCTGCAAGTGCGTCACGAGCGCACTTTTAACATAAAGTGTGCGTAACTGCACAAAAGATGAGGGAGGGCCCCTCGGAGCCGGCTTACAGGAGCAGGCTTCAAACCGCCTCAAGCTGCTGTGGCCAAAAGTCATGGTGGTGAGCGTTGAGGAAAAGGCATTGCAGAAGACCGTGTCAGGTGAGGATCAAGGAGATGAGCGTAAGCGAACCATTGATGAGGTGTCGAAATATCAGAGACGGCGTCAAAACTGGGGTGATTGCAGGTCTCCAGGATAAGCTCAGGGGAAACCTGTTTACTGCCTGAGCGGCGTCCGGCATAAAGATGGCATGAACTTGGTTCAGGCTTTTGTGTGGAACGTGGGAACTCTTCATGTGATGTTAAGAGAAAACCCTATAAGTGAGGACCACGAAAGGGGAAAGGATCGATGCACATGAAGGGGGCGGATCATCCCTTAGTAGTTTGAAGGCTCTGTAATGGGGCTGGAGCGAAGGGGATGAGTCAGCTCGCAACAAGTGACAGTCAACCAGGAGACTGGGAGGAGCTGGATTGCTTTCTGCGTCG
>JBFESJ010000308.1:0-3294 GCA_041548585.1 Desulfobacterales bacterium | reverse complement strand
GAAGATGCTGCTGACGGGGATGATTACGATATGATCCAGGTCGGCCTTCAGATCAAATTTTAATGGTGCCGTCTGGAACCAAAACATCTAAATTCCATTGAAATTTAAATAGCCCCTAACTTGCCGTTAATACCAATCGCAAAGATGGCTTGGATGGGTACTATCTTCGGTATTAGATAAAAGGCGAAGTGAAGCCTTCTATTCAGAAAGTTTTGATATTCAGCGCCCATTTGGAAGAAGTAAGTACGCCGTTTAATTAATTCTTATGAACAATGCTTTTTCAAATATAATAGTCACACTAAAGTGTATGGATAGGTTAATTCAACATGCAGGAAAATATCACACAAAGTTTCTTCTAATTTAGAGAAGCTGAATCTTTTCATTTGCGTTATGTTATGTTAACATTAACATAACTCCAGTAACGAATTTAAACATGCAAGAATTTGACACTTTGCTAAAAAAATCGTCCGCCGCTCACGGGCATTTGTGTCCGGGACAGGTGGTGGGAGTGCGCATGGCCATGCTGAGATGCCGCCTTATCGGAATAGATGAGCCGACCCGTATCGACCAGATCATAAAACTCATCGTCTTTGTTGAAATGGACCGCTGTACCGGCGATGCGGTGGCCTTCGTCACCGGTGTCAAGCTGGGACGACGATCCTTGAAATTCATGGACTATGGGATCATGGCCGCTACTTTTGTAAACTTGAAAACCAACAGAGCGTTTCGGGTGATTTCCACAGAGGAGGCCCGGGATCTGTCACGGATTTATGCACCTGAAATACCGGAGAAGTACTCTCGACAGCTTGAAGCCTACAAGCGGATGCCGGACAGCGTGTTGTTCCGGGTTCAAAAGGTTCAGGTGGATATGAGCGAATACGACTTGCCGGGTCCCACCCGCAAAAGGGTTTCCTGCAGCAAGTGCGGGCAGGTGGTCCGAGACAACAGAGAGGTGGTTCAAAAGGGTCATATCCTTTGTAAACTCTGCGCTCAAGGGGCTTATTTCTCGGAAGCAGAGGAAATCACCTGGCCGGATATGAACTGGACACTTCCCAAAAAAGAAAAGCCAACGATCATCGATAGCGAGATTAACCTATAGGTTCTATCCTTATTGTCTTATTGAAAAACGATTAAGGTGATAAAACGTGATAAAAACCATAAAATTAAAGGATGCCGTGGGGATGAAACTGGCCCATGACATTACCGAAATCCGCCCCGGAGAATTTAAAGGTGCTGCATTTCATAAAGGGCACACGGTGTGCAGCAAGGATTTGTGTCGCCTGCAGAAACTCGGAAAAAATCATCTTTATCTCATTGATTTAGAAGCAGACGAGATTCACGAGAACGAAGCCGCCGCTGTTATGGCCGAAGCCCTGGCCGGAGAAGGAGTGGTCTGGAACAATGAACCCCGTGAAGGAAAAATCGGCTTAGTAGCGGAAAACGACGGGTTGCTGACCGTCGATACCGCCGCTCTGGCAGCCTTTAACATGATAGAGGAAGTCATGTGTGCCACGTTACACACCCACACGCTGGTCAAAAGAGGCGATTTGGTGGCCGCCACCCGGGCCATTCCCCTGGTCATGAAACGGGCTCCTATCGAACGGGCCGCCGCTATTGCCGGGCAGAACGGCGGCGTCGTTTCCGTACGTCCCCTACGCAAGGGAAACGCCGGTCTCATCATCACCGGGAATGAGGTGTTTCATGGTCTCATCGAAGACCGCTTTGCGTCCATTCTGACCCGAAAACTCATCGATCTGGACTGTGAGGTAGCTCACATAAGTTTTGCACCGGACGAATCTGAAATCATTCGTCAGTCGATCTGCACGCATGTTGAGCAAGGCTGTGATCTGATTCTTTTGAGCGGCGGCATGAGTGTGGACCCGGACGACGTCACCCGGAAAGGAATTCATTTGGCCGGGGCCCAAGAGATTCACTACGGCGCTTCGGCACTGCCAGGCGCCATGTTCTTGGTGGCTTATATCGGAGATATAACGATTCTGGGAGTACCGGCTTGCGGTCTCCATCACCGTACCACCGTGCTCGATCTGGTACTGCCCCGAATTCTGGCAGGAGAAAAAATCGGGAAAAAAGAGTTGGCGTTTTTAGGCCACGGCGGGCTTTGCCAAGATTGTCCGAAATGCACCTATCCGCATTGCGCTTTTGGAAAAGGAACCTAATGGGGAATTCATGCCAATCGGTGGAGAAAATAATAAGACAGACTTTGAACAAACCGGAGACGGCCGAATCGTTGCCGTTAATTTAAGCTCCCATAAAGGCGTTAAAAAAACAAATATTCCTCAGGACACCCTCGTCGAAAATTACGGTCTTGAAAACGACGCCCATGCCGGTGACTTGCATCGTCAAGTCAGTCTTCTGGCCATGGAAAGCCTTATTAAGATCCGAGGGAAGGGTCTTGACGTCAATCCGGGCGATTTTTCAGAAAATATTACTACCGAAGGCATCAAGCTTTGGGCGCTGCCTTTGGGCGCCCGTTTGAAACTGGGAGAAGACGCACTGGTAGAAGTCGCATAGATCAGCAAGGAATGTCATGACCGCTGTGCGATATACAAACAGGTGGGAGACTGTGTAATGCCCAGAGAGGGAATTTTCGTAAAGGTTCTTAAAGGCGGCGCCATCGTCCCCGAGGATCGCATCCGAATTCTCAATAATTAACCAGGAACTATTCAATATGACGAAACTCCTTGATCCATACGCCAGAACAATCGATTACCTGCGAATATCCATTACCGACCGTTGCAATCTCAATTGCATTTATTGCACTATCCATAACTTTGATGTGTATCTGCAAACCCATCAACTTGACCGGCATGCTCCCCGCAAGCCCCGTCCTTCAGGACGGGGTCGAGGGGAGCTATATAAAATGAGCTGAGATCCTTACCCGGGCGCGAAGCACTGCCTTAAGGCAGAACCCCCGCCCTTTAAAGCGGGGAGGCTTCACTTGGATTTTTATAACGAGTTATTCAATACAGGCTCATAGTTAAATACACATGCTGATCATATGAAACAATGGCATAATAAATGAAAAAGTTTGCGGATCGATTCTCTTAATAAATTTTTATCATTTTATACTAACTCAATAATAAAGATTACCGTTTGAAGATCCTGCCTAAATTTTGATTATAGCTACCCCTCAATACCATATCACCAAACTATAGATAAAATTATCAGGGTGAGTCCATATGTCAGATTCACCCTGTTTTTTATTGTCCTATCCATGAATATTTTCAATCCACCTTATCGCTTCAACGTCACTGATTTTTCCGAGATATCGTT
>JBFESJ010000307.1:0-3361 GCA_041548585.1 Desulfobacterales bacterium | reverse complement strand
CGCTTTTAAGATGGAAGTCATACCGACCATAGATAAAAATGAATTGGCCAAGCTTTTTGGGAGTGACGAGTTTGGCAACGTTTCCCGTTCGACCTGCACGAAAATAGAAAAGTTGGAAGCGGTATTTAACGAACTCATCGATCCTTCTTTGCATCACCAGAATATGGGGGTCGATTCAGTCAAAAAGGGAACCGTTCATCTTGAGGAAGGGCCGGAATTTAAAAGCCCGAAATTGTCAAAAACGTTAAAGGATTGTGAGTCAATCGTGTGTTATATTGCCACCTTGGGTGATGACATTGAAGACGAAATCAACCGGCTCATGAATGAAAAACACTTGGCAGAAGCATATATCCTGGACGCTATGGCGTCCGTAGCTGTTGATAATATGGTGGCAATGTTTCATCAGCGCATGAAAAACAAATATGAAAACCAAAGCAAACAGGTGACCTTATGCTTCAGCCCGGGTTATTGTGATTGGCCCATCACCGACCAGAAAAAATTGTTTAGCATGTTCGAGTCAAATGAGTTGGACGTTGAACTCACAGATTCCTGCTTCATGCAACCCCGCAAGTCTATTTCCGGTGTTTTCGGAATAACGACGTTCAATTCGAACCCATCCACCCATTCTTATAATCCTTGCTTGGAGTGCAACCGAAGGGATTGTTCCGAGCGAAGAAATTCAACCCATTAACCTTGTGCCAAGTTTAATCTAATAATGGAGGTGTAGATGATAACCAGAAAAGGCTTGCCGGGAGGGCAGTACAAGCCTCTGACTGATGAAGATATTATAAAAATACATGAAACCAGTCTGCGGATCTTTTCCGAAGTCGGCGTGCAGGTGAATTTTCCGGAAGCCTTAGAACTGTTTAAACAAGCCGGTGCTAATGTCGACGATTCCACCAAAGTGGCCAAGTTCGATCCAGATCTGGTCACAAAACTGATCGAATCAGCACCCTCGATTGTCCGCCTTTATGGAAGGGCTGATAATGGTGAGTTGGACTGTGAAATCGGCGGAAGCAATGTTTATATGGGAACCGGCGGAACCGCCCTGAACGTCCAAGATCCGGGCAGCACCGATGCGCGGCGATCAAAACTCGAAGACATTGTCAACATGGCCCGCCTGGTGGATGCCCTGGACAACATTCACTTTTACATGCTCAACGTATTTCCCAATGAGCTACCGGTTGAGAATGTAGATGTTAACCGCTTCGGCGCGGCTCTCAACAATACCCGCAAGCATATAATGGGCGGGGTTTATACGGTGGAAGGGGTCAGAAATGTAATCCGAATGGCGGGAATTATCGCCGGTTCTACGGATGAACTAAAGAAGCGCCCCTTTATATCCATGGTAGCATGTAACATCAGTCCTTTTAAACTTGATCAAAGCTATGGTCAGCTTGCCATGGAGGTTGCAAAGCATGGTATACCTGTGGTCGTACCGGCAGAGCCGCTTTGCGGTGCTACCGCTCCTGTTACCTTGGCCGGCAATCTGGTCGTGCTGAACGTGGATACTCTAATCGGTGTTATGCTCACCCAATTGGTTAACCCGGGCACTCCGGTATTATACGGGAGTGTAGCTTCGATTACCGATATGTGTGACATGAAGTACTTATCAGGCGCCATCGAAATGGGCCTGCTGAATGCCGCTGCAGCCCAGATGGCCCACTTTTACAACCTTCCCTTATATTCCACAGCCGGCATGTCTGATGCCAAAACCAATGATACCCAGGCCGGTTATGAATCGGCTTTGACTGGTTTGTTGGTAGCACTGGCCGGCGGCAACTTTATTCATGACGCCGCCGGTTTTATTGAGTTTTGCATGACCGCTTCATACGACAAGCTGGTAATAGACAATGAAATTATAGGGATGGTTATGCGGGCTGTGGAAGGAATCCAGGTAAACGATGAAACCCTGGCATTCGATGTTTTGAAGAAAGCGGGGCCGGGCGGCCATTTTGTTTCCAACCGCCATACGCGCAAATTTATGCGCACCGAACTGTATCAGCCGCAGCTTAGTGACAGGAATAACCGGCAAGACTGGGAAAGAGAAGGTGCCAAATCAGCCCAGTCTCGAGCTACAGAAATAGTCGGGGAAATTCTGGCAAAGCCTGAACCACCTATTCTTTCTCCTGAAATACGCACCGAGATCCGCAAAGAGATCCCCGGGCTGCAAGATGATATCATATGAAAAGGTGATGGAGGTAAGCGTTTATGATCATTATTGGGGAAAAAATTAACGCCACCCTTGATGCTGTAAAAACAATAATATTAAATCGTGATACCAAAAGTCTTTTAGATTTAGCCCAAAAGCAGGCGGCTGCCGGTGCTGATTATATGGATGTGAATGTAGGCACCGGCGTGGGATCACAGGAAGATGAAATTCGATCCATCAAATGGGCTCTCGAGAGTATTCAAGGCCAAGTCACAATACCGCTTTGCATTGATAGTGCCGATCCAAAGGTGATTGCAACCGGCCTTGAAACTTTAAACGGTAAACCTTCCATGATCAATTCGGCCAAAGCCGAGAAGCACAGCCTGGAGGCGGTGGTACCGCTTGCCGCCGAACATGATTCATTATTAATTGCCCTGGCCATGGACGAAGACGGCATTGCAAATACGGTAGATGACCGGCTGCGATCCTGTGAAAAAATTTGTAACGCCTGCCAAAAGTACGGTATTCCGATTGAAAATCTTTATATTGATCCTTTGGTTATGCCGATCAGCACCGATATAAACTCAGGATTGGTGACCCTTGAAACCATTTTCGCCATTAAAAAAAGTTTTCCCGGTGCTAAAACGGTGACCGGTCTTTCAAATGTTTCTTACGGCCTGCCTCAACGACGCAGGCTCAATATAGCTTTTTTGCACATGTGCATCTTTGCAGGGCTTGATGCCGCCATTGTCGATCCTTTGGATGAAGAATTGATGGCAGCGATAAAAACCGGAGAAGTCCTGGCCGGCAAGGATCGTTACTGCCGTCGGTACATGCGGGCCTTTAGATAGTAAATAGAGGAGGAGATAGTGATTAAATTATTCAGACCGGGGGTTTTGGTAAAGCCTTATGAACGCTTAAGCCGTGATCAGTTGCAATGGCTGAATCAAGCATCACTGGACATACTGTCTGATCCGGGCGTTTGGTGTTATAGCGAGCGGGCGGCTCGGCTTTTCAAAGACCATGGCGCTAAAGTTCGAGAAGAGGATTCTTCAGGTGCTAAATGCTGGCGGGTAAGTTTTCCTGGCGGGCTTGTTAAAGAAGCCGTTACCAAGGCTCCCTCACGCCTTGTTTTAGGCGCGCGCAAACCGGAAAATCGCCTGCTTATCGACGCTGAAATTCCCAGAGTTTATTTTGGAACAGGGTCGG
>JBFESJ010000306.1:0-3365 GCA_041548585.1 Desulfobacterales bacterium | reverse complement strand
GATCTTATGGCGCTGAAAGCCCACGAAAAGGGATTGGAATTTGTTTCCAATATCCATCGAAATGTCCCCCTGTTGTTTTTTGGAGACCCCGGCAGATTGCGCCAGATACTGATCAATCTGGTGGGCAATGCGATCAAATTTACGGAAAAAGGAGAGGTGGGCATTCATGCTTTTTTAGAAGAAGAAGACAAAACACATGCCACCATCCGCTTTGAAATAATCGACACGGGCATCGGTATTCCCCGAGATCGAAAGGACCAGCTGTTTATGCCGTTCTCACAGGTCGACAGCTCCAGCACCCGCGAGTTCTGCGGAACAGGTTTGGGACTGACCATATCAAAACAGCTTTCTGAAATGATGGGCGGACGCATCGGTATGGAGAGCCAGGAAGCTAAAGGCTCTAAATTTTGGTTTACGGCAGTATTTGAAAAACAGCCTGAACGCGCCGTTAAAAATGAGATCCTTCCCGGAGACATCAGAAATAAACACATTCTGATTGTGGATGACAATGCAACCAATCGACAGGTATTAAGAGAGCAGTTGAAGTCATGGGGATGCCGATTTAATGAGGCATCCAGCGGCGAAGAAGCGCTAAAAAAACTTCACCGGGGTGTAAACGATAAAAATCCGTTTGATCTTGCAATTCTTGATATGCAGATGCCGGAAATGGACGGAGAAACGCTCGGACAAAAGATCAAACAGGATCCTGGTTTGAATAATACGATCCTTGTCTTGATGACGTCAATAGGCAGGCGGGGTGATGCCAAGCGGCTTAAAGAGATCGGTTTTGCCGCATATCTCACCAAACCGGTCAAGCAATCACAGCTTTATAACTGTCTTGTCACCGTTTCCGGCCTAAAAAGTGAAACATCAACGGAAAAACCTGCCTCTTTGTTCACCCGGCATACCCTTTACGAGAAACAACGGCAAAAGGCTCGCATTCTTTTGGCTGAA
Organism: Desulfobacterales bacterium; assembly: GCA_041548585.1. Classification (GTDB taxonomy): domain Bacteria; phylum Desulfobacterota; class Desulfobacteria; order Desulfobacterales; family UBA11574; genus UBA11574. The sequence goes on along the minus strand of JBFESJ010000306.1, from coordinate 2,411 downwards.
GACAACATCACAAACCAAAAAGTGGCATTGAACACTTTAAAAAAATTCGGATACAATGCTGATGTTGTTGAGAATGGCAAAGAAGCGATCAAGGCGCTGAAAATGATTCCGTACGACATTGTTTTGATGGACTGCCAAATGCCGGAAATGGATGGTTACGAGGCAACGGCAGAAATCCGAAAATGGGAAGAACAAAATAAAGCGAAAATTGAAACGCACGAGAACAAATCAGCCGACCGTTCGACTTCGGGCTTTAAGCCGTCAGCTCAAACGAGAAGAGTTCCAATTATCGCAATGACGGCGCATGCACTGAAAGGTGATCGCGAAAAATGCCTTAAGTCCGGCATGGATGACTATCTCGCCAAGCCGATTCATCCAAAAAAACTCTGTGATGTGATTGAAAAATGGCTCCATGAAAAGGATGCAACTCACGAGACGGAAATCGCCCATGAATCAATACTTGAAGATGACATCTTTGACAAAAATAGTTTTCTCGACCGGCTCATGGGCGATGAAGGTCTCGCAAGAGAAATTATTGAAGGATTTCTCGAGGACTCTCTGCGCCAAATCGATATCATAAAGGACGCTGTCGATAACGGAAACTCAAATGTGATAAATTTTCGAGCCCACACCCTCAAAGGCGCATCCGCAAACATTAGTGCAACGGCTTTGAAAAAATTAGCGTATCAAATCGAAATTGCCGGTAAAACAGGGGATCTGGTTAAAGCGGCGTCACTGATCCCGAAACTTGATGCGCAATATAAGGTATTGAAAGAAAGCATCACTCAAAAGTTTTTGTTTTAAAATTAGGGGTATATGATGAAAATATTAATCGCTGAAGACGATGTTACCTCCCGTCTTATTCTGGAAAACATGCTGACCAAGTGGGGTTACGACGTTGTCGCTGCTACAGATGGGAACGATGCGTGGGAAAAGCTTCAAGAAGAGGATGCGCCCAAACTGGTCATCCTGGATTGGATGATGCCGGGTATGGAAGGCATAGAAATTTGCCGAAAAATTCGTAAAAACACCAAAAGCGAAGATCAGTATACCTATGTGACGTTGCTTACCGCAAAAGAATCAAAGGAGAACATTGTAGCAGGGATGGATGCCGGTGCAGATGACTACATCACCAAACCTTTTGACCAGCATGAATTGCGTGTACGCGTCCGTGCCGGTCAACGAATCGTTCAGTTGCAGTCTGAATTGCTGGAAGCTAAAAAAGACTTGCTGTTACAATCACGGACCGATCCGTTAACCGGCGTGCTGAATCGCCGGGCCATCCTATCCCAGATTGAAAGTGAACTTTCAAGGGCAAGAAGAGAAAACACGAAAATAAGCGTTTCAATGCTCGACCTCGACCATTTTAAAAAAATAAATGATACCTATGGGCACCTTGCGGGTGACGCAGTGCTTCGAGAGTGCATGAATCGGGTTGGCGATTCGGTCAGAACATATGATTCTATCGGAAGGTTTGGCGGAGAAGAATTTCTTGTTGTATTGCCTGGGGCAGATCAGGCTGATGTACTTTGTGTTGCCGAAAGAATTCGACATAATATTGTTGAAAAAGATGCCGATGTTGAAGAGGTAAGCATTTCTTTTACAATCAGTCAGGGTCTGGCTACCAGCAACGGAGATATTACTGTGGAGAATTTGATTGCAATGGCCGACGAGGCCCTGTATCGCGCGAAGGAAAATGGTCGCAACCGTGTTGAGCATGCCGCTGTTCTGGAAGACAAGAAGGTATCATCGCGATAACAAATTGATATTGATGCACTTAAATCCAACGTCCAAGGCTTTTGGAAAACTTAAACGTTATCCCACACCGATATCAAACTCAAATTCTATCCCGCTAAACCGGAATTTACCCTCCCCATTGTAAAGAACTTTGGTTCAAATGTTCCCAAAATAAATACGCCCTGATCTGTGTGAGTCCCGAGGTCACGCCCAAAGGACGAAAACGAGGTCGAGTTTTCAGGGCGCCGGAAGCAAGCTTTAGAATCATCCAAAAGGGATGCATGCCGGATGTAAGAAATCCGGACGATGTAGCATAATCAATATACGCCTCAGTAACTTTTGCGAAGAAGACACGTAATGCAGATATGGTTTACAAAAAAAAAATATCATGATACGTGCTTATATCCAAATCGTTTCCTGTGAACAAAAGCTCTAACCCGGATGTTTCACGTGTGCGAGGCGTTCAAGGGCGCAGCCATAGTAGACTACTGCAAGCCCTTGATAACGCGAAAAATGGGCGTCTCGGACACGCCCGTAGGGTGAAATTTTTTGAGAAATTGAAAAAGATATTTTTCGGTACATACTGTCACCTTACAACATTAAGCAAAATTTTAAATAACAAATTTTTTTCATTATTAATAAAAAGGTCTCTCTAAAATTTTTATGAAATATTC
>JBFESJ010000305.1:0-3385 GCA_041548585.1 Desulfobacterales bacterium | reverse complement strand
TCTATATCTTGGGGCTTGGGCTCGTCCTGCCTGCCGAATTTTAAAATCGCCTGGGTAATCTTGGCACAGCGGGAAATCTGAAGCTTGATCTGATCCATGGATTCCTCGAATTCTGCTAAAGACTCCGATGCCTTTATATGGTCGGCTTCTTTCATCTCCGACAATGCCATTTCCATGAGAGATTGCTCGTTTTTGATGATCTGAAGGGGGTTGTTAATCTCGTGGGCAAAACCTGCCGACATTTCACCCAGTTCTGCAAGCCGGCTCGCACCAATGAGCTGCTGGTTTAACCGCTCCTTTTCGACATCCATTTTTTCCATTCGGCCGACAATGTGGTTCGTGAGGTAAACGGCGACACCAGCGATGATCGACCCGCCGATGACGGTGATGAGAATCACCAGGTATACAGCTGAAGTCAGTGCGCTGAACGCATCCGATTTTTCCTGCCTGACCACCAGCAGCCATTTTTTGTTTTGCAGCCAGGTGGTGGTGTACAGATATGCCTCTTCCTTTAATCCCTTATCAATGAAGGTTTCGATACCGATATTGGACGACGGATATTGGACGGTATCCGGATGTTTCTCCATCAATTTTCCACCGGAACGCGGTTCTGTCTGTAACAAACCGTTTACATTCAGAATATAAGCTTCTCCTGTTTTGCCGATGCGGATACCTTTGACGATATTGTTAAATGTTACCGTATCGATGGTTGTGCGAATCACCCATTTTTTACCCGCTTTTTCCTTGGCAAGCGCAATGATGAAGTGGGGTACCTGGCGATATCCTAAAAAAATGTCGCTGATGTAATACCCGTGTTTCATCACTTCCTTGAACCAGTCTGTGTCTTTATACACCTTGCCCCTTAAACTGTAAGGTCCGTGATAGGCGACATGGAATCCGTCTTCGTTAAAGACCCCAAGATCAACAAATGCCTGGGATTCTCTTTGTAAGTGCTCAAAAACAGTGTCCAGCCGCTCAGATCTGCTGAGATCGTCGAATGTATAGGAATACAGAATAAAATCTAGATCGTGTTTTCGCTCTTCGAGAAAGGACTCGATCATCTGTCGGTGATCTTCCACAATTCGTTTCATACTTGCGATTGTGTTGTTCTCTAACGATGTCGTGAAAAAATAATAGCCGGTTCCCAGCGCCAGGATAAAGGGGATCAACGGAACCAGCATCATACAGGTAAAAAGCATTCTTCTTATGGCTGAAAAATGATTCGATTCCATTTTTTCTCCTTAAGGCGAAGTTTTGGGTAATCCGCCCCGAATGGCTTTTTCATCATCCGCGACCAATACACATTCGGTGTCCTGTATTTTTTCTAATTTCATTTCCCCAGTTCATCTTTGTATCCAGAGGAAACCTGATGACAAACATTGTTCCTTTCTCAGGATTACTTCCGGCTTTTATAATGTCGGTGGATAATATTTTTAATTCCCTCTAATGAGCAATGAATGTGCCAAAAGCCGGAAGTAACGGGTTCTGGATAACCCATGAAATTTATAACTTTTATTTAATACGCCGTTGCTATCGGGAACCTTTCAAACAAAACTGCGTGTCAGGAATATTTACACATTGTAAAGAAGTTAAACAGCGGGATCGGTGAACACGGATGTCTTTCATGCCCGGAGGGAGAAGTATTCTTCTAAGAAAAAGGGTATAATATTTTTGGCGGGTTAGAAAAATTCATGAGGAATTCAAATTTAAAGGTATCGGGAATGAAGTTTCGCTTTTCGTGAGACCGTCTCCAGTCTGGCCTGTAACGCTTTAGCGGGGTTGGCCCGCATGTCCATTACTTGTTTAACAACAATCCATTGCCAAACGGACAAAGGATCCTTGAAAAAGACACCGGGCTCAACCCGTTAATATTAAGATTCAGCCGTTCATATAAACTTATCTTGCCATAAAAAGAATAAATTGAGACCGTGGCCCCACGGACGGCGATAATCGCAATGGAACGTCTAACTTGTTCCTTCCAATTTGCACTGGGCAAAATCGATTTGTTGGTTGCAGCCGCTGCACACATGAGATCTATCATATTCATCGGAAAATATTTCTAATTCTTTGCCGCAATTCGGACAGTTGCACGTAAATGATTTTAGTGTCTTGAAACTTTCAAAACCCGGACAGTGTTTAGGGGTCGTCATAATATCCTCCTCTTTTAGGTACTGGTTTGGTTGTTCAATCATAACCCAACGGGTTGTTGCCCAAATCACTTTTCGCTGGCTCTGTAACGGTATCTGAAGGGCTAAAAAATTCCACCGCTTTTTCTGACTAAAAGCTTGGCTTCAGCTTTTCGAATTCTCTCTTCCTGTTCGTCTTTTCTTTGTCTAGCCCCTTCCAGTTTGGTGGAAAGATCACCGAAATCCGCTGGCTTCATCAAATAATCAAATGCCCCCAATTTCATGCCTTCGACAGCGGTTTCGGTACTCCCGTGTCCGGTAAGCATGATGACTTCCACCAGGGGAAATTGTTTCTTTATTTCTCTTAATGTTTCGATACCATCCATACCGGGCATCTTGATATCCAAAATAACCACATCAATACGAGTGTTTACCAATGTATCGAGCCCTTCCTGTCCGCTGTAAGCTACGGTAACTTTTTCGCCCAATTCCTGTAATCTTAGAGAAAGCATTTCCACAAAATCTTCCTCATCGTCGACCAAGAGTACCTTTGTGGGTATCTTTATCATGTTTTTCTCTCCTTTGTACGCTTATTTTGATGACTTGCTTTTATTTGCTAAACGGTCTAAAAAACGGATGCGTTCATCCTGATCGAGATCTTCTTTTATTTTACGATATCTCGGCAAATTGACATAAAAACTGGTGCCGTCGCCCAAACGGCTTTCAACTTCTATGGTCCCACACAACTTTTCAACAATGCCCCGGGTAACAAATAGTCCAAGACCCGTCCCTTCACCCGGTGGCTTGGTGCTGAAAAACGGTTCGAATATCTTCTTCATATTTTCTTTTGGGATGCCTTGTCCGTTGTCCCGTACCGTGAGTTTGACTGTATCGCCCAAAGCCTCAAGAATAATCGTAATTTTGCCTCCGGCTGCGGTTGCATGAATGGCATTGGTCAAAAGATTGATCAAAACCTGTCTAAACTGATAGGCATCACTCCAAATGGTTCCGGTGTCGGGGGCTATTTCACGGACAATTTGGATATCTTTGTTTGTCGCTTCCCTTTTTACCAGATGAACCGCCTCTCCCACCAGTTCCACAAGATCTACTTCAGCGAAGACGGAATCATCTTTTTTAGCAAATCCCAAAAGCTGGGATGTAATTCTTTTGGCTCTCTCTACGCCTTTCTCTATTTTATCGAGGGCCTTTTCAAAGTCCTGTTTGCGGGGCATTCCCGCCATTACTTCTTTGCTTAGAAT
>JBFESJ010000304.1:0-3394 GCA_041548585.1 Desulfobacterales bacterium | reverse complement strand
AGAAAAATATGGTGTGATTACGATCACAGAAAACATCAAAGCTGTAGAAGCTTCTGAAAGTATTATCGATGCAGTTAAGCCCCAGATCATCGCATCGGTATTAAAAGAAACAGCTTCCCGCCTGGACATGTCCAAGCTTATCATTTCTATCGCTGCCGGTGTGCCGCTGGCTGCAATTGAGTCTTGTCTGAAAAAAGAATTACGTCTCATTCGCGTTATGCCTAACATTGCCGCATTCGTTAAGGAGAGTGCATCGGTTATCGCGGCCGGGGGAAATGCCACTAAGGAAGACATTGATCTCTCTATGGCAATTTTTAATTCCATGGGTAAAAGCATTTTTCTGAAAGAAAATATTCTCATGGATGCCATCACCGGTTTAAGCGGGAGCGGACCCGCATACATCTTTTTAATTGTCGATGCCTTGGCTGATGCCGGTGTCAGGGTGGGGTTGTCACGGGAAGATGCGCTCTTTCTTTCAACCCAAACGATTTTAGGGGCTGCAAAATTGCTGATGGAGACCAAAGAACATCCGGGCAGGCTTAAAGATATGGTTACATCTCCGGGCGGAACAGCAATTGCCGGAATTCATACACTTGAAAAAGGGGGGCTTCGAACCACCCTCATCGATGCAGTGGAGGTTGCTACCCAGCGATCCAAAGAACTGGGGGAAATTGTCATACGGAATTTTGCCAATAACGGTTGTTAAAAAATAAGGGCGGGTGTGATGACAGAATATAAAATTGAAGCGATAAAGACGTTTGATTATGAAAGGCCTGTTATTGATAAGGGTTATGCCAACCAAACCCTTTTGGTCGACATTTCAAGTTCGGATATTTCTATTCATCCGGTTACCGAAAAAATGAAGGACGTATTTATCGGTGGCAAGGGATTCGATCTTTGGCTGTTATGGAATGCCGTCAAAGGTACGACAAAATGGTCTGATCCTGATAATTCAATATGTATTGCCTCGGGACCGATGGGAGGCACTCCCGTATATCCGGGCTCCGGCAAAAGTATTGTAACTGCAATTTCACCGTTAACAGAGAGCGTTATCGATTCCAATGTTGGTGGATATTTTGGCCCCTATCTTAAATTTTCCGGGTTCGATGCTCTGGAAGTCAAAGGGAAAACCACAAAAGATGTTGTCATTTTTATCGATGGTATTGATGAAAAAGTGCAAATTTGTGAAACTTCGGGGTTACCGGATGATTCTTATGCGCTTTCATCCATATTAACAAGACACTTTGCTCAAGGGAAACCCCGCCATATTTCTGTTGTTTCCACTGGACCGGGTGCAAAAAACACCCGGATGGGATGCCTGAACTTTACCTGGTATGATTTGAAGCGAAAGCGAGCCAGATACAAACAGGCCGGGCGCGGCGGAATCGGCAGTGTCTTTGCGGATAAATGCATTAAAGCCATTGTTGCACGCTGGGATACCGTTTCAGCCAGCACAAATAATCCTGCAGATGGGATTGCATTAAAAGAAGTTGGGCGAAAACACTCCAGAGAGATTGTTGAACTCGATCCCAAGCAAAATGAAATGGCAACGATCGGGACAACCCACCTTGTCACGATTATGAATGACTTTGATTTGCTGCCCACCCATAATTTTCAATATGGGCAGCACCCAGAGGCTGATAATGTGGGGCAGGAGGTGTTCAGGCGCATCTTTGACAAAGGTTATGATGGATGCTGGATGGGGTGCACGGTGGCCTGCTCTCATGGTGTCAAGGATTTTGTTCCACTTACAGGGCCTTACAGAGGGAACAAGGTTTTTGTGGACGGTCCCGAATATGAAACCATCGCCGGATGTGGCTCAAACTTGGGTGTCTTTGATCCCCATACCGTTATTGAGATGAATTTCTACTGCGACGCCTATGGCCTTGACACAATTTCTGTTGGTACAAGCCTTGCTTTTGCCATGGAATGCTTTGAAATGGGCCTGATTAATGAAACCCATACCGGAGGAATAAACCTTTCTTTCGGCAATCGGGCAGCCGCACTCGAAATCGTTCACCAGATGGCTCGAGGTGAGGGGTTTGGTCAAATCGTGGGGCAGGGCGTTCGCCAAATGAAATCGATTTTCGCCAGAGATTATGATGCTGATCCCGATATTATGCAGGATATCGGAATGGAAGCAAAAGGGTTGGAATTTTCTGAATATATGACCAAAGAATCACTTGCCCAACAAGGGGGGTATGGACTTGCACTCAAGGGTCCCCAGCATGATGAAGCCTGGTTGATTTTTCTCGATATGGTGCACAACTTTATGCCGACCTTTGAGCAAAAAGCAGAGGCCCTTCACTGGTTTCCAATGTTTAGGACATGGTTCGGTTTATGCGGGCTCTGTAAACTTCCGTGGAACGATATTATTCCTGAGGATAATAAAGATACTCCGGAGCCTGCAAAGGTCATGAAACACGTAGAATGGTATGCTGAATATTACACAGCAGTTACGGGAAGGCAGGCACGCCCCGATGGTATTATTCGAATGAGTGAAGCCGTTTACAATTTTCAGCGTATATTCAACCTCAAAATGGGTTTCGGACAGCGGGAGCATGATGACATTCCCTATCGCGCGGTGGGCCCCGTAAAGCCGGTTGAGTATGAATCACGAAGCGAACGCTATGACAAAGAGCTTGTTGAAAAGCATCGTATCGATATCACAGAAATGAGCACGGAAGAGAAAATCAAAACCCTGCGTAAATTTCGCGAGGAACAATATGAACAACTTAAGGATGCGGTGTATAAACGACGGGGATGGACCCCAAATGGAATTCCGACAATTGAAACCGTGACGCGTCTGGGTATCGACTTCCCTGAGGTTTTAGAATTACTAAAAGCAAACCTAAATGATGATCAGGGTTAACGGAAAACGTTGGACTTGGTACGAAGGAATGACCGTTGAAGATCTGCTTAAAGATCTTGATGATTCTCATCACTATGCGGTGATCCGTGTCAACGATAAGCATGTCTCCAGGCCTTATTTTAAAAAGACACTGATTCCCGATAATTCGGAGGTGTTTCTGATATCCCTGATTGCAGGGGGATAACCAGCGCCTGAAAGAAAAGTCATCTTCAGACAAAAACCAAATATCGAAAGTAGAAATTTGAATTAAAAAGACGTTTCTGCAAACACTACGAAGTGCCCATCCATAAATCTATATTGGGCACAAATTATATTCATAATATTATGTTCACCGAAACCGTATCTTTCTCCGCAGCGTTTATTGCCGGGCTTCTATCTTTTTTTTCCCCCTGTGTACTGCCACTGATACCTGCATACTTTTCCTTTATTACGGGATTTTCATTAGAGGAACTGACAGAAGGCTGTAATGAAGAAATCCGAAAAAAAGTCATTCTTTCAACATGTTTATTTGTTCTTGGGTTT
>JBFESJ010000303.1:0-3405 GCA_041548585.1 Desulfobacterales bacterium | reverse complement strand
TGTTTTAACTCTTTTCCTTTTGGTGTACGACCTAATTCCCCTGCCATATCTTGAATAAGTCGTATTAAATCTCTATCTGTGTACTGGACGCTCATAATCAAAATATATCAGAAAAGCGATTTGATGTCAACTTTCATCCATAATCCGTGTCAACCGTAATGTGATATTTTAAATTTTTTGATTCTTCAAAAAATTGTGGTGGATGCCTCATGTTGCTTATTAATACCTTTCGGGCATTAGAGCGAATGCCAGATTTATTTTTTTGTTTTTTTTATCTCATTCTCATATCCATAAAAAAGAAGTAGCCGGAGATTGTTGGAATGTGGAAAAACACAAACCACTTGCTCTATCAAAAGGCTATAACTTCGGTGCAAGAGCAATTGAATGCCTTCTGGATATGTAATACTTGTTTTTCCACATTTCAATAATCGGAGGCTAAAGGTTTTGTGGGAATGTGGAAAAGTCGAACTCTTTTCTCGACTTTTCCAAGTATTGTGGTAAGGTGTGGGAAAATCCGGACGCTTTTCCCGGATTTTTCCATGCCTTTCCACGATACGGCATTTCCATGAAACACGCTACCATTCTATCCATACTAAAGAGGGCATTTCCATGGCCAGGATGGGGTAGAGAAAATTTTCGCAACGAAATTTGTCCTTTGGCGATCAACGGAGACCTATCTGTATACTATGTATACCTGTATACTTGTGTACCTGTGTACCTGTGTGCCTGTGTGCCTGTATGCCTGTATGCCTGTATGCCTGTATGCCTGTATCTTTTGTTTTTTAACGTCATTTGTCAAATAACACCTAAACACATAATAACATAATAACAATAACACACAGCAGATGACACATAGCTGCATAGCTATTTGATTTTGCGATTAACGATTAACAAGCTATTACTTCTTCTGGTAGTTTAACCTTACGTGATCGAAGATATTTGCGAAGCTCGCCTACCTCTTTTAAATTATCCTTTATCAACTGGAGATATTCCTCTATAAGCGATTCTCCACGATTCAAAACTTGAGCCATCAATTTTAACGGAAGCCCATATAAGTGAAGGATTAACACTGAATCGAAAACTTTTAAATACGCATCCACCGAACGAGGGGCATGATAAGTTTGCCGGCTGATTTCCAATACCGTCAGACCACGTAGATATAGACTTACTATGATTTCCTTGTGAGTGAGCATTCGTCCCATATCCAAAACGCTTCCAGGACAGGGGAGCATCACATTGTGTTTATGCTCGTACCAGCCAAGAATACGCCCAATATGGTTGGCCGAGGCTAAAAAGCACCACTGTAATTCCGAATAACTGATAAGACCATCTTGCTGATAGGCCTCTATAAGAACTCGGGCCATACGGTGGGCATGCAATTCCATCAATTCTGAATATTCAAAACGACTTTTTCTCCCCAGGGCTTCCAATTCCCCTGGAGTAATCATCGTAACAATCACTGGAGCAAACGGTTGAAGACGGGTCGGCAGGTCAAGACGTCTACCGGCTTTCACATGCATGGATACAAGGGGCATTTGACCGCTACCAAGAGTGCTTACCAATGGGCAAAAATATGCACGCAATTTGGCAAGCTCCCAAAACATTGGCTCACGCAGGGCCACCGGAATACCAGCTTCCTTACCTAAAAAATTTATTATCTCTTCTATAGCTTCTCCACTATAAAACAAATCCTCATTGCAAATCTCTTGACCTGTGGATAAACTTCCCCTCCCTCTTTCTGCCTCTGATAAAAGCTCTTCCATTAAGGTTGTATTTACCGGATTCTTCGGACCATATCTTTTAGCCCGAAGGGGAATCGTATTAATACCGTGACCCATTTTGTATATTTTATAAAAACCACGGGAGATTGATAACGCTCTCCGGATACTTTCTAACTCTGACACTCCTGACTCACCACTCTTATTCTTATCACAATCACAATCACCACTTTCACTTTCGCTTTTACCCTCACCGCTTGCAGGCACAGTAAATAAACTGCTACACTGCTTAAAACAGTTGTCAAGGATTGATGCGCGTATATCTTCAAGCTTTTCTCCTGAAAGCACACGATTAATTGCTTCCTGAGTTCTTATCGGTAATATAATATCTCCACGCGACGTCTTCAAATAAAGTTCCCCGGGATACACTCTCTTAATGCCCCTCTTCTTTTCATCTGCTTCCAAAGTTTTGTTGATCCGCTGCACGATCTCCCGGGCCAATACAGAATCACGAGATAAATCATAGCGGGTCGAAAGCAAACGAATCAGGGCATTTTCCACGGTGCGTTCACTCATCGGACCAAAGTTGCGTGTCCTACTATTCATGACTTTTCCATTCCTGTTTCTGTAGGGATAAGGGAAAAGATGTTTTTTTTACCTTCAATCGACAACTCGCCGGATTCTCTTTTGCTATTCTCTCGTTTCCCTTTCCCGTCTTCTGCTGGCCCATGTTTCCCTTGTTGTCCCTGTTGCTCTTGTTGGATGTTTTCTTTATCTATATCTATAGCAAAACTTTTTTTTATATGTTCAAGGCGAAATACATAATCCGGGTTTCCATCATATTTTCTATATAAATCAAGGTAAGCATTTACCAATGTCATGGACCTACCGGTCACCTGCCGTATCATCACAGCATTAAGACCACTTTCAGCTAACAGCAACACTCGAGCAAATTCTTTAACATAAGCCTCTATGCTTTCGTAGGAGTGACCGCTTCGATCTACTATCTCGGTCTCTGTATACATCTGAAGATAAAGTTCTATTATCTTACATTTGTGGCTCACACCACGACCAATATCTTTCATCAAACCACGGGTGGGCACAAGCACTCCATCATTGCCTTTAGCTTTGATCAACTTCCTTACTGTATCAACACCTATTCCCATAAGCATCGCTATATCGGGAAGGCTTAATAGCGCTCCCTGATCACGCGCCTGCCTTGCATACCTCACTATTCGCGCTGATTTCAAGTCACATAACCGATTCTTATGTTTACAACGAGGACCTCCTATTTCAAGGTCACTGGGGGTGAAATATTCCAGGCACACCGCTAATATTTTACCCTCTGATAAACGTGTCCGCGGACCCTCTTCCGAACTGATCGCTAAAAAAATCGTCTCTCCTTCATTACGGCATCTTTCTCCTTTCAATTCACCCCATTCTCCTTCTCCTTCTCCTTCTCCTTCTCCTTCCCATTCTCTTTGCAGACCATCCGCCAATTCTCGCAGTCTTCTTAAATAAACACGACCCACCGCCAAAGGCATACCATGCTCACTCTCCAATATAGACAATATAGATAAAAATTCTATATTCCCATTTCCATCTCCATCTCCTATTTCTACATTTTTGTAATCCTTATTCTTATTCTCCTCACTGCAACTAACTAAACCGGAAGCTCCCCTAACCC
>JBFESJ010000302.1:0-3416 GCA_041548585.1 Desulfobacterales bacterium | reverse complement strand
CTGGTTTGTAAACATTACAGTATTTCCATCAAGGACATTGTCTCAAGCTCACGAAAGCAATCCATCGTTCGACCACGGCAGATAGCGATTTACCTTTCCCGCAGATACACGGATGCTCCCCTCCAGACAATAGGGAAGAGCTTTAACAGATATCATGCCACAGCCCTCCATTCCATCGGTATCGTCGAGCGGGGAATAAAGAAAAACAGTCCATTGCAGAAACAGGTGGAATTTCTTTGTAAAAAATTAGAGGCAGGAAAGTTCTGATTTCTATTTTTATTCTATCAAATTTGTTGTGATATTTTCATTTCTGGGCAGCAGAAATGTGATACCCATCTAAAGAATGAAAATATCATCCATCTCAAAATCCTTTAATATGTCTGACCTGCCGCAGGTTGCGATTGAGGGTTGGCACGAAGATTCTCTTTATTTGAACATCAACTTTTCAGGACCTGTGAACTATAGCACATACATAAAATCCGAGTTCACTTATTCGTACCGGTTCTAATGGTTATATGCCCAGTTGAAATGGTAATTGTGGTCTCTTGTAAGTGCAAGGTGACGCTTCGACCAGATGCCTTCCCGATCTTCAGATTCGATCCCGGTATGCCCATGTCTGTCGCAACAAACGTGTTGGCGCGTTCGTCGGATGAAATTGCCAGTTCCATGACTCGCTAAGTAAAAGGCTCAGAAGCAGCGTCAAAAATTGTCCCGGGAAACGCATCAAAACCGGTAACGAACGGAACGCAATCTTCACCACCCGAAAGGATAATAAAGCTCGGCGTACCCGCCCTATCCATTCTTCGGAAGTCAACCGATAATCTTCGGTCCCATCGACTTCTTCGAATACTTCGAAGTACCCTTCTGCACATCGGCGCAACTGGCCAATTTCCGGGTAATAGCCACCCCAGCCCCGTTCCAGAACGGCCCAATGGAAATCATCCGAACCCCAACGAAATGCAAAGGGATTTCTCGTTAGGCCGGTTGCCACCGCTGGTTTCCGAACGAAGTGAATCGTCGTCGTGGCGAACCAACGCTCTGTAGAATTAGGATTAATCAACCGATGTACCTTGGCGAAAAGGTGACGATAAATATCATCCTGTTTCCCCCCAGCGGCATCATCCGGTCGAACAAAATGTTCTATTGATCCGCTTGCGATCACACCGTCGAAGGTTCGGTCCCACTCGTCTGGTATCGCTCGGTAGTCGAGAAGGTAGACGTCGAGCATCTTTTTTTGGCAATACCTCATCTGTTCGGGAGAAATTGTAATACCAACCCCCATGGCGCCGCGCAACCGGATTCGCTCCAAGAGGGTCCCATAACCACAACCTATGTCTAATATGCGTTGGCCTAGTCCGCATTTGATCTGATCTAACAAGTAGTCAAGTTGATTAGCCTGGGCCTGTTCATAAGGTGTTTTGGGGTTACCGTGATACATCCCCTCCGTCAGGTCGAACAACCCACAAGCCGGAAAGAACCTATCAACGGCCGAGTAGCAGGTAACGACCGTTTTCCAAGGCAGAGCATTCTCTACGAACGGATCGGTCGCTAAATAAGAGTTTTTAACCATCATGTCGCCCTGACTTACATTATTAAGAATGTTGATAATCTCATCTAAAACATTGTAAGCATATACGACAATTTGGCTGCTTTTAATTTAAATAATGGGGCCGGTAGTATCGATGGACATTAAAAGCATGGATTGCCAGCTTAAGTATTGAATATCATAGACAAGCTGAAACCACAAGCTATTGATTTTCAGGGGCTATCCCGCTTTGGTATATCTTATGAAACTCTAAAGATATCAGCCGGCCTAAAAACCTGAGATAAGTCTGATACGGCCCGGCAGGCCGGAAGCATTACAGGTAAGTGATTTCACTTCTTCTTCAAATAGAACGCTTTTATCTTATCCACCACGTATTCTATCTGATCATCTGAAAGTTCGGGATATATTGGAAGGGCCAGTGTATGCAGGGCCGCGTGTTCGGCTGCTGGAAAATCACCGTTTTTGTAATTCAGGTCGGAAAAACAAGCCTGAAGATGCATGGGAACCGGATAGTAAACCTCTGTCCCGATTCCGGCATCATTTAAAAACCGGCGAAGGTCATCTCTTTTTTCCTTTACGCTGATCACAAACTGATTATAGATGTGGCGGTCTTCTTTCTCAAACGGAAGCTGAACCACATCCGCAAGACCGGTTTCTTTAAAAAGTTTTCTGTAATTTCGGGCATTTTCCTGACGCCCTTGCGTCCATTGGTCAAGATATTTCAGCTTTATGGAAACCACGGCCGCCTGAAATGCATCCAACCTGAAGTTACCACCGATGAGTTTATGATAATATTTGGGATGGGAACCATGAACCCGGAGCGTGCATAATTTGTCATAGAAATCGTCTGAATTTGTCGTGACGATGCCGCCATCCCCAAAGGCGCCCAGGTTCTTGGAGGGGAAAAATGAAAAGCAGCCGAAATCCCCCATCGATCCCGCCCGCTTTCCTTTGTATTCTGACCCGATAGCCTGGGCCGCATCTTCAATAACAACAAGATCGTACTTTTCACATATTTCCAAGATCGGCGCCATATCGGCACACTGGCCGTAAAGATGAACCGGAATGACACCCTTGAGCCTCTCAAGCTCTGTTCGGGTCATGGAATCGACAGCTCTTTCGAGGCACTCAGGAGAAATATTATATGTTTTTGGATCAATATCGACAAAAATCGGTCTGGCACCGGTTCGGGCAATGCTTCCGGCTGTGGCGAAAAAGGTATACGGCGTGGTTATCACCGTGTCCTGATAACCGATATCCGCTGTCATCAAAGAAAGCAATAGGGCATCTGTTCCGGATGAAACGCCAGCAGCATACTTTGAGAAACAATAACCGGCGATTTCCTTTTCAAGGGACTCCACCCTGGGTCCCAAGATAAAATACTGAGTTTCAAAAAGTTCTTCTGCAGTTTCTAACACCTCTTTCTTTATGGTTTTATACTGTTCTTTTAAATCTAATAAAGGCACTTTCATTTTGATAAAATCATCCTCTCCTGATTCCTAACCCGAATATTTCATGAAAATTTTCACCCTACGGGCCAATTCAGATCGCTGTTCTAACATACTCATCGTTTTCGTCTTCTCTTTCCATTGTACCCATTGAATGTTGAAGAAGGTTCAACCGGTTGACAAACCGTTTCGGCTGCGGGGTATCCGACAAGCCGGTTCACCTCACGAATCAAGGTTGCTCCGGCATTTAATTTCATCTTATCAGATAGGGCGATAACGGTCTCTGTTTTATCCGGATTCAGCAAGTGAATGTAGGCCTGGCAAGAACCCGGATGTCGTCTTAATACGGTATTCAGCTTTTCAAGCAATCCCTTTTCCGTTCGGGTGATATCAAGATTAAAACGGATGCTCGTGGTCCATAT
>JBFESJ010000301.1:0-3445 GCA_041548585.1 Desulfobacterales bacterium | reverse complement strand
TTTGCGCGCCGTGCCACAACGCTGCTTTCCTCAGGAATCAAGGTAAAATAAAGTGCAAATTCGGCCTCTTCAGGTGTAAATAGTCTTTTTAGAATACGAAATTCCACGCCGGTATTGGAAGGTGGAAATCCGCCTGGCAGGTTATCCAGATGTTTTGCAAGCTTTTGATAAATTTCTTCTGGCATGGCGACTCACTCCAGTTGGCGCTTTATAATTTTTGGTTCTTCTCCAATTTAGTTGGAGAAGAGCGTCCAAGGCAGGCAAGCCCGCCACACTGCACAGGCGGGCAAGCCTTGACCCCATGGGTCCTTAATCTCCTTTGCTTTTAGAACTCATTCCAGCGAACGATACTGCTGGATTGCTTCCGTGCCGGCAAGCACCCTGAGGGCACCGGCAGCAAGGGCACGCATTTCCTGCTCATCGGGAAAGACCTTTACCGGCGCAATGAATTTGACCCGGTCGGCAATCGCGTCCACCAGCATGGCAGAATTGGCCAGACCGCCGGTCAACACTATCGCGTCGACGTTCCCATGAAGAACGGTACTCATGGCCCCGATGTCCTTGGCAATCTGGTAGGCCATGGCCTCTAAAAGCAGCCGTGCGTTTTCATGGCCCTGCCGGATCTGGGTTTCCACCCGGCGCATATCGCCGGTTCCCAGATAGGCCAGCAATCCCCCTTTTGATGTCAGCTTTTGGCGCAAATCTGTCAGGCTCAATCGGCCGGATTCCAGCAGCCGAAGCACGGTCATGAGGGGCAAGGTTCCACTTCGTTCCGGTGTGAGCGCCCCTTCCCCGACGCCGATGGTGCTGTCGATGACCTTGCCCAGGCAATGGGCACCCACGGTAATGCCGCCGCCCAGGTGAGCCACCACCATGTTGCTCTTTTCATAAGAGATACCCATGTCTTGGGCAGCCATTCCGGCGGCGGCCTTTTGATTCAGGGCATGAAAAGCGCTCTTTCTTTCAATTTCCGGGGTGCCGGAAATCCGCGCCAGATCGTGAAATTCATCCGTACTGGGGCTGTCCACAATCACGGCCCGGAGACCGGCCGGCCCGGCCAAATCATGGGCAATCAAAGGGCCCAGGTTGGTCGGGTGTTGACCGTATTTCCCTGAACGCAGGTCATCGCACATCCTTTTATCGATCAGATACACCCCTGAAGAGATCGGTGCGGTCAGGCCGCCCCGGGTGACGATGATATCCAGCCGGCCGACATCCATGTGATGATCGGCCAAAAATTGTTTGACATGTTCCAGGTACACGGGAAACTGCGCCATGTATTCACTTAAAGGTCCGGTCAGTTCGGGTCCATGGGCAATGGTTTCCTGAAATTTGGGTTGATCGTTTTCAAAAACGGCAGCCCGGGTCGTGGTAGAGCCGATGTTTAGTACCAGAATGTTATGGGAAAGCGTCATTTTTATATACCGGATGTCAGGGACCAGGACTTGCCCGCCTTCAGTGTGGCGGGCTTGCCCGCCTCACCGCACGCGGTATCTTCGATCGGCGGAGGCGGGATCGGGGAATAAAATGTCTAGTCCACAGTAATTTTATGCACATATTTTACCCAGGTAAATCCAAAACGGTCTTCCGCCACGACACGCAAGGGAAAACCATGCTTTTGCGGAAGGGGTTTTCCGTTTACCGCATAGGCTAAAAAGATCTTATTGGAAAGGACATCCTTGAGGGGAAATCCTTCTACTTTTTCATAAATCCCTTCCGGACCTCTAAAGTTAACGAAAGACCCTTTATCTGTCACTTTGGCCTTTTGGAGCAGCGCGCTCACTGAAATTCCTTTCCATCGGCCGTGATTGGAAAAAATTCCCGGACAAATCAAGAGGACATCCCGTACGATTTTCGGAAGGGTGAAAATCTGTGAATACGTCAGACGTAACGGCACCTCAACGTGTCCTTCAACTTTAAGGCGCCAGGTGTCGAGATCCGTCTTCTGATCGGTGATTCCCATGGTCTTGAAATCTTCCAGGGGCGTAATATCCAGATTGCGGGTGTCCAACTCGGCTGGATTTTTGAAGGGGAGCTCTTCTTGCGGGGTATCTTTCGGCAAGATAATTTTTTTAATCTTGCCGTGAACGTGTCGAATCCACGAAAAGAAAGGGCTGAGCAAAAGACCCATTCCCGTAATGAATTCAAGCGATATTTTAAGAAATCGCCTCCGTTTGTTCATGTTCGCATCCTGTTTTATAAGAATCTATAGAATGATGTTCTTTATCGCTGACATAATGCCCCAGACAATTCCTTTTTCAAACAGGTGAAAGTGCTCCAGTATGGCTGCGGCAACATGGGGGTCACCCAGTGCCGGGTTTAACGTATCGGACATTTCAGCGATAATCGAAGCAGGGTCTAATTCTTCATACAGCAGTTTGTATCTTCGGTTTGTGAGTTGATCATTGGTCCAGTCTTTATAGAATTCTTCAAATCGAGAAAGCAGCTCACCCCTTTCTCGATGGCTTGCCCACTGTTGCCCGATCTTGTAACCGAGTGATACCAAAACAGGGAGCGGATACTTCTTGTGGTTTGGTTCTTTTTTTTCTCCCCATTTTTCCAACAGTTTTTCAATTTGTTCTTCGTTCATAATATCCGGATGTTCAAGACCATGGCCCAATGGAAATTTATCCGTTATGCAGTTTTTCAACACAGACCGGGTCTGCAGAAACAAAATAAAAGTATAGCGGATGCTGTTGAACGTTGCAACAGCTTCGCTGGAAAATCTCGAACCGGGTTTGTCAGGGTTCAGGGTTCAGGGTTCGGGTGTCCCCGATAAATCGGGATCTACGCCACAGTTAAACAGAAAAATACAAACCAGTTTCACATGGTAAACTTCGCTCCGACCCCGCTGGACGGGATTTCCGCTACGCTTCAACAGGCAAGGGATCGGGGGTCCAAAATTGTTAAATTATGTTAAAAAATGGCGCTTTTTTTGACAAAAATTGTCAAACACCGTTTTTCTACAATGCATGATGTTAATCTAACCAACTATAATATAAGAAAATATTTTATTCTGAAATGAAGTTTTAACTTTTGCATCAATTTTGCATTCATCATTCTCTTTAGAAGCACCATCGATTGATCCGGAACCGAAATATTGAAACGGCGAAATAATGGCTTTTTTGCGAATGAAACGTTAATGAAGGGGGATAATAAGATGAAGTCTATACGAGCAGGTATCAGGGGCAGGAATTTGATAATGTTTACCATCATACCCCTCATGGCCTTATGCCTAATGGTATTTCAGTCGTCCGAAACTTATGCCGCCACTGCAAAAGAGATTAATGTAAGCGTTGATGTTACCCTGAAAAACTTTTACAATAATGTTAAAGGTGCCAAGGCGTATTTAAAAACAGCCAAAGGTGTCCTGGTGTTCCCCAGCGTTTACAAGGCTGGTTTTGGAATCGGTGGTGAATATGGCGAGGGCGCTTTACGAATAGGG
>JBFESJ010000300.1:0-3455 GCA_041548585.1 Desulfobacterales bacterium | reverse complement strand
GTTGCTCAAAAATATCAAAACAGCCTTCCCTATCTATTTAAGGTGCTTGCTGCCGCGAAACCGCTTTCCATCCAGGCCCATCCCAGTCTGGGGCAGGCCAGTGAAGGTTTTGATAGGGAAAACAGGCTAGGAATTCCTTTGGATGCGCCCAATAGAAATTACAAAGATGACAACCACAAACCCGAGTGTATCTGCGCATTGACCTTTTTCTGGGCGCTGAACGGTTTTCGAAAAATTCCCGACATGATTTCCCTTATGGGCAAAATATGCCCGCAGGGTTTAAAAAAAGATTTCGACTTCTTTCGGCAGCAGCCGGATTCCAGAGGGTTAAAAGAATTTTTTAAAGCCATGATGATCACGGATCGCACGACACAAAAGCAGATCATCAGAGATGCCGTTAAACATGCAGATCAGTTGAAAGACAAAAATACTGCGTATCAGTGGATCATCGATCTGCATAAAGAATATCCGTCGGATATCGGTGTCTTATCTCCCATAATTTTGAACTTGATTTGTCTGGAACCGGGTCAGGCCATGTTCCTTCCGGCCGGAACACTTCACGCTTATCTGGATGGAGTCGGCATAGAATTAATGGCGAATTCAGACAATGTATTGCGGGGCGGCCTGACGCCAAAACATGTTGATGTTAAAGAGCTTCTGGATGTTCTCAATTTTGAAGAACGTGACGTTAACATCCTTAAAATGGAAAAAATCAACCCCTGTGAATATCAATATGAAAGTCATGCCCAAGAGTTTTCCTTGTCGGTTGTTGAGGTAAAAAAGGATATGAACTATTATAGCCCCGATAAAAGGTGCGTTGAAATACTGCTTTGCACGGATGGAGATGCCGTTGTTGTCGACCTTGCCGAGAATAAGAGCGTTCACATTAAAAAGGGGATGTCGATACTGGTACCCGCAGTAGTAAAAAAATACAGTATTAAAGGGGATGCTGTTTTATATAAAGCAGCGGTTCCAATTTAGCGTATAAAAAAGTCTTGACATTAAAAAATCTATAAGTTAAGAGGGTTTCCAAATCAATTGAATCAAGGAAAATAAATGGTGCATAAAAAAACAGGCAGCTATTATTTTTATTATTGGTATTTTTTTAGTACCGATCTGCCTGAGGTGCGCTGATACAAGAACAACTTGCAAAGCGAAAAAACCGTGGGTAGATCGAACATCCCACGGTTTTTTAATTTAAGGGCCGTGGAAAAATTTCACGGCCTTTTTTCGTGGGAAAAGGAGGCGGACAACATGACATATTTAGGTAAACGAATCCGTATGGAACGAATCATTAATCGAAACACCCGAAGAACGGTCATAGTTCCTATGGATCACGGAATTTCAATGGGTCCCATCGACGGACTGAAGAATATGAAGGATGCTATCCAGAAAGTGGCGGAAGGGGGGGCAAATGCCATCGTGGAGCACAAAGGGCTTGTGGGTGAAGGGCATCGAGGAGAAGGTAAAGACATTGGTCTGATCATTCATCTCTCCGCTTCCACGAGCCTTTCACCGTATCCCAACGTGAAAACACTTGTTTGCACTGTTGAAGAGGCGATCAAGCTTGGCGCCGATGCGGTATCCATCCATGTCAATCTCGGAAACGGCCAGGAAAAAGAGATGCTGCGCGATTTTGGTCGAGTCAGCAACGAAGCCCGAATCTGGGGACTTCCCCTGCTTGCCATGATTTATCCCAGAGGAGAGAAGATTAAAGACGAGTATGATGTGAATGTAGTGAAACATGCTGCGCGTGTGGGCAATGAAATGGGTGCAGACATTGTCAAGGTGTCGTACACCGGTTCTGTGGATACATTTAAAGAAGTGGTGTCAGGGTGTTCGATTCCGGTGGTCATTGCCGGAGGACCTAAAATGGACTCGGATCGGGAGATACTCGAAATGGTAAAAGGCTCTATTGAGGCCGGAGGAGCCGGTGCCTCCATCGGTCGGAATGTGTTTCAGCATAAGGATCCGACAAGCATGGTAAAGGCAATTTCATCCATCGTCCATGGCGGCAGCAGCGTAGAAGAGGCTCTGGGCATTTTAGAATAGAAGGAAATAATGAGATGCGAAAAATATGGGTAAAGGTGGATCCATGGGACAAGAAAATCGTGACCACCGCACTTGAGGGCGGTGTCGACGGCATCATGCTTCCAAAGGGATTTTCAGAGAAAGCGAAAGCTTTGGGAAGGATACAGACCATTTCTGAGGATGGTGACTTAAAACTTGATAGAGATGTTGTTGTTTTTATCATAAAAAGTGGTGAAGATGAGGACGAAATTGTCAAACTCAGTCAGAAAAAACAGGTCATTCTTCAATGCAGTGACTGGACAATCATTCCCCTTGAGAATCTCATTGCAAAAGGTGCGGACGTTATTGCCCAGGTGCGAAACCTTGAAGAGATGGAAACTGCTTTCGGTATTCTTGAAAAAGGCGTGGGACATGTTGTTTACCACGCAGACGATATAACCGAGCTCAAGAAAGTGCTCTCATGGTTTCATTCAAGGGGGGATAGAATCGCGCTTCAGACCGCAGAAGTTATCAAAGTTAAACCCGTGGGGATGGGAGACAGGGTTTGTGTGGATACATGCACATCCATGGGCATGGGGCAGGGGATGTTGGTGGGAAATAGCAGTAATGCACTTTTTTTAATTCATTCTGAAAGCATATCAAATCCTTATGTTTCTCCCAGGCCGTTTCGGGTCAATGCTGGACCGGTGCACTCATACACCAGGGTTCCAGGGGGAAAAACAAGATATCTTTCGGAGCTTTCAGCCGGAGACCCGATACTGATCGTAGATTTTAAGGGGGATACAACTACCGGAATTGTAGGTCGTTTGAAGATCGAGAAACGCCCGCTTATGCTGGTAAAGGCTGTTGCCGGTGGCAAAGAGATGACAACCATTGTTCAAAATGCGGAAACCATACGTCTGACCGATCCTGAAGGCAAAGCATTGTCGGTAGTGAACCTATCTCCCGGCGACAAGATTCTGGTGGCCATGGAAGAGGGCGCCAGACATTTTGGCATGAAAATAGAAGAGTCTATCACGGAAAAATAGAACCCGAATCTTGCATGAAAATTAATAAGATTATTGTAAAAAGTGAGAATAAATTCTGACACAATCCTTTTTGCGGTACTTGGAGATCCTGTATCCCATAGTTTGGGGCCGCTGATGCACAATACCGCCTTTTCAGAGCTGGGATACAACGGCGTATATTTAGCTTTCCGGGTAAAAGATATCGGCAAAGCCGTTGTCGGAATAAAAGCCCTTGGAATTAAAGGCGCCAGCATTACGATTCCTCACAAGGTTTCCGTAATGGATTTTCTTGACGAACTGGATGATACAGCGAAAAAAATCGGGGCCGTGAATACCATCATCAATCGGAAAGGTGTTTTAACCGGATACAACTCAGACGGTCTTGGTGTTGTCAAGGCCCTTATTGAAAAAACAATT
>JBFESJ010000299.1:0-3483 GCA_041548585.1 Desulfobacterales bacterium | reverse complement strand
TATTTTACAGGAGGTGGGGGAAATGACGTTTACTTTGGTAGAAAATGAAAATTTTGCAAAGATCATGGTTATTGGTGTTGGGGGCGCCGGTGGAAACGCGATCAACAACATGATCGACTCCAAGCTTCAGGGTGTGAAATTTATCGCCGCCAATACAGATGCCCAGGCCCTTGAGATTTCCAAGGCAACGGTTAAACTGCAGATCGGGGAACAGCTCACACAGGGACTCGGGGCCGGCGCCAACCCTCAAATCGGACGGGAAGCGGCACTGGAAAATGCCGAAGCTCTCAAAAACGCACTCGATGGCAGTCATATGGTGTTCATCACGGCAGGATTCGGAGGCGGCACCGGAACAGGGGCTGCTCCGGTCATTGCTGAACTCTGCAAAGAAATTGATGTCTTGACGGTGGCGGTGGTGACAAAACCATTTTCATTTGAAGGCCGAAAAAGAGCCAAACAGGCTGAAGAAGGAATTGAATTCCTCAAGAAAGTGGCAGATACGGTGATCACCATCCCCAACGACAGGCTAAGGGGCCTTGCATCCAAAAATGCCAGAATGATCGATATGTTCAAAAAAGCGGATGAGGTGCTGCTCCATTCCGTCAAAGGGATTACGGATCTTATTATGATGCCGGGGCTGATCAATCTTGACTTTGCCGACGTTAAAACGATTATGTCCAAAGCAGGCATGGCCATCATGGGCATCGGCATCGCAAGTGGAGAAAATCGTGCTCTGGAGGCTGCTCAGCGGGCCATATCCCATCCATTATTGGAAGATATTTCCATTTCAGGCGCTAAGGGTGTTTTAATGAACATCACCAGTAACACCGATTTGACAATGGAAGAGATGACCGAGGCTTCCGATCGGATATACAATGAAGTCGGTGAGGATGCCGACATTATATGGGGAACCGCTGTAGATGACAGCATTGGTAATGAAATGCGCGTTACTGTCATTGCTACCGGAATCAATTCAGGGCCTGACACCAGCATAAAAAATGAACTCAGAGGCAAGGTTAGAGATATCACACCGGACGATATAAACGATGCCGTAGATTATGATGAACCGACATTTATTCGTCGAAAACACGCAGTGGGTGAATCGAGAGGCGCTACCTACAGAGGGTACAGGGGTATTGTCATCGATAATGCCGACCTTGCGAATCTGGATGTTCCGACATTTTTACGAAGAAAGGCAGATTAGTCGCTTATGTGTAATGTTTTTACTTTTAGACGTTCACGATTAATTATCCATGACATGGACAACCCATAAATTCCGTAAGAACATTACGGATTCCGAAACCGGCGTTATCCGTAAAAAATGGAACGGACGAATCAAGGTCGCTCTGGTTTATCCAAACACATATCACGTTGGAATGTCCAATCTCGGCTTTCAGGCAGTATATGAACTCATCAATACATTTGAGAATGTCGTATGTGAAAGGTCATTTTTTCCGGACGATGGCGATTCGGGTAAGACAGAACGCATCACCACCATAGAGTCCGGGAATCTCATTTCAGAATTTGACGTTATCGCTTTTTCAGTTTCATATGAAAATGACTACCCCAACCTCCTTACAATTATTGAGAAAGCAAAACTCCCCCTGGTATTCAAAGACAGAGGAATCCCCCACCCTCTCGTCATTGCAGGGGGAGTCGCTTTTTTCTTAAATCCAGAACCATTGGCGCCGTTTATCGACTGTTTTCTCATCGGTGAAGCGGAAGCCATTTTGCCTCGATTTTTCGATACTGTTTCACATGAGCTCTTGGCCCAAGACAGAATATCGTGTTTAAATACACTTGCCCGAGATGTTCCCGGCGTTTATGTTCCATCATTATACAGGGCTGAATACAATTCAGATGGAACCATTGGTTCATTTAAACCGATATCCGACGTGCCGGACAAAGTTGAACGCCAGTATCTGAAAGATCTTTCCCGGATTCCCACCTGTAGTCCGGTCATCACACCCGATACCATTTTTGACAATACGTTTCTCATAGAAGTCAGCAGGGGATGTCCGCATGGTTGCAGATTTTGCGGTACAGGATTTGTTTACAGACCGCCAAGATTCAGGCCCTTTTCGCTTTTGAAAGAATGCATGGAACAGGGGGCTGAAAAGACGGATAAAATAGGACTTGTCGGTGCTGCTGTGTCGGATCTTCCGGATCTGAATAAAATCTGCGGCCGGGAACTTGAAAAAGACGCCCGAATATCTTTCAGCTCCATTAGAGCGGACGCTTTAACGCCCGAACTCCTGTCAACACTCAAAAAAAGTAAAACCAAAACCGCCACCATTGCCCCGGATGCCGGATCAGAACGGATGCGAAATGTTGTTAACAAAGGCATCAGCGAAACCGACATCCTGAATGCTGCCGAACAGATTGTTGCCGCCGGCATCCCCAACCTAAAGCTCTATTTTATGGTTGGTCTTCCCACGGAAACCATGGACGATGTCGACGCCGTTGTCACACTCTGCAAGAAAATCAAGCATCGATTCCTCAAATCGAGCCGGGCCAAAAAACGCATGGGTGAAATCACTGTAAGTCTAAACAGTTTTGTTCCCAAACCGTTCACCCCTTTTCAATGGGTGAAGATGGATGATGTTCATCTGCTTAAAGAGAAGATAAAAAAAATCAAAAACGGGCTGAAAAGGGTAGCAAATGTTCGTGTCCATGCGGATATTCCGAGATGGGCTTACATTCAGGCACTTCTGTCACGGGGGGACCGCAAGGTTGCAGAAATATTGTTGCTGTTGAATAAAAACCAAGGAAACTGGCCCAAAACCTTTAAATCTTCTCCCATAAACCCTGACTTTTATGTTCTCAGGGAGCGTTCCTTGGATGAATTGCTCCCCTGGGACTTCATCGATCACGGCATCAGAAAATCTTTTCTCAAAACCGAATACAACAGAGCCCTTCAGGGTAAAACATCGCCTCCTTGCCCTATGGAATCTTGCAATATTTGCGGTGTCTGCCAAGAGAAAGTCAAAAACGGAACATAATCAAAATCTGACGTATACCTTTTATGACGGACAACCAAAGGTCTGTGGACAGTAGATCCGGTGATCGATAAAAAAATCACCACAACCAGCGTTTTGTGATAAGTTCCGGTTAGATCAGATATTTTTGGACATGATATTTGGAAAATATTCCAGCTATCACCAATTACGCTTCAATCGTTACTCTTTGATACGACCGTCTCGAAAATCGAGATTATCCAAAGTTTTCCGTTCTTCGTAAAACCTTTTGCCAACTCTCTTCGATCAGCCTCTGGAAACCGGGAGACGCCGGTCTAAATAAAAAGGAGAAAGCGCATGCTTCCTCCTTTTTATTGTTGATCTCCGAGTGGAGAAAACGTCGGACGTCTGGCCGGCGTATTACCAGGGTTCAGATGTCGATGAAAAATACCACTTTTAAATTAATCATCCTCTTCTCTCAGTAGCCGAAGCTTTGCAGAAGATCGTGTTTCTTCGCTGTGATATT
>JBFESJ010000298.1:0-3502 GCA_041548585.1 Desulfobacterales bacterium | reverse complement strand
GGTTATTTTTTATTTATTAAAAAAAATTGCTTGACAATTTAATAAGTATTGCTAAAAACGCTAACTATAAAATTAGTATCGTTTAAGGTTTGCACAATGGTGTGCTAAATTATTTGAATAGAATATGAAAGACAAAGGCGTCTTTCCCAGCGGGGAAGACGCCTTTGTCTTTCAATTAAAACTCTATAAGGAGAATAGTTATGAATTTACATCAACCGAATGCCAATGAAGCTTTACAAACAAAAAACCGATCCAGAAACGTTGCTCCCCAATCAGGTATCTGCAGCCGATGCATTGATGGCTGCAAGGGCAATTGCGATCTGTTCAGGGCCACATTCCGTGGACGTGAACTCCTTTATCCGGAGCCTTTCGGGAGAGTCACTGCCGGTGCTGATAAAGACTATCCAGTTGATTACTCTCACCTTAATATTATGGGATACGCACTGGGGGCGAAAGGCGTGGACCCCGATCCAGATAAAGCAACATTCCCGGCAGTAGATACCGAAACATCTTTCGGTGTCACCGATAAAGTGAAGATGAAAGTGCCAATTTTTACCGGCGCCCTCGGCAGTACGGATATTGCCCGTAGAAACTGGGAACATTTTGCCATAGGGGCTGCAATCAGCGGTATCACCCTGGTGTGTGGAGAGAATGTATGTGGAATTGACCCTGAGTTGGAACTCAACAGTAACGGCAAAGTTATAAAATCTCCGGAAATGGACCGCCGTGTAAAAGAATATCGTCGTTATCATGAAGGCTATGGGGATATCCTTGTTCAGATGAATGTTGAGGACACCCGTAATGGCGTCGCAGAATACGTGATTGACAAGCTCGGGGTGGAAACCATCGAACTGAAATGGGGGCAAGGCGCCAAGTGTATCGGTGGTGAAATTAAAGTCAACTCTTTAAGCCGTGCGCTGGAATTAAAAAAACGTGGTTATATTGTTACACCGGACCCGGAAAAACCCGCTTTTCAGGCTGCTTTTAAAGCCGGTCCTCTGAAACAATTTGAGAGACACTCGCGTCTCGGATTCATTGATCAGGAAGGCTTCATGAATGAGGTTGAAAGGATGCGAAAGCTCGGTGCCAAACGTATCACCCTGAAAACAGGCGCATATCCGATGAGAGAACTCGCGATGGCCATACGCTGGTCCAGCGACGCCGACATTGACCTTTTGACCATTGACGGTGCACCCGGAGGCACCGGAATGAGCCCGTGGCGAATGATGGCCGAATGGGGGATCCCATCGATATATCTTCACTCCATGGCCTATGAGTTGTGTGAACGATTGGCCCAAAGAGGAAACCGGCCCCCGGACATAGCATTTGCCGGTGGTTTTTCTTCAGAGGATCACGTGTTTAAGGCTTTGGCCTTGGGCGCACCTTACTGTAAGGCCGTATGCATGGGCCGTGCGTTAATGATCCCGGGCATGGTGGGTAAAAACGCCGAAAAATGGCTGCGAGGAGAAGACGGTGGACTTCCTCCGACGGTATCGAGATTTGGATCCACCAAAGAAGAAATATTCATGAATTATGAGGTCTTAAAAGAAAAATACGGTTCGGAAGCCGAACGTCTTCCTTTGGGTGCAGTCGGGATTTTTAGCGCCGTTGATAAAATCAAGGTTGGACTTCAACAAATAATGGCCGGATCCAGAAACTGGGCCGTCAAATACATCAGTCGAGATGACATATTTTCACTGACCGAAGAATGTGCCAAAATCACAGGCACCCAATACGTCATGGACGCTTACAGGGAAGAAGCCCTCAAGATAATCGATTCTTGATAAAATATTTAAATTGCGATAGACTTGTCACCAGAGACGCTTTAAGGTTGTCTCTGGTGGCTCCTATCTACCCCTGGAAATATTTTTCTCGCGACTATCCTGATCAACATCAAATCGGAAAAAAGGATGCTTCAAGAATACAATCAAATACCCAGTGAATTTTATTCACATCTAAAAGTTTTTCACGAGCTGATGTCAAACAAGGTGCGTGAGATCTTATTTGTTTCCAGTCCCTATGATGCGTTCATAATGGAAGAAGACGGCAGCCCTGCATCAAGGATTATAAATGAGTACAGCGGATTAAACCTTAGTCTACCCCCAAGGGTCACACGGACGTCTTCAGCCAAAGAAGCGCTGGATCTCTTAAATAAAAAAAAATTCGATATGGTTCTAACCATGCCGAATATAGATGACATGGACGCTTTTT
Organism: Desulfobacterales bacterium; assembly: GCA_041548585.1. Lineage (GTDB taxonomy): Bacteria > Desulfobacterota > Desulfobacteria > Desulfobacterales > UBA11574 > UBA11574. Next base: position 1,291 of record JBFESJ010000298.1, on the reverse strand, counting down.
CACTGGGCCAGGAAATTAAGAAAGTCAACCCGAATCTTCCTGTGATTTTACTGGCTCACAACCCCAAAGAAATTTATCCCTTCCCGAAAAATAAAAATCTTAAAGGGATTGACAAAAGTTTTATCTGGTCCGGAAATTCCGATCTGTTGTTGGCCCTTGTTAAAAATGCGGAAGACCGCCTGAATGTTGAATCCGACACTCAGAAAGCAATGGTCCGAGTACTCATTCTGGTTGAAGATTCACCGGTTTATTACTCCTCTTTTCTGCCCCTGATTTACAAAGAAGTCGTAAAACAAACCCAGGCTGTCCTTGAAGTGGGTGTCAATGAAGAACACCGACTGCTCACCATGCGGGCCAGACCCAAAATTCTGTTGGCGGAAAACTATGAGGAGGCCATGGAGTTGTGCCAGAAGTTCCGTTCATTTCTTTTCGGCATTATATCGGATACCCGCATCCCAAAAAATGGAAAGCTGATCGATGATGCAGGGTATCGGTTACTTTTGCAAATGAGAAAAGAAATCCCTGATCTACCTCTCCTCTTGATGAGTTCGAAATCATCCAATAAAGCAAAAGCAGATTTAATTCCGGCTGTTTTTCTGGACAAGAATTCTCCAAATCTTCTGGAAGAATTACACGATTTTTTTATGAACTATTTAGGATTTGGTGATTTTATTTTCAGGATGCCGGACGGCACGGAAATTGATCGAGCGCATGACCTTCGTGCGCTCGAGGAAAAGGTGGGTCAGGTACCCGATGAATCACTCCATTATCACGCCCAACGAAACCACTTTTCCAACTGGATTATGTCTCGTTCGGAAATTCCCCTTGCTTCCATGTTCCGTGAAGTTAAACCCTCTGATTTTGCAACCACCCATGACATGCGAAATTATATTATCGCCAACATTCATGCGCTGAGAAAGTGGCGTCAAAAAGGCGTCGTCGCTCAGTTCAAAAGCCATAATTTCGATGCAGATGTGATGGACTTTGTAAAAATCGGCCAAGGATCATTGGGAGGAAAGGCCCGGAGTTTGGCGTTTATGTCCGCCCTGCTCCAACAGAATCCTAAAATTTTCGAAAAATATCCCGAAATAACCATCGAAATTCCAAAGACACTGGTGGTGAGTACGGATGGATTCGATTCTTTTATTAAGCTGAACGGCCTAAAATATTTTGCCACCCAGACCTTTGAGAATGAAGAAATTACGGACGCATTTTTAAAGGCAGAAATGCCCGAGTGGCTGGTAAAAGATTTGGAAGCTTATCTCGCCCAAGTGAAATACCCCCTGTCGGT
>JBFESJ010000297.1:0-3541 GCA_041548585.1 Desulfobacterales bacterium | reverse complement strand
GTCGATCGTCTGGCAGACGTGGTGAAAGACGGGTACGATATCGTCTGCTCATGCCCCACATGCGGGTTCATGCTCAAAGACATACTCAAGGAAGGGGCCTATTATTCCGACGAATACCAGGATGCTGTCGGTGCCGATGAACACTACATGAAGATTCCCGGAGACGGTAAAACCGCCAACCCGGGAGATAACACATTTATTATGCTCAAAAAATCCCTTTACAAAGGACTCCTAAAAGATGAAGGGTATTTTTCTTCCATTGATCCTCAAAAACGGATTATGGTCGCAGAAAACACCTATGATCTGGGAGAATATTTAAGAAATCTTCATGTTGCCGGAGAACTTGAAACCACGTTCGGCCCGATATCGATTCGGTCGGCCTATTACCCGCCCTGTCATTTGAGAGAACAAAACATCGGCAGGCCGTATCAGGAACTGTTGGATTTGATACCGGAAATGACCACAGAACCGATCCAGGGAGAATTTTATTGCTGCGGAATGGGAGGAATCATGGGGTTTAAACGTAAATTTCACAAAACCTCCATAAAGATGGGAAGCCGGTTGATTGGAAAAATCAAGGATGTCGATCCGCAATGGCTGGTAACGGACTGTTTGAGCTGCCGGCTCCAATTTAACCAGACGACTCCGTATAAAGTGTTGCATCCCATTGAAATTTTGAAAAAATCTTATGCCACATATGGAAAATTATAAAGATGTTGTTTTCAATCCAAGCTGATTTGTTGCCGGACTCAAGTCGGTTTTGGATCAAATTCCAGAAAGTTTGAAAACCACAAAAAAAAGCTCAGCAATATTGTAAACGGATATTTTCGAGTATTCACCATGAGCACCAAAACAAAATTTCAGCTTAAGCAATGTTTTGATCTGCTCGCTAAAATTAGAGAAGAATATCCGAACGGCGAATTTGACCGGGAAATGATTCATGGTGATATGGATTTTAGATTCAAGCGGATCAAGGAATTGCGGGACAAACTTGAGACGTTTCCGAATGCCGTGTATGAATTTGCACGGTTTATCGATGCGATTCACGTTCCCCAAAAAACGGTAAAATCGATTTTTCAACGAACACTAAAGGAACCCGAACGGTTTTCTATACTTAAGGGCCTTAGTTTTTTGGAAAGACGGAAAACGATTGAAAAGTGGGCAATGGAGCTCGAAGCCTCAGTTGGAAACATCAACGAACTGCTCACCCGGGCTCGCCTCGCCGATATCCTCGATGACAATTACATACTTAAGCCAAAGTATCAGGAAGTGACAAACGCGTTTTTAGAACTATGAGTAAGTCTCCACAAATGATTCGTTTTCACGACACCTGTTTTTATTTTTCAAATTGTCTACAGCAAATTCCACCTGCGTCTAAAAATAATTCTTGCTTGGTCGACAAAGATGAGTTGACAAATATTACACAATGTGGTCTCAATTAATTGGGTATATAAAATTTGGTCCTCTATATCTTCATTAAATCCATCATGTTTATAGAGATAAACCATGGAACCCCAATCTCCAGTTGCAAAAAAGCATTTTTTATGTCTGGGTCCATCTGTTGCAATGATCATGCTCCTTTCTTCTGTATGCAGCCGTGATGCCGGTTATTCGCCGGTCGATTTCTCCAACACCAGCAAAATAGAAAAATCCACATCTTTAAATGACAAAGAACATACGCTGAAAGTCGCTGTATCGGCGATGGTCTATTCAAAAGAAACCTTTTCAACCTATCGGAATTTGCTTAGCTATATCGGCGACCATCTAAATTACAAGATTCAATTCATTCAACGGAAAACATATGGTGTATAGATACCCCCGGGCATGCCCGGGGTCCTAAATTCGTTACAGCTTCAGCTGAAGCTGACCTGAATCCTGGCGTCCTTGAAGTTCAACGTATTTAATAATCGTTTCTTCATCGACGCCTACGCTGCTTACAAAGTAGCCCGGCGACCATACTATGTTTTCGTTCCAATACACCTTAGCCAACCAAGGAAACGCTTTACGTAGTTGTGACGCCGATTGGCTTTTTAGTTTTCCCATGACAGATGCAATACTGTATTTCGGTGGTATCGACATCACCATATGCAGATGATCTTTATCAAAGCCAATCGCCTCGAGCTTAATGCCGGGCATACTTCGAAGCAGCTTCGGAAAGATCTTTCGAATATAATCGCATATGCCAGGATTCAGGATCCGGCATCGAATACCGGTACGATGGGTCCTTTATTTTGGCTGGCCAAGATGGGAAAGAAACCGAAAATCTTTTTATAAAATGTAACGTATACAAACAGTCATGATAATTCAATACTCGCCGTTGCCAGATCTTTGGTGGACGGTGCTGCCGTGGACGGCATGATTTGGGAATATTACAACACCAGTAATCCTTTAAATACATCCCAAACCCGAGTGATTTAAAAATCGATTCCTTTGGATTTGAATATCGAAATTAATGACCATGATGAAATCGGCGAAACGGTTTCACCCCGAACTTCAGGATGCGATCCAACATCACATTTATGCATGCCTCAACAAACCGGTCGATCCGGATGAGCTTTTATTCTGGGTCAAAAGTGTTTACGAAGAGGAAAATATTCCAGACAACTGATACCACATCGCTGTAGAACATAGCTTTAAAGACAAAATTTACCCGTATCCATTTCAATAATAGAAACCAAATGGAGGACATATGAAAAATGACAAAAACAAAATTCAACTTTTTGTGAATGGTTTTCTTGGCGATTTTGTAATGACAAGGAGATCGTTCATGAAGAAAACCACAGCGGCGACCAGCACCGCCTTTGTGCTCGGAGGCCTAAAACCCTCGCTCAAAGCCTTAGCAGCCACCAGCGAGATCTCGCCTGGTGAAATGGGAGAATGGAAGGCCTCAACCTGCCAGGGATGCACTTCCTGGTGCGCCAAGCAGGTCTATGTCATCGACGGCCGGGCCGTGAAGGTCAGGGGAAATCCCAACTCAAAAGTCAACAATGGTGAAGGATGTCCCCGGTCCCATCTGGGTTTGCAGCAAGTGTATGACCCGGATCGCATTAAAACTCCCATGAAACGAACAAATCCCAAAAAAGGACGCAATGAGGATCCGAAGTTTGTTCCTATCTCCTGGGATGAGGCGCTCAACACCATCGCCGACAAGATCATGGAGCTCAGAAAGAACAATGAAACCCACAAATACATGCTGATGCGTGGTCGCTACTCGTATATGCGAGATGTACTGTATGACCGAATGACAAAGATCATCGGTTCTCCCAACAATATTTCCCACAGCGCCATCTGTGCCGAGGCTGAAAAGTTCGGCCCCTATTATACTGAAGGATACTGGAACTACCGGCAATACGATGTCACCAATTCACGGTATATCCTCATATGGGGTGCGGACCCCGTGGCAGCCAACCGACAGGTGTCCTATTACTCCAGTGTTTGGGGAGATGTCATCGGTAAGGCGACCATCGCCGTTGTCGAACCGAGATTGTCGGCCACGGCGACCAAAGCCGACGAATGGCTGCCGATCAAGCCCGGCCATGAC
>JBFESJ010000296.1:0-3563 GCA_041548585.1 Desulfobacterales bacterium | reverse complement strand
GGGCCGGAGGGGCGCTGGAAGCAGCCATCTTTTATATGGATATGCGTACCTTCGGGAAATCCTTTCAGCGGTACCGTGACCGGGCGGAAACCGAACACGGCGTTCGATTTGAAAAGGGGCGTGTCCATTCCATTTTCCAGGATGAAAACAGCGGTGATCTCGTTGTCAGGCATGTTGATTATTCCGGCACCCATCAAGAGGAGATCTTCGACATGGTTGTACTTTCCGTGGGCCAGAGGCCGGCTTTGGGTACAACATCTCTGGGCGAAATGGTGCAAATGCCGCTCAATCAGTGGGGGTTCGGCCAGACCGAACCCTTTTCACTCACGCGAACAAATAAGGAAGGAATCGTATTGGGAGGCTCCTTCTCCGGCCTTAAGGACATCAGTGAATCTGTAATTCAGGCTTCTGCCGCTGCCTTGTCTGCATCCCGTGTCATTCATGCCGCCGGAGGCAGCCTTACTCCTGAACCTACGCCCGAAGCGCCGTTATTGGATATTTCACAGGAACCGCCTAAAGTCCTGATTGCTGTCTGCACCTGCGGTGATCTGCTTTCGAAGCTTCTCGACACACAACAACTTGTTCGATGTCTCAAGGTCGATCCCGCTGTAGACCAGGTCGCCTTTCTAGAACAAACCTGTACGGTCACGGGATGGGAAAACCTTATTGAACGGGTGGAAAAACATAAACCGAACCGGATTTTAATCGGGTCCTGCCTTCCCTATGTGTATGCCCAAAAAATCAGGGAACTGGGACGGCGGGTGGGGCTGAATCCTGCTCTTATAGAAGTGGTCGATTTAATGCTTTTGGACCAAAGCTCAAAGCTTAAATCTGAAACTTTGTCTGCGGACGAGATATCAAAAATCAACAGTGAAGTGTTGGCTATTTTGGGAACTGGGCTTGCCAGGCTTAAGTGGGCTGATCCAGATCCTGTGTCCAGCGAAAAGATTCTTCAGAAAGCCTTGGTGGTGGGCGGCGGAATTGCCGGAATGTCTTCAGCCCTTGCCATCGCAGATCATGGCTTTCAGGTAGATCTGATCGAGCAAGAAGAGGTGTTGGGGGGTAACCTTAACTGGTTACAACGAACCTTGGAAGGCAACACAACGAAGACAATATTAGACGAAGCGCTTTTGAAGGTGGAAAAACACCCTCTCATTCAGGCCCACACCAATAGCCGGGTGCGTGCTTCCCATGGTCAGGTCGGGCGTTTTTATACCACTGTTGAGGACAAAGAAGAGGGCGCTTTCACTGTGGAACATGGTGTGACCATCCTTGCTACCGGAGGAGTGGAAGCTGACACGACATCCTATAATTACGGCACAAGCGAGGCAATTGTCACCCAAAAGGAACTGGAGAGAAAAATACATGAAAATACAGTCGACTCCAGTCGACTCGGGTCGATTGTCATGATTCAATGTGTCGATTCCAGGCAGGAACCAAGGAATTATTGCAGCCGCGTATGCTGTTCCACGGCCTTAAAACACGCACTGCATTTCAAGGAGCAAAATTCCGAAATCGCCATATACATTCTTTATCGGGACATGATGACCTATGGTTTTACCGAGTCCTATTACACCCTGGCCCGCAAGTCCGGTGTCATCTTTATTCCATACGATGTGGATAAAAAACCACAGGTTACGCCCATGGACGGATCTGTTATAGTGACAGCCGTTGAACCGATTATCGGACAAAAGATCCAGATGGATGCCGACCTTGTTGTCCTTGCCACCGGCATTGTCCCCAAACTACCCAAAGATCTGGCGGAATCCTTTGGAGCGACACTGGATCGGGACGGCTTTTTTGAGGAGGCAGAATCGAAATGGAGACCCGTCGATTCACTTAAAGAAGGAATTTTTGCCTGCGGCCTGGCGCATTCTCCCCGCAACATCACGGAATCGATAGCAACAGCCGAAGCTGCGGCCCAAAGAGCCTTAAGGATTCTTTCGTATGAACGAATGCCTGCCGGAAAAGTGGTGGCAGAGGTCCGCCACAGCCTTTGCAGTCTATGTGAGCGGTGTATTGAGGCCTGTCCATATGGTGCTCGCAGGGTCGATCTGGAACTGGAAAAAGTTCTGGTCAACGCCGCCATGTGTCAAGGATGTGGATCCTGCGCCACTGTTTGCCCGAACAGCGCGTCGACCCTTGCCGGGTTTTTAGACCAGCAAATGTTCGACGTCATCGATTCGGCGCTTGAAGGAACGGCATAGGATTGAAAATTGATGATTGATGATTGACGATTTATGGAATCGTTTTGCTTTGGTTATTTGAATAAAATTTACAGAACACCATCAATCAACCATCTTCAATCAGAAAGCGGGGAGCCATTAATCATCAATCAACAATAAGAAAGGGGGAGCCATGAACCCGGCGGAGAAAATGAAAATCGAACAGGTTTCTACAACTGTACCCGAACCTGTCATTGATTCTTTGGCCACAATTCGGAACATGGTAAGTGCCTGCATTCAATGCGGCACCTGCACCGGTTCTTGCCCCAACGCCTTTGCCATGGATCTCACGCCGCGTCAGCTGTGGTACAATGTCCTTATGGGGGAAAAGGAGACAATTTTTCACAGCAAGACCTTTTCCCTATGCTCCGTCTGTTATTGCTGTACACTGCGATGTCCCCGAGGGCTTCCGCTAACCGAGACGATGAGTGCTCTCAAGCAGATCGCTGCAAAAGAGAATCTGGCACCCTATAAGAAAAGCATCCGGTTCTACAAAAGTTTTATGGAGAGTGTCCGCCGCCATGGCCGGGTTAGAGAGATGGAGTTCATGACGCTCTATTTTCTTTCCATGAAAAACCCTTTCATGCCGCTTCAGTTTGCCCCGTTGGGGATGAAACTCATGGGCAAAGGAAAAGTCTCTTTTGAGATTCCGTCAAAAGGAAACGGTGCTTTAGAGGCAATCTTTCGTAAAGTGGAAGCGTTAGAAAAGAATTGATAGAATACCTTTTGCAGCGGCGAAGCCGCGGTTTATAAAATCGTAATAGGATTTTATTGTGGAGGACAAATATGAAGTACCTATACTATCCGGGTTGTTCTCTGGAAGGAACGGCCTTTGAATACAATGCCTCCACCCAGGTCTTTATGCAGGAACTGGGAGCGGATTTATTGGAGCTTAAGGACTGGACCTGCTGTGGTGCCAGTGCTGCGGAGGCCACCAGCCATCTCCTTTCTTTGGCTTTGCCGGCGTATATCCTGGCAATGGCCGAAGAGATGGACGGGACCAAAGAGATTCTTGTTCCGTGCAGCGCGTGCTACCTGAACTTGAAAAAGGTTGGGGAAAAGAGCCGAAAAGACCCGGAGCTTCTTGATAAAATTAACACCATATTAAAAGAAAAAAGGCTGCACTTTCACGGTCAGGTGCGGGTCCGACACCTCCTTGACGTCATTGCCCATGATGTAGGTCCTGCAAAGATCGTTTCCCGGGTGAAAAACCCTTTTATCGATCTGAACATTGCACCCTACTATGGATGCCAGTGCCTCCGGCCTTACGCTACTTTCGATAATCCCGAGGAGCCCCGCTCCATGGAACCGGTTATAGAGGCTGTAGGGGCAAAGATT
>JBFESJ010000295.1:0-3648 GCA_041548585.1 Desulfobacterales bacterium | reverse complement strand
TTGATCATTCGTGAATTTTTAGCCCAATTCCAGGGGAATGAGTTTATCATCGCCCTGATTCTCTTCAACTGGCTGGTTCTGGGTGGAATCGGCACGATTCTGGCCCGCTGGGTCAACCGGGACCTGCGGGCGGCCAGCGCAAACCGTCTGGGATGGCTTTCACTGATTCTTGCAGGAATGCCTGCCGTGCAAATTCTGGCCATTCGCTTTCTCAGAGATGTCTTCTTCATTCACGGAAGTTCCGTTGGATTTTATCCGACGTTAAGTTATTCTTTTTTGATCATTGCCCCTTATTGCTTAATGATCGGTTTTGTTCTTCCCTACAGTCTTTTCGTCATTCGGGCAGAGAAGCCGGATTATCCCGGCGCACGTATCTACATTATTGATAACTTGGGAGATGTGTCCGGAGGCGCCCTGTTTTCTTTTGCCCTTGTTTTTCTGGTTACGCCTTTAAAGGCAGTATTTTTATCAAATTTACCGTTACTTGTAACAGCATTCCTGCTGCTATCTCGCAACTTTTCCAGGTCTCGAATTGCTATTTGGCTGGGGACGGGGATGACGTTTATCATTCTGATTGCCGTTATATTTCTGGAACCGGCATCACTGCTTCAGCCTTCAGGCAGACTGGTGTATTACAAGGAATCCCGGTATGGCCGGATTGAAGTCCAGAAGGATCAGGAGCAGTTTACCCTGTTTGTAGGGGGCGTCCCGATGTTCGGAACCCAGAATTTAAGCATGGCCGAAGAAACCATTCATTATCCTCTGTCCCAATTGCCCAGGGTACAGAATATTCTTTTGATTTCTGCTGAAGGCGGTATGATGACCGAGCTTGAAAAATATCGTCCGGCTTCCATCGATTATGTCGAACTGGATCCAAAGGTGGCTGAAGTTGAATTCAGGTTCAAAATGATAAAAAAAATTCCCGGCCTGAAGGTTATACATCAAGACGGACGAGCCTATCTGGCCGATTCGAACAAGATCTATGATGCGATCATCGTCAACTTAAGTGAGCCGGATACATACCAAATCAATAGATTCTTTACCGACAGATTTTTCGACCTTGCAAGACGTCATCTGACCCCACATGGGGTGTTGAGTTTTGCCATGAAAGGCTTTGAAAATTATTTGGCCGAACCCCAGCGTCAAAAGCTTTCTTCACTTTATAATACGGTGAACGACTATTTTAGACATGTGCTGTTGCTGCCGGGGCAAAAAATATTTTTCCTTTGCAGTTCCCAGCCGCTCAATACCGATATACCGGCGCTTCTGGCTCGAAAAAATATCTCCACTCGTTATATCAAAGGTTATTATTATGGCAATCTGACCCATGAACGAATCGAGCGCTTAAATGCCCTCATAGATCCGTTAACGCCTAAAAATCGTGATGATTATCCCCAGTTGATGCGCCTGATGTTTCAGCAATGGTTCGCCAAGTTTTCCACTTCTCCAACCGGTTTCATTGCTATCTTGGCCGTGGTGTGCATGGTTTACCTTGTTCGTATCAGTGCTGAAGAGTTTGTTCTCTTTTCCACCGGCTTTACCGTCATGGGGAGTGAGCTGTTGGTAATATTTGCCTTTCAAATTTTTTTCGGTTATATTTATTTTCAAATCGGTCTCATCGTCACCGTTTTTCTAGCCGGCCTTTTACCCGGCGCCTGGTTCGGCCAGAGGTTTCGTTACAGGAGCAAGCAGACTCTGGCGCTTGCCGATGGACTGCTGATTCTCCTGATGGGTGTGCTGATTGTGGCTTTGAGGCAGGGAAGCTATCGTTTGCCGGTGAGTTTTTTCCTTTTTTACGGTTTTGTGGTGTCGCTGATCTGTGGCTTCCAGTTTCCGGTGGCGCTTTATTTGCGAGGCGGAGACGCTCCGGCGGTGACCCAGACCTTCTCCGCTGATTTAATCGGAGCGGCTTTCGGTACATTGATTACCAGTGTTGTTTTGATTCCCTATTTTGGAATCATTTGGGCGGCAGCCGGCCTGATCGGGCTTAAGATGTTGAGTTTAGTAATTATCTTCGGGCACCATGAAAAAAATTAACCGACGTCGTTTTCTTTATTGTGGTGCCGGACTCGTCTGTAGCGCTATGTCTGCCAGTACTTTCTGGCCTTTTTCAGAAAAAACAGCGGTGGCATCGGGTCCGGCAGATATCCGTGGCCATGTGTTCAAAGGGGATTCGCCCGAGACACTGTGGAAATGGTCCCACGAAGGATTTCTCTATACAAAACTGGACAATAAACTGGTCATGTGCGGTATTTGTCCTCACCGGTGCCTTCTATCACCGGGCGACCGCAGTGTTTGTCGTTCCAAGGTCAATATGGACGGCATCCTTTACAGTTTGACCTATGGTAATCCATGCAGTGTGAATGTGGATCCCATTGAAAAAAAACCGCTCTTTCATTTCAAACCTCGCTCGAAAGCCTTTTCCATTGCCACCACGGGCTGCAACCTTCGCTGTTTGAACTGCCAAAACTGGGAAATTTCTCAGGCCAAACCTCACGAAGTACGCCATTACGAGCTTTTTCCTGCAGATGTCGTCAAAACCGCACAGCGCAACGGATGTCTGTCCATTGCGTATACTTATTCCGAGGCGGTCACATTTTTTGAATACATGATCGACACCGCGCGTCTGGCCAGAGAGAACAAGATATCCAATTTGTGGATTTCGAACGGTTATATCAACCGAAAACCGCTGCTGGAGTTATGTAAGGTTCTGGATGCGGCCAACGTCAACCTCAAGTCTTACAGCGACGCCATCTATCGGAAACTGAACGGCGGACGTCTTCAGCCGGTGCTGGATACGTTTAAAACACTGCATGAACAGGGCGTCCATTTTGAGATAACGAACCTGGTGGTTCCCGGGTATGTGGATGATGACGAGATGGTCAAAGAGATGTGCCAATGGATTTTGACACATCTGGGGCCGGATTATCCCCTTCATTTTTTACGATTTTTTCCCAAATACAAACTCGACCGTTTGCCTTCGACGCCACTTTCAACCCTGATTCGGTTCCGCAAACTGGCAATGGCCGAAGGAATCCATTATGTCTATGTGGGCAACGCCGCCTATCCGGAGGGGAATAACACCTATTGCCACAACTGCAAAAAGCTCTTGATTGAACGAGCCGGTTATTTTGTGCCCACCTATAACCTGAACGGTAATACATGCAAATATTGCGAGACGGTGATCCCCGGACGCTGGGTATGATGGGTTACCAGAGAATTAAAAACTTCTTGTCATCTCTCAACTCACCTCTTAACTTCTCCATGTGCCTCAGTGCCGCAACTTCTCTTTCCAAATCCGCCGGTTTTATTTGAAGTCTATCGGCGATGTCCGCCGGCGTGGCACCGCCGGTTTCTTTTAATATGAGCAATATTTGTTGCTGGATCTCATTGAGTTCCAAGGCGCCGCCTTTGGATTTTGCAAAGGACTGGGCACTGTGTACCGCCCATGGATCGCACGTTTTGGCCGGTGACAGTGCATCCATATAGCAGTCTTCGCATAAAACCTGTCCATGATGCGCTCTTTCTTCTCCGGTGTTTATGTCCTCCGAACAGCGGTTACATTTCATTTTATCACCTCCGCATTTTATTTTGCCCTGAAAAACCTGGTCCTTCCCCGCATGGCGGGATCTTCGATGGGCCTTGCCT
>JBFESJ010000294.1:0-3682 GCA_041548585.1 Desulfobacterales bacterium | reverse complement strand
CTCCAAATCATCCATCTGGCCATCCACGAGATCACCCGTTGATACCAGAATGTCCGGGCGGGCATCCTTGACCTGCCGAAGGATCCGCTTAAGCCGATATTTCCCGACGATAAGGCCGAGGTGGATGTCGGATATCTGCACCACTCGAAATCGCCCGATCTTTTCGGGTATTTTGCTTGTTTTCACGGTCACCCGTTCTGTCCGGATATGAAGCGCCTCGAAATAGCCATAGATCACTACGGCAAAAGAGAATAAAATGGCGAGTGTAGAGAAATTTCTGAGGGAAAGCGTAAAATCCGCGAGAGGTCTCTGGGTCAATATCCTTGCCAGGAAATGGAGCAGCCTATAGATGTCAAAGAAAAAGGAAACTGAGATAAAGATAAAAACCAGCCCCATCCACGTGAACCCGATGTAGGCCAAACCGCGTGCTAAAGCTTCATACCCGTGGCGTTCAGAAATGCGTACGACAATGGGTAAAACCACCATCAGGATCATGAATATCGCAAGGGTTAAATATGCAGGGAGCCCCAGGGCAAAACCTCTCTTCAGCTTCAAAAAAGCGTACAGGTGTGCGCCGCCGTAGATGCTGAAGTATATGAGTAGAAACAGGGTCATTCAGTGTCTCTCCATTGATAACGTTTCGCGCGGTATAGGATGACCGATACAAAATACAGTCCCCATGTCGTTTTATGCAAAGACAGGGTTAAATTATCCTGTCGATAATTTTATGAAGGGTTCCGGAGAATTCTTTTTTAAATTGTTCGTTCTCAGTGCTTGAAAACTCGCCGAAATTTACAATTTCCAATTCGCGCATCAGACTCAGAAGTTCGAGAATTCCTCTTTCGGCAAGTTTGTTGGATTGAGCAACCCTGTCGTCCTTGTTTTTGATATTTCGGATCCACGAAACAGCATCTTTAAATTGATCGTCGGGATCGCTGAAGCGTTTAAGCAAAATTTCAAATAGCAGCGTAAAAACAGCATCGACCCTGTTGCTTTTTATCAGTGTGGGACTGTGTAAAAAAGAGAAGTCTTCCCTGACGCAAACGGTGCCTTTGCCAAGATCCATTATTTTTTCAAACCAGTTAATGGTGTATCTCTTATAATCATCCTGGCGCCATGTACCCTTTTCCCACATATGCGACCTTATGACTTTGGTCAGATCGGCAATACACGCCTGGGGGGTATCATAATTATAGGTTCCCAATAACGCTCCGGACTGGAAAATGTCCACCCCGGGGTTATTGGCATACTCTGATATTTCAGCGCATAAAATTCTTAGATCTTTGCCGAGTCTGGCGATCAGAATTTTATAGGATGGCTTTCCCTTGTCGATTCGATGAAGTTCGTCCGCAGATTCAGGCGCCGTAACCGATCCGGCAATAGATGGCGGTAAAAATGCGGCATGAAGGTTGGGACTCAGATCAACCGCCTCTAACGCGGCCGCGAAAACAGGAAGGTCGTCGTCTGACAGAGGCTGAACAGGAGTCAATTTGCCGGGTTCCATATACGGTGAAAAGACATTCAGTATTTCCTCGAGCCCCCCTTGCCAGTGGGCACTTCTGGGGTCTTTCTTTTCTTCGATCCATCGTTTGATTTTATTGGGTGTCCGCTCCATCAAGCGCTCCTTTTTTCTAAACAGTAACAATTTTTTCTCGCTTTCTTGATCTCCAAAACAACCTTAATTTTTTTTAAACGATGCATATTGAATGGTCTTCACCTTTGACAATGTTTCATTACCATATTATATATTTCAAATTTTTAAAATAGCCAAAGGGTGAATTAGATTTCTGATTACAGAAAACAGTTACGGGAAAAACTGGAGGGACTGTCAAGAAAATGGCAATCAAAAGGGTTGCCTTCCAGGTCAGGGCTTGAAAAAGTAGCCGGAGATTTGCGTGAATGGAAAGTGAAAACAGGTGGTTCGGGGTTGTGGGCCAACCCTCCGTTGATGATGACGGCAACCCTTGACGATGGCCTGGGCCATGGACTCGAAGTTATCCGGATGTTTTCTGAAGCAGCTGGTCTTGAAATCATTGAACTCGGACTGCTTGTAGCGCCTGAAAAAATCATAACCGCATGTAAAAAAAACAAACCTGATTTATTGGGATTAACCGTACTCCAGTTTGATTCAGAGGAAAACATTTTAATGATCAGCAGAAACCTCCCGGCAAAAACCAAAATAATTGCAGGCGGACCGGTTTTTACGGCCGATCGAGGATTTGCCCGGCGGGCAGGTATCCATTTCGCAGCAAAGAATGTCGCCGATTTTATCCGGTTTCTGCTTCAGTTTGAAAGCGGAGCAACTTAACCCTAACGTTGCAAAAGTTTTTGTGTATCATATAGATATTATAAATTTTATATTCCCTTGACATATTTTCAAATACTTAGCATGGCCCGATCCCAAATCACGATTGGCTTTATAGTGAATCCTGGATGATGGGCGTTGCGCTCCGGTCAAACGGGTTTGTCCTTAATGAGAGCGAAAACAGATGTGGATAACTGGCCCTCAGGTGGTCCATGTACTTCAGCCACTGTAGAGCCAACTGCCCATATACTCTTTTTACGTCACCACTCAGATGCCGTTGGTCTGCATCCGGCAAGCCCTGGAGGCTCTCTCGGACCTCAAGTTCCTCGGCCAGATGAAACACGGCCCATAGCACATCTGTGAAAGACTCATGTTCCAGCAGATTTTGATTCTCCAGCAACCTCAAGAGGAAATCCTTCTTCGCCACTATAAATGCCTTTACAGTGTCCCAATCCGGCTTCTCGATCTTGATACTATAATCATGTTTCCTCAAACACCTACAGATTCTCCCAAACTTCTGCTCAGCCGATTTCCCCGCAATGACCAACTCCTGCTGTATTCTTTCGATTTGAGGGTCCCAGTTGGACAGGATCTCCAGAAGCTTCGTCCCGACTTCGCTATAGAATACTCCTATGACCATGTTCAGCTTTTCAAGACGTGCCTTCTTCTCCCGTTCCTCAAGCACCCTATGGATGATCAACGTCACCAGCAGGACTTCAACAAACACAAAGGCAACATCTCCAATCAGGTAAATGAATATATGGTGGGGATCTCTAAAGATCAAATAGTGCAAAAAGTAGAAAAGAGCAGATAGCACGACCAAAGATATTCCCAGCAGAACCTGCCAATCCAATCGTTTCATAATTTCCCCTCCGTAATTTATAAATAAGTCCCCTGCACGTCCCTCAACATTAATATTATATTGACGTCTCGTTTTTGTTCCAAATGGGAATGTTAAATAGACTTCTATTTAATATCCCTAATTGGCACAAAAAATAGCCTGATTTTTATCAACCATATAATTTAGCGGCATACTCTTAAACAGAATCTCCTAAATTACAGATACATTGAGATTATCTCAGTTCAGACGAAAGTTGTGATATCATATGATCCAGAATCAAATTTGATCCTTTCCCGAACTTGTGTTTTCTTGCCAGAAGTGCAGGCATAAACATCTCAATTTCCATTACATATATCTTATTTCTTACAGAAATGCAAAAAAGGCAAATCCCAAAGTCGGGCTGGACCTCTATCTTTACTGGTTATGTTTAATTTTGGGTCAGTCATCTCTGAGCAGCCAGACTACGAAGGCTCCATAACCGGGGTCGTCGGACTCCGGCCCGCTCCCAGTGACTACGGTATACTCCGGGGGTGGGT
>JBFESJ010000293.1:0-3688 GCA_041548585.1 Desulfobacterales bacterium | reverse complement strand
GGATGGCGCCGGATCTGGCAGACCTAAATGGCGGCATATGGCTGATTCCAGTTTATCTTCTGCAACATAAGAACCCTCAATGATGATTTCATCCCCAACCATGACTGCAGGAGCCACCGGCAGATCCAGTTCAAAATACGCGTCGGTCGTGTAGTCTTCCTTCGGTTTAGCCATGACTTCGATTCCAATGTCGTATTTATTCCCCAGCCTGGGAATCATTTTCTTAAAATGCTTTCACGGTTTACCATTGGGCAAATTGAAAAAAAAACGAACTTTCAGCATTGCTTTCTCCTTCCGTTAGCTATTTATTTTTATAATTGTAAATTTTGTGCTTTTTGTGGCAAATATTTTTGGTTCTGACTTGGTCGAGTTAAGATTCCGATGCTGATGCTGATGTTTTTTAATTTCCGCCATTCGGATAAGAAACTTATCCGGCGGCAGAAAATCCACCAGACGAAGATCGCGTCGCTCCTTTCCCGATGGATCTAAAAATACAACGGTGGGAACGCCTTTGATCTCAAACTGCTTCAGCAGACGTTCGTTAACGGGATTCCTCTTGCGGGTGAGGTCCACTTTGACCATGACCACATCTTTTTTTGACATGTGGACGACGTCAGGATGATGAAAGGTGACGTCGTCCAACTCGCGACAGGACGCACACCAGGCTGCGGAAAAATCGATGATCACCGGCTTGTGATGTTTAACCGCATCAGCGATTAACTGGTCAGTATAACGTTGCCAGTTTACACCGGAACCAATCATTGACAGAGAGCCGATAAAGTACGTCGCCGTCACCAGACCGGCAATACCGGCAACCGTTTTCAGCCAGTTAAAGGCACGAAAGGCAGCCCGTGTGCCATCGATCCAACCTAAATGCAAGCCTGCCCCCAGGGCAACGCCGGCCAGGACTATATCACCGGCTATTTTGGTCAAGACCGGACGGATAAAGTAGACTGCCATGCCGATCAGGACCCAGCCCATGAGCTTTCGTACCCACAGCATCCACTCCCCGGATCGAGGAAGTTTCTCTATTTGTCCAGAAAATACGGCCAGAAAAAATAGCGGCAGTCCAAGTCCCAAACTCAAGGTGAAAAAGATTAATAATCCCAACCACGGGCTGCCCATACCGGCAACCCAAGTGAGCAATCCCAACACAAAAGGACCAATGCAGGGGGCAGCCACCACTCCGAGAGTCATCCCCATAAAAAGGCTGCCGAAATAGCCGGCATACGATTTAGAAGCGGCCTGTGTCAGCCGGTACGGCATCCTGAGTTCCCAGAATCCGAACAGACTTGCGGCAAATGCCAGCAGAATAACGGCCACAGATCCCAACACAAAAGGGTTCTGCAGCATGGCACCCATAAGGCTGCCGGTCAGGGCCGCCGCCACGCCGAGGATAGAATTGGTCAGGGCCAGTCCACCGATGTAGCACGATCCGTGGATTAACAGAGCGCCTTTTTTGCGCAGGGTTCGGCCGCCAAAATAAGATACGGTAATGGGAATCAGGGGATATACACAGGGCGTTAAATTCAGGGCCATGCCACCGAAAAAAATGCCCAAGAGGGTCCACATGATGCCCCAATCGGTAAGAGCGCCGTATTTCTGCGGTCGCTTGATGGGGAGTGTCGGTTCTGCCGATGATATCTCAATGGGCAGACCTTTTGCCTTCCACTCAGGATACCCGTAGGGTTCACGAAACACGTTCTTATATCCAAGCTTGACGGCCACCCGGGCCGCCGAGTCGCTACGGGCTCATGTCAGGCCGGCTCAGTAAAAAATGACATGCCGATCCATATCGGTTCCACGTAGTTTTTGCATGGCCCATTTTTTTCGCCATATGTCCCACCAGGTGGGTTCCATGGGAAAGTTTACGGCCTCCTTGATATGCCCGGTACGAAACTCCCACTCCTGACGGGTATCAACCATGAGCAACTTGTCTGCATCTCGGCTGAACAGCGTCCATAATTTTTCAGTACTGATCAGACGATAACCGCCGCGTCTGGCCTCGTCCAGAACATCATCATGAGTGGCCTTTTTGAGAATAACCGGCCGATGCCCATACCACAAAATACCCAGCGTAATACAAACAGCAAGCAAGGCCAAAATTATCGTTTTTAGTTTCTGCATCGATATTTTTATTTGCAGTTTTTCCTCTATTCTCAATTTACAGATCAGAAAAGAAGCGCCTGGCCGTGAAACACCCAGTTTTTCACTTATCACCTTAGACCTGTTTCTTTAACGACAGCAAGTGACCCACGTTCCAGTTCCCCAAACCAGTCCTCAAAAAAACAATGAGATCCGGATCCCCTAATTCCATTAACTGTATTGACTTAAAATATGTCAAGGAAAAATTATCTGAGTGTGAGGTTTATCCAGTATTATAGAAGTTGGCAAAAATATGTTCCGATTGAATTAATAACGGTCACAATTTGCCGTAAGCCGCCGGATGATTTCGTTTAGGTCGGGAAGCCGTCTGAGCAAATTAGAGCGCGTTAAAGAGAACATTTTCGAAGTTTTTCAAATTAGAAAATAAAATCAAACTACTACACGATATTCTAAAAAGCCATGACCCTGTTCTCTTTTACGCGCTTTTGTTTGCGAGTTCTTGCCGATCTAAACGAAATTATCCGGTGGTGGAAACGGAATGCTATTCTGACAATAGCTATGAACGACCAAATATTACAAGCCATCTCAAGAATACAGGTTACGTACAAGGACAAGGCGCGAGCCGATGAAAAAGCGCAGCATACATTGTAGTATGTGAACATCTTTAAGAGGCCCGCAACACCGTAATTGGGCGTTAGATGTATTCTTGAGATGGCTTGTAAAAGCTGATTGACGACCAATCTGATATCTGGTAACTCAATCCGAATCGCTGATTTTATTGACCTAAAAGGACGCTTCTCGGCCATCTTTTTCTACCTGAAAGAGAAAGACTACCCCAACCGTATGCGATGATGGAGGTACTGACGATGAAATTTAATAATTTTCTGGCAGATATTTATTTTGGGCATTTAGACGAAGACGTATTTCATGGATTCACGGACTCGGTGGACGATGCACGCACGCAGGATTTCATTGAACAATATTTTGAAATCAGCCGGCAGTATCCGCCCCGGCAACTGGAAGCCGACGGCCGTGTGAGTCCGGAACTTTTGGAAAAGTTGAAAACCATCGGCTTTTTCAGCCTGAATATCCCCTCAATTCATGGCGGTGCGGGGTTGAGTCTGCGCCAGTATTTGAAAGTCGTGGAAGTGGTCGCCACCCAGAGTTTGGCTTTAGGATTCACATCACTTGCACATCTCTCCATCGGGGTAAAAGGAATTGTATTGTTCGGCAATGAACAGCAAAAGCAAAATTATCTACCCAAGGCAGCCTCCGGGGAGATGATTTTTTCTTATGCATTGACCGAACCGCGGCACGGATCGGATGCCAAACACATCGAGACCACGGCAACCTTGTCTGAAGACGGTCAATACTATGTCCTCAACGGCAGTAAAGCATATATCACCAACGCCAATTATGCCCAGGCCATGACCGTTTTTGCGCAAATGGATCCCCAGCGCCCGGGATTTATGGGTGCGTTCATGGTGGAAACCGGATGGGAAGGCGTCAACATCGGAAAAGACATTCCAAAGATGGGGCTAAAAGCCAGTTCTACAGCAGCCGTTCATTTTAAGGATGTCCG
>JBFESJ010000292.1:0-3700 GCA_041548585.1 Desulfobacterales bacterium | reverse complement strand
GGGTGTAAGTATCCAGGGATATGGATGTTCTCTTGCCTTGGGACTCGGCATTCCCATTCCCATACTGAACGAGGAGATTGTTCAATACACTTCAGTGTCGGATGAGGAATTGTTTACCCAGATCGTCGATTATGGACATGATTATGCAAATGGCATCTCGAAAAGCTACGGCCAGGTCAGCTATGCAGAACTAAAAAGCGGCCATATAAAATTTAGAGGCGAAGACATACCGACGGCTCCGTTGTCCAGCATCGTAAGAGCGCGTGAAATTGCTGAAATGCTGAAACGCTGGATTTTAAAGGGTAAATTTATGATCGGAGAGCCACAGTTTACATTACCAAGATAGGTCACAGGTAATGGGTGATAGGTGTTGGGTCACGGGGCATCCTATCCTGTTAATCCATAACCCATACCCCATAACCCACGACCTATTATCTGGTTCTTTTATGTCTGATACCATACGAACTTTTATTGCCATTGAGATTCCGGGGAACGTCATCTCCAAAATTCGTGAACTGCAGGAAGGCTTTAAGGTTTATGGGTTTAAAATCCGATGGGTACGCCCCGAAAGTATTCATCTAACTTTAAAATTTTTAGGCAATATCGAAACGGTTGAAATCGATAAAGTTAACAATGCCCTGTCTAAAACAGTGGAGGGATATACACCGATATCTCTTACAGCAAAAGGTATTGGTGTTTTTCCGGGAATAAGACGTCCCCGTGTCTTATGGGTTGGCCTGACAGGTCAACTCGAATCTCTTGTGAGCCTGCAAAAAACACTGGATGAAAATTTAAGGGCAATCGGTTTTTCCAGGGAGAAACGGCCCTTCAAAGGCCACCTCACTCTGGGACGTGTAAAGGATAAAATCAATGCGAAAAAGTTCGGTGATGCACTGATAGGGTTCAGAAATTTTGAATCCGAAACATTTACTGCTAACCAAATTATTTTATACAAAAGCGAATTGAAACCAACAGGTGCTGTTTATACAAAACTGATGAGTGCATCTTTGGGTTAATATTCTGCAACTTACGCGTTAATTAAACAACATGATAATCAATCGGAGGGAACAATGAGCATTTCACCGGACAAGGAAAAAGCGGTAAAAACCGCTATGGTTCAAATAGAGCGGCAGTTCGGCAAGGGCTCTATCATGAAGCTGGGAAGCAGCCCTATTATCGATGTGCCGGTCATATCAACCGGATCCCTTGCGCTTGATAAGGCACTCGGCGTGGGCGGACTCCCAAGAGGCAGAGTGATTGAAATTTATGGTCCTGAATCATCCGGTAAAACCACACTTGCGCTTCACGCGGTTGCAGAAGCCCAAAGACAGGGTGGTGTTGTCGCTTTTATTGATGCTGAGCATGCCTTAGATACTTCCTATGCCAGGAAACTCGGGGTCAATTGTGGCGAACTGTTGGTCGCTCAACCGGATACCGGAGAACAGGCACTCGAAATCGCGGATATGCTGGTACGGAGCGGTGCATTAGATATCATTGTGATTGACTCCGTTGCCGCACTTGTACCCAGGGCTGAGATAGAAGGCGAAATGGGAGATTCCCACATGGGACTTCAGGCCAGGCTCATGTCTCAAGCGCTGAGAAAATTAACCGGCACCATCAGCAAGACGATGACTGCGGTGATTTTCATTAACCAGATTCGTATGAAAATCGGAGTTGTATTCGGAAATCCTGAAACAACAACCGGTGGTAATGCGCTGAAATTCTATTCTTCAGTCAGACTCGACATCCGTCGCATCGGTTCGATCAAAGATGGGCAGGAGATTGTGGGTAACCGAACCCGAGTGCGCGTCGTTAAGAATAAAATGGCGCCGCCTTTCACGGAGGCGGAATTTGACGTCCTGTATGGAAAAGGAATATCACAGGCCGGAGATCTTCTCGATACCGGTGTTATGGCCGGCATCATCGAAAAAAGCGGTTCATGGTATTCGTATGATGGAGAAAGGATCGGTCAGGGACGTCGAAACGTTCAAGATTTCCTTAAAGATAATCCGGATATTTACAATTCAGCATTAAACAGAGTCAAAGAAGTATTGGGTCTTTCTAAAAAGAAACACGAAGACCTCCGGGATGATAAGTGAGCAGATGTTTCATACTGCGGTCAGGGGTCGGATCAAACAATATCCCTTTTATTGAAAAAACATCCATTGGGCAGATAACTATAATATTTTAATAAAAAACTATCGACCGATCAAACAAGGAACGATAATTACAACTTTAAAATGGAGTGGAGCATGACAGGCAACGAAATACGCAGGAAATTCCTTGATTATTTTAAAAAACATACCCATCAAATCGTAAGGAGTTCATCCCTTGTTCCTTCTGATGACCCTACGCTTTTATTCGTCAATGCAGGTATGGTGCAGTTCAAGCGCTGCTTTTTAGGCGAAGAAAAAAGGGGGTATGTCAGGGCGGCCACGTCTCAGAAGTGCGTGCGCGCCGGCGGCAAACACAACGACCTGGAGAATGTCGGTTACACCGCCCGGCACCATACCTTTTTCGAGATGCTGGGCAATTTTTCCTTTGGGGATTACTTCAAGGAAAAAGCCATCGATCTTGGCTGGGATCTGCTGACAAACGGCTATGGACTGCCCGAAGAAAAACTGTGGGTTTCCATTTATCTTGACGATGACGAGGCCCATGAGCTTTGGCACAAAAACATTGGGGTACCGGAAGAAAAGATCTTGCGCTTTGGAGAAGAGGACAATTTTTGGGCCATGGGCGATACCGGCCCCTGCGGACCCTGTAGCGAAATCCATATGGACCGCGGAGAGGAATACGGTTGCGACCGGCCGGATTGCGGGGTCGGCTGCGAATGCGACCGATTTTTAGAGATCTGGAATTTGGTGTTCATGCAGTTCAACCGCGAAGCCTCCGGCAAGATGGACCCGCTCCCCAAACCGAGCATCGACACCGGGATGGGGTTGGAACGGCTGGTTGCCCTGATTCAGGATGTGCCCACAAATTATGACATCGACCTGATCCGGCCCATCATGCAGAAGGTCGAAGAACTTGCCGAAACGAACCTGGGCCAAGCGTGGGAATCCGATGTGGCCATGAAGGTCATTGCCGATCACAGCCGGGCGGCTGCGTTTCTGATCGGCGACGGCATCCTGCCTTCCAACGAGGGCAGGGGCTATGTGCTGCGCCGGATCATGCGCCGGGCCATCCGTTACGGCCGCAACATCGGTCTAATCGATCCGTTTTTACATAAAACCGCTGAAGTCGTGTTTGATATTATGAAGCCGGAATATCCCGACCTTATTGATGCCAAAGCCTATATCACCAATGTTATCCAAAACGAAGAAGTCCGATTTTCAGAAACCCTGGATCACGGTCTTAAAATTTTGAACGACGGTCTGGCTGACCTGAAAGCCAAAGGTCAGACCCGGGTGCCGGGCGACTTGATATTCAAACTCTACGATACCTTTGGATTCCCGGTCGATATTGTCCAGGACGTGGTCAGGGATGAGAACCTAGATTTGGATATGGACGGCTATGGTCAGGCCATGGAGGAGCAGCGGGCCAAGTCCAGAACGGTGGCGGCGTTTACCGAAATCAGCGAGGCATACAAGAAATTTTCGGCAGAAGGCGTCATGC
This sequence comes from Desulfobacterales bacterium, assembly GCA_041548585.1. Lineage (GTDB taxonomy): Bacteria > Desulfobacterota > Desulfobacteria > Desulfobacterales > UBA11574 > UBA11574. Next base: position 82 of record JBFESJ010000292.1, on the reverse strand, counting down.
CCGAGTTTGTCGGTTATGATACGACAACCTGTGAATCCAAAGTTCTTCTTCTGGTCCAAGACGGCCGGGAAGTTGAAGAAGC
>JBFESJ010000291.1:0-3769 GCA_041548585.1 Desulfobacterales bacterium | reverse complement strand
TCTACCGGTCATGAAGCCACTCTGCTGGCGATTACCATTACAATTTTTGCAGGTGTCGGTCGCCTGGGGGGCATTCTCCTTGCCGGATGGATCCTGGGGCTGGCGGAGTCTTTTACCGTCGTCCTTTGTGGCGCCAGCTGGCGTGAGATGGTCAGTGCTGCCTTGCTCCTCACCCTTCTGGCTTTCAGGCCACATGGCATTTTGGGTAAAGGAGAACGATAAAAGAAACAAAAGATATAATGATTCAATCTACATCCACAAAAACGGTTCAATATGACGTTAAAGGGAGTATAACAACCGATAAAGTCGGCCTTTTTCTAGGATTTTTACTGCTGATCACACTGCCGCAGCTGGTTCAATCCAACGACTATATCCTGCAGGTCTTTACCCATGCCCTGCTTCTGGCCTCTTTGGCACTGGCCTGGAATCTTTTAGGTGTCAGCGGTGCCATTTCCCTGGGTCACGCCGCCTTTTTTGGAGTGGGTGCCTATGGATCTGCGTTGCTCAGCCTTGAGTTTGGTCTGTCCCCTTGGCTCACCATTTTCCTGGCCGGTTTAATGGCAACGGGTCTGGGACTGATGATGGGACTGATTTGCCTGCGCTTAAGGGGCGCCTATTTTGCGCTTGCAACCCTGGCGTTTGTCGAAATCCCGAAGGTGATAACGGACAACTGGGATGCATTGACCCAGGGATCCCTCGGATTGGTCGGAATATCCGGACTTCCCACGCTTCGTATGGGGGAATGGCATGTGGATTTTGGATCCAGCATCACCGTTTCTTATTATCTTGTATTTGCGTATTTTTTGATATTGCTGGGTCTTGTCGCCTTTGTGTTTCGATCCAACATGGGACTGGCACTCCAGGCGATTCGCGAGGAGGAAATTGCTGCAGAAGCCGTCGGCATCCATGTAAACAGATATCGATTGTTATCTCTACTGATGAGCGCCTTTTTTACCGGTGTCAGTGGCGCATGTTATGCACACCTTGTCCGTTATATCGAGCCCGGATTGGTCTATGGACTTCATTTTTCCGCTGTCCCCATGATCTTTGCCATTTGCGGGGGACGGTTTACGATCCTCGGACCTGCTGTTGCGGCCATGGTTCTTTATCCTGTGGATCAGTTTATTTTTCATCCCCTTCTTCCGGCGGGTCACGAGTTTCTTTACGGAGCCGTGTTAATTTTGACGGTGCTTTTTATGCCGAACGGATTCTGGGGGAGGTTGCGGAATGCATCATGATACTGTTACAGTTAAAATTATTAAATAAGATGTTTAACAATTTTTGTGCCCTGAGCGATATTGATTTTTCTGTTAGCGAAGGAGAGATCGTGGGCTTGGTGGGTCCCAATGGTGCCGGAAAAACAACGCTGTTTAATTTGATCTGTGGCCGATACAAACCCAGTAGCGGCAAAATTCTGTTCGAAGGCATCGATATCACAGATCTTAAACCGCATACGATCTGTCGATTGGGCATCAGCAGAACATTTCAATCCTCCAGGCCGTTCCCTCGAATGAGCACGCTGCAAAATGTGTTGGTGGGCCATATTTTTGGTAAAGGATTTTCTCTTCATGCCTGTCCTGAAGATAGACAGATGGCAAAAGAGCTTTTGGAAATTGTCGGCATCGCCCATAAAGCCGACACACCCGCCGGCCAACTCACCCTCAGTGAACAGCGGCGACTGGATCTGGCCCGGGCTTTGGCGACGCGTCCGAAACTACTGCTTTTGGATGAAGTGGCAGCAGGATTCAGTCCGGTTTTGGTTAAACAGGCCATTGAACTAATAAACAGGGTTCGAGAGCGAGGGGTAACCCTTCTTATCATTGATCATTTTTTAAATTTGAGTTTAAAGGTTTCTGATCGTCTGCTGGCCCTCGACCACGGAGAAAAAATTGCTGAGGGTCCGCCCCATCTGGTGATGAAAAACCAGGAAGTGCTAAGGGCTTACCTTGGCCTGAGATACCAGGATGAAGAAAACGATTAGGGATCAGGTGTCAGGGGCCAGGGATCGGTAAATTAATATTGAAGGATATTTGTAAAATTCCGGATCAAAGGGGATTCGATTTTTTTGGAGTTCATTGAACTATTAAAATTGTAAATATCAAATCACAAATATCAAACAATTTCCAATGACAGGAATTCGAAACCCCAAACAATGTCCCGTGCTGAAAAATTTTGTTCATTGAATATTGGGATTTGAGTTTTATTTGTAATTTGGAGCTTTGAATTTGTGATTTTATACCCAAAACTCCAAGGCAGAGTCGTCTATATCTGACTGACCCCTGACCTTTATCCCTTGATACCTGGTTCCAGATCCCTGAAACCTGAGGTTAATTATGGAGATCCAAAAACCACTTTTGAAAGTATGTAATCTGAATGTTCATTACGGGGACATTCAGGTGCTAAAACAGATCAATCTATCGGTATGCGAGAATCAAATCATTTCCGTTGTTGGAATCAACGGTTCGGGAAAGACCACATTAATGAAAGCAATTGCCGGCATTCTACGTCCCATCAAAGGGGTGATCCATTATCAACATGAGGAGATACAAACACTTCCGGTATACGATGTGGTCCGTCGAGGTCTTGTTTATGTGCCCGAGGGAATGAATGTCTTCCCCTTCATGAGTGTGATGGAGAACTTGGACGTTGGTGCTTACGTTGCCAGAGAAAAAATGAAAGACCGACTTTCATTTGTGTTCGAAATCTTTCCTGTACTTGCCGAGAAACGGCGACAAATGGCCGGAACCTTGAGTGGCGGCCAAAAAAGAATGCTGACGATTGCTCGCGGCCTGATGAGCGGTCCCCGCCTTATTCTTTTGGATGATCCATTTCTGGGACTGGCGCCGAGGGATGTGAATCGACTGTGCAATACCTTTAGACAGATCCGCAGTTACGGTGTAACCTTGTTTTTGGCTGGTCAGCATGTTCGCCGAATCCTGAGGGTGGCGACCAAGTCATTTCTGCTGGAAGAAGGTAAAATAACACTGGCCGGCAGCGGAGAACAGCTCATGGGGCATCCCCATCTTCGTGAAACCCTTTTCGGGATTGTCGCTGAATCCGGAGTTGAAATCCCGTGATAGATGCCCACTGCCATCTCTACTCAGACAAATTCGAACATGACCTTGACGTGGTTATTCGGCGTGCCCAAAAATATCTTTCAGGTATCGTTATTTCCGCTGTTGATCTTCATAGCCTTGAAAAAAGCCTGGGTATTCGCCGCCGTTATCCGGATTTCATCCATGTAACCGCCGGCATTCATCCCCGGAATACAGCGGAACTCGATGACGACGAACGGCGGCAACTTTGGCGTGCCATCGGGTGTGTTCGGGCAAAAATTATCGCTGTTGGTGAAGTCGGGCCGGACTTTTATCATGTTCAGGATCCCAAAGAACGGCGAAAACAGTTACAGGTTCTCGAAGAAGCGCTTTCTCATGCAGAGAAATGGGAACTTCCGCTGGTCATCCATGCCCGAAATGCCGAGGCTGCGGCCCTGGAAATCGTATCCCATAGTCGGATCCCTGTTATGTTTCACTGCTTTACGGGGTCCATGCAGGATGCTCGAAAAATTGTTGAATACGGGTATTATCTTTCATTTTCAACGTTGCTCTTTACCCACCCTGAACTTCAAAAGGTCGTTAAAAAAATCCCGGCGGACCTTATTCTCACCGAAACCGACAGCCCGGCACTGTCTCCACACATGGATCAAGCCAGAAATGAGCCTGCTTTTATGGAGAAGGTTGTTTTATTGCTTTCAAAACTCCTTGAAAAG
>JBFESJ010000290.1:0-3835 GCA_041548585.1 Desulfobacterales bacterium | reverse complement strand
GTGGCCAAGTGCCGCCCAAATGTCATCTCCGCCTATCCGATTACACCACAAACGCATATCGTGGAAGATCTGGCCAGTATTGTCGGACGGGGGGACCTGGACGCAGAATATGTAAACGTGGAAAGCGAATTTTCCGCAGCATCGGTTGTATTGGGTGCCAGTGCTGCCGGTGCCCGTGCCTATTCGGCGACAACATCCCAGGGTTTGTTGCTCATGAGTGAGGTGATTTACTGTATTGCGGGAATGCGCCTTCCCATTGTGTTTACCATTGCAAACAGAGCCATATCAGCCCCCTTGAGCATTTGGAACGATCAGCAGGATTCCATGGCGTTAAGGGATGCCGGCTGGATCCAACTCCATGCCGAGGATAACCAGGAAGCCGCCGATTTACACATCCAAGCCTTTAAAATAGCGGAAGAGACGAATTTACCGGTGATGGTTTGCATGGACGGTTTTATTCTGACCCATGCGTTCGAACCGGTGGATATCCCGGACCAAAAAGAAGTTGACAACTTTTTGCCGCCGTTTCGGCCGACGAATATCGTGGACCCGCGGTGGCCGAGAGGTATCGGCCTTTTTGCAGATCCTCGTTTTTATATGGAGACCCGATATATCTTGAACCGTGCCATGGAGAAATCCGAAGAAACCATCAAGAAAGTCAGCGGAGATTTTGCAAAAGCCTTCGGCAGAGACAGCGGCGGTTTCATCAAGACCTATAAATTAAAAGACGCCGATATAGTTATCATTTCAATGGGTTCCATAGTCGGCACGATCAAGGATCTCATCGATCAGCTTGAAGAAGAAGGCAAGAAGGTTGGACTTCTGCAAATCTGCTCCTACCGTCCGTTTCCAAGGACAGAAATTTACAATACGCTGAAAGATAAAATGAACATTGTTGTGGTCGAAAAATCGATTTCCCTGGGAAGAGGCGGGATTCTGGCCAGTGATGTGCGCTGGGCTTTTCCGAGAGCCGAGAAAAAAGATCGTAATTTCAGCAGCTTTATCGCAGGATTGGGCGGCCGAAACATTACGAAGAACGACCTGCGATACATGGTGGAAAAGGTCGAGAAAGAACCGGTGGAATTGGAATTTTTAGGCCTGAAGAAAGAATTGATATCTGAGAAGGATTTATAATCATGAATCAAAGTGCTGAAGATCTCAACAGAGTAGAAAAAAAAGACTTATTTACCAGCGGTCACCGCGCGTGTGGCGGCTGCGGTCAGGCCCTGGCCGCCCGTCTGGTGCAAGATGCCTCCGGTGAAAATACCATTGCCTGCGTTGCCACGGGCTGTCTGGAAGTTTTCAGCTCACCCTATCCTGATCCGTCCTGGCGCATTCCGTTTTTGCACAGCCTTTTTGAAAATGCATCGGCAGTTGCCTCCGGAGTGGAAGCCGCTTACAAAGCCTTGAAGAAAGGGCCGGTCAACATCATCGCCCAGGGGGGTGACGGCAGTACCGCCGACATCGGATTTCAGAGTATCAGCGGCATGTTTGAACGGGGCCACAATGTGCTCTATGTATGCTACGATAACGAAGCCTACATGAATACCGGCGTTCAGCGTTCCAGCTTTACCCCTTACGGCGCCAGGACCAGCACAACACCCATGGGCAACAAAACCCGGAAAAAGGATTTGCCGTTGATTGCAGCGAATCACGGTATTCCGTATGTGGCCACCGCCACGGTCGATGATTTCAGAGACTTGCAACGAAAGGTGAAGACCGCCCTTTCCATTGAAGGGCCCAAATACATTCACATCTTGGCGCCCTGCCCCTTGGGCTGGGGCCATCACGGTGAACTCACCGTGCAGATCTGCCGGCTGGCAAAAGATACCGGCCTGTTTCCAATATATGAAATCGTTGACGGCAAGACGACCAATGTAAGAAAAATTCCGGTCAAGGTTCCGGTGGAAGAATATCTCAAATTGCAGGGTCGTTTCAGCCATCTGTTCAAGAAAGGCGGATCCCCGGAAATCATCGCCGAGATTCAAAACATCGCCAACAAAAATATAGAGAGGTTTAATTTATAATGGAAAAGCTACCCTTAGGATTAGTCCTGGATTTACGCAAAGTAGTTCCTTATAAAACCGGTTCATGGCGGACTCTGATGCCCATCAATATCACGCATACGCCGCCCTGCAACAACGCCTGCCCTGCCGGCAATGACATCCGCGGCTTTCTTAGGGTCCTGGCGGAAAAGAAAGATTATGAGCAAGCATGGCATATTTTGACCCGCACCAATCCTTTCCCGGCCACCTGCGGCAGAGTTTGCCCCCATCCGTGTGAAGAGGGATGTAATCGACGGGATTTTGACGAACCTTTGGCAATAAACTGTGCAGAGCGCGCTGTGGGTGATTACGGTCTGGAGCATAACCTTCAACATAAAAAACTTATCGATGCGAGAAAAGAAAAAGTGGCGGTCATCGGCTCCGGTCCGGCCGGACTCTCCTGCGCCTTTCATTTGGCCAAAAGAGGGTTTCAGGTGAAGATATTCGAGGCAAACAGCGAGCCCGGCGGTATGATGCGTTATGGGATTCCATCCTACCGGCAACCGAATTACATTTTGAAACAAGAAATCGACAACATTCTCCGTCTGGGCGTTGAGTTGGAGTGTAATGTCAAGGTCGGGGTTAACATTCCCTTGGATCAATTACGCCATGAATATGATGCAGTATTTTTAGGGCTCGGTGCTCAAAAAGGTGTGTCGATCGACTTTCCGGGCAAAGACGCGGAAAATGTTTTTACCGGAGTGGAATTTTTAAAACAGGTCAACACCGGCAAATGGGTAGATGTCGGCAATGATGTTGTGGTTATCGGCGGCGGCAATACCGCAATGGACTGTGCCCGCGTGGCCAAACGTCTGGGAGCAAATGTGAGTGTTGTTTACCGACGAACCCGAATAGAAATGCCTGCAATTACCGCCGAAATTGACGAAGCCATGGAAGAACGCATCATGTTTCGGTATCACACCAACCCGGTTAAATTAATATTGGATGATGGCCGGGTTTCCGGCCTTTTATGCATACAAATGGAGCTGAGAGAACCCGACGCCAGTGGTCGTGCCAGACCGGTTCCCATTTCCGGATCAGAAGCCTTCATTCCCGCGGACACCGTGATTATGGCCACAGGACAGGCGGTGGATTATGATGGCGTCGAGATTCAAACCGTAGATAAAAAATGGATCTATACCAACGAATATTTGATGACCAGTATGGAAGGCGTTTTTGCCGGTGGTGATGCCGTGGCCGGTCTGGAAACGGTCTCTTTGGCCATTGGTCAGGGAACGCGCGCTGCTTCCGCAATTGACGATTACATCGAAGGAAATAGAGAAAGCGAACTGTCACAGCAACCGGTGGTCTATTCCAGGGAATTGAACACGTATTACTATCAGCCGGTCAAGCGGTTTACCAAGGAAGCCAGGCCGATCCATATGAGACTCAAGGGTTTTAAAGAGATTTATCCAAATTTTAATAGAGATGATATTATTGTTGAGGCGGAACGATGCTTCAGCTGTGGGCTCTGTTTCGATTGCGGCAACTGTTATATGTATTGCCCTGACAACGCCGTTAAAAAGTCGAAGACCACCGGATTCTACGAATTTGACTACGACTTCTGCAAGGGATGTGGCTTGTGTGCAAAAGAATGCCCTTGTCATTATATTCAGATGACCCTGGAAAAGTGATCCGGCTTTTGCGAAAAATTATAAAGATTCGGTAAGCAGTTGTTTAAAAAGCCTTCCTGACAAGGAAGGCTTTTTTATTTATAGCTATTGTCAGAATAACATTCCGTTTCAGCCGCCGGATGATTTCGTTTGGATCGGCAAGATCACGCCAAAGGC
>JBFESJ010000289.1:0-3860 GCA_041548585.1 Desulfobacterales bacterium | reverse complement strand
TTTCCGCTGCGCTCCAACCCCGAAAAAGTCGGGATCTACGCTTCGCTCCGACAGGCAAAGATCAGGGCTCAGGGGCAAACGTAGCATTTACCTGGAATAAAATCGTATAACTATTTTATGAAACTCCCGCAAACAAGCTTGCGGGATCTTACTGGCGATATCTGTAATTAAATTGATACTGAGATGATTATCAAGATATCAAACCTTTTGATTTCGCTTTTAAACCTTCACTTTTCGGAAATTGAAGCTTCAGGCACGAAATCATGCATTTTTCCAACCATACCACAACTTCAAAATATTGAATCCGATCCCAGTTCCCAATTTGAGAATTATCCTTTGTGTTCCCCACCGATTTTATGATATGGGTCCTGAGGCTTATGATAAGAAGTGTACCAAATTGATATAGTTTTTTGTTAAGAAAAGCGAGAGTCGTTACGATCTAAGGCATAAAGTCGTCTCCTCATTCTCGAATTGTTTATAATTTGATTATCATTCTAAAATCGTTGTAAATTAATAATGCCTCAAGAAATTTATGTCCTGATCGTTGGTTACATTGTCGGTTTTTATATGGCATGGAACATAGGTGCCAATGATGTTGCTAACTCTATGGCTCCTGTTGTGGGAGCCAAGGCTGTAACAATTCGACAGGCTATATTTATAGCCGTGATATTGAATATCATTGGTGCCGTATTTATTGGCGCCCATGTTACCAATACAATCCGTAAAGGTATTGTCTCGACTGATATTCTAACCAATCCCCATCTGGTTCTTATCGGCGCGCTTTCTGCAATGCTGGCAGCTTCCCTGTGGGTCAATTTCGCCACCTGGAAATCTTTACCGGTTTCTACAACCCATTCGATTGTCGGTGCTATGATCGGCTTTGGAATCATGGCTGGCGGATTTTCAGTTATTAATTGGATAAAACTCGCTGCGGTTGTATTGAGCTGGATCATTTCCCCTCTCTTCAGCCTTGTAATCTCCTATTTTTTGTTCAAAATTATTTTAAGATTAATTCTCTCTAAAAAAAATGCTTTTATCTGGTCCCTGAAACTATCTCCTTTTTTTATCGGCTCTACTATCTTCATCGTTGTTTTGTCATTTCTGCTTAAAACCCCTTTGGGAAAAAATCTTTCTATCAAAGCACCGGATGCCCTGATGATAGCATTCATTATAGCAGTTTTATTTGGATTCGCCGGGATGAAAGTATTAACGCGCTTTGTTAAAGGAAAAAAGCTTCATGGTGCAGAAGATATATTTCGGTTTATCCAAATCGGGACAGCCTGCTATGTTGCTCTGGCACAAGGGGCAAATGATGTGGCCAATGCGATCGGTCCTCTTGCTGTAATCTACTTTCTGGTCAAAACGGGTAATGTCGGCGCCACAGTGCCGGTGCCTGTTTTTCTCCTGATCTTTGGCGGTATAGGTATTGCCTGTGGAATTTCAATGGCCGGTCACCGTGTCATGGATACCATGGGCAAAAAAATTACTGCTCTCAGTAATACAAGAGGTTTTTCAGTAAATTTTGCAACAGCAACAACTGTTCTTGTAGCTTCAAAAATGGGGCTGCCGGTCTCAACTACCCATGCTGCAGTGGGCGGAGTTATGGGAATAGGCCTTGCACGCGGAGTTGAAGCCGTCAATTTTAGCATTGTTTATAAAATTATGTTATACTGGATGTTAACTGTGCCCGCTGCTGCTGTTACCTGTATGGTCATATTTAAAATTCTTCAATTCATTTTATAAAAGGAGATGGCTATGCGGATACCATTTTTTAATATGTTTATGACATCACCCTTTGAAGGCCTTCAGGAACATGCCGAAAAAGTAGCGGAATGTACATTGGCTTTCCAGCGGGCCATAGAGTGTCATTTCTCACCAAAATGTAAAACGTTTGAAGAATTTAGAGATGAGATTACCCGGTTGGAAAGAGAAGCAGATGCCATCAAACGTCGTATTCGTGGACATATTCCAAAAAGAGCCATGACACCCGTAGCCACTTTTCTAATATTCAGGTATTTAAAACAACAGGACGGTGTTCTTGATGCTGTGGAAGATACACTTGACTGGATTTCCTACAGAAGCGAAAAAAAGATTCCGGCAGGGCTCGAAAAGGATTTTGCTCTTCTGGTTAATGCCGTTATTGATCCCATCGGAAATCTGGCCTCAATGGTAGCCGAAGCAAGAGAATACTTCAAAAGTTACTCCGAAAAGAAACGGGTCGTAGTCAAGAATATAATTCACACATTGCACCAGCAAGAACGTGAAGTCGATAAAGCCGAAGATACTATTAAGAGAAAGGTTTTTAACATGGAATTAGATGACGTCACCATAATATATTTGGTCAGACTGGCTGAAATAATCGGCTCCATTGCAGACCATGCTCAAAACGCCGGCGATATGATGAGAGCTATGCTTTCTAAATAGAAAGATAAAGCGATAGATTTTCCCATTGATCAAGCATCTAAAAAAGACATGAAGAACAGAAGAGATAGGGGCCGCAGTAGATATCCTGCTTTACATCATGCAAATAAAGACCCCCGAGAGTTCAAGATTTACAAACCCGATCTTCAATGATATTAATCTGATGCTGACCAGGAGGATATGATATCGGCAATGCGAGATGGTTTGTGATAATTGTCTGAATCAACTCATTTGCAACGCCTTTCTTGATAAGGACAAAAGGATTCTGAGCTTATGGGGTTTCTCAAAACATTTTTCAGTCAAGATCCTGAAAAGATCGAGCAGAAGGGTGATGCCTTTTTAAAGGCCTCCGATTGGGGCAGGGCAAAGCTTGAATTCGAAAAGGCCCTGGACGCATTGGAAAAAACATCGTCTGATGATGCTGCAGAAACAAGGCTTCGGGACAAACTGGCTCAGGCCAAAGGGGCCCTGGCACACGAACACAGGAAGACCGGTGAAAATTTGATGGAGGCCGAATATTACGATGAGGCGATGGGATTTCTTCAATTGGCCCTCGACTTGACCCGGGACCCTGAATTGATATCCGCTGTTGAAAAGCTTATGCATGAGATTGTACGCCTCAGAGCCGGAGATATTCAAATAAAAGTGCCCCGATCTGACCTGACGCCCCTCGCCGATGACGAGACATACACCGGAGATCAGGACGATGAGACTTTTATGGCACTCTGCAGTGCACTGCCCGAAGAGGTGCAGGAGGCCTACCTTTCCTATGGAGAGTCCTTTAAAACCGGTTATCTCGCGCTGAACCGGGGAGACTTTGATCTTGCAGCCGATGAGCTGTCTCATGCCTTGGAGGAGAACCCTGCACCGGATTCAATTATCCCGCTTGAGCTGGCCACGGCCTACCTGAACCTGGAGAAACTGGATGAAGCCCGACGTCTGCTGGAGACCTTTCTCCAACATCATCCGGATGCCCTGCCGGGTTATCAGGTGCTTTGCGAGGTTTACTGGGAAATAGGGGCCTTTGATCAGGCGGAAACCCTTCTTGCCGATTGCCCGGATGAATTTAAACACTCTTTGGCCTATGTCCTGCTCCGCGGCGAAACCCTGTCTCAGGCCGGGAGACATCCGGAAGCCGCCGCTTTCTATCAGGATTTCATGGAGGTATACGGATGGAACGAACCATTAGCGATTGCACTTGCCGGCACATTGGAGACATTGGGAGACCTCGAAAGCGCCCGGGATCTGTATGCCGAAATCATGAATCGGTGCCGCAGCTGTCATACCCGCATCGATCCTCTGATCAAACGAAGATTCGCGGATATCAGCTTTGATTTAGGCCAGCATTCTTCAGCGATTATGGAGATGTATCTTTCCCTGGTTCAGGATGATCCGGAAAATGCGCCGTTATATTTTCAGAAGATCAGCCGAATATATGC
>JBFESJ010000288.1:0-3890 GCA_041548585.1 Desulfobacterales bacterium | reverse complement strand
GATTTCCCTTATGCCTGCAGTAAGCGGAGAGCGGAATTGCTGATTAAAAAATATTCGGAATCCTTTCCGTGTTCCATTGTTCGCCTGGCCGCTGTGTACAGCGACTGGTGCGAATATCCCATGTTATATATGCTGTTAAAGCACTGGTTATCCGATAATAAACTCACGTCAAGAATTCTATCCGGACGCGGGGAATCGGCAGTACCCTATATACATATTAGAAACCTTATCAAATTATTTTTACGGATCATTGAGATCAGCGATACCCTTCCGCAATGTGCCACCTATATTGCCAGTCCACAGGGGAGTGTTTCACATAATGAGCTTTTTAAAGCCGTTACACGCTATTATTATGGGTATGAAGTGAAGCCGTTCAAAATACCCAAGTTTTTTGTACGACTGGGTTTGATCGTTATTTCATTTTTTGGATGGTTGACCGGAAAAGAAACGCTTGAAAAGCCATGGATGGCCGAATACATTGATAAGAAACTGACCATAGATGCTTCTGCAACCTACACGGCTTTAGACTGGAAGCCGACCCCACGATATTATATCTTACGCCGCCTTCTCTTTTTAACCGAAAAAATGACTGCGTACCCATACGACTGGAACTTTCGTAATGAAATATCAATTCATAAGGTTGCTTATCGAAAAAGCACCATTATTTACGATATTTTGACCCAGCACCGTAATTTGCTGATTGATACCATCATAAAAGAAGTGATTCTGCCGGAAAATAACGTCCGTTTCCCAAATTATTCAAAGATGGATCGTGAGCTGCTTAAATGGTATATCACCTTAAATTATCAGGTGATTGCCAAAACGGTGAGAGACAGAGACAGACTTATAATTTCGAATTTTGTTCAACAGGTTGCTCATAGACGTTATATTGAAGGATTTAATGTAAAAGAAGTAAAGGATTTGATACTTTTTACGGGAAAGACGATGGAAGCATTTCTTCTTGAACGGCCTGAATTGAAGGGCTTTAAACAGCGGGTGGAGGACTACATTGTATTGACGGCTCAGTATGTCATAGATGAACTCGAAGATACTTATGATATTTTAAAGGGGATTTTAGGAACGCCGCCACCGCAGGAGGTCGCCTTGATAAAAGAAAATGAAAAAATTACGAACAGTGAAATTATTCAATTGATTGTAGAGCAACTTGAAGATATCGGTGCGAATCTGCTTTCATATCACCCAAATGGAGAGATCATTTTCAAAAAATACGGTGCTTTGATAAAATTAAGTCCCCTAAAAAGGCGATAACTTTAAAGTTTATGTCCCTTGCAGTTCCATTTTACACCTTGTAAAAAAAGTCGACATCTATTTTCTTAATTGTGTTTTCAAATATTGCCCTCCTGTTTTTAAAACACCTTTTATTTCAATTAATTGATGAAGTTTCAGAGAACAATTTTATCTGGCATACCGATTGCTTTATGATAGTACAGCTTATTTTTGCTGTTTGAAAGGACATGTTTTTGGACATGAGTGCAATTAATCTGGATAAAATATTTCATCCAAAATCCATCGCAGTGATCGGAGATGACTCACCGGAAGGGCGAATCTTTTCCACCCTGGTGCAAAACCTGATTGAAGGCGGATATTCGGGAAAAGTCTATCCGATACATCATTGTCATCAAACAATTTGGGAACAACCTGTTTATCCTTCCCTTTTAAAGCTCGATTCTCAGGTTGATCTGGCTGTCCATATTGGGTCTGTGAATTCAGCATCTCATGTTATCGAAGAATGTGTTGAAACAAAGGTAAAGGGGTTGCTCATGATTTCGGCCGGCGGTAAAGAGGACGGGATAAAAAGCCAAGGGGCTGTGACATCCGCCGTCAATGAGGCGAAACGTAAAGGGCTTCGAATTATCGGACCGAATTGTCTCGGGATCGTCTGTTCCGGCTCTAAACTCAATCTCAGTTTTTCGAGCCATACCCCGCTTCCCGGAAAAATGGCGTTTGTTTCCCAAAGCGGTTCGATTTGTACATCCGTGCTTGACCTTTGCCTCAGAGAACATGTTGGTTTCAGCTATTTTGTGAGTCTTGGTTCCATGATGGATGTAGATTTCGGTGATATCATCGATTATCTCGGGGGAGATTATGACGTCGGCAGTATTGTCATATTTGTTGAAAGCTTTCAACGGATTCGAAATTTCATGAGTGCAGCCCGTTCGGTATCTCGGATCAAGCCGATAATTGCGCTTAAAGCTGGCCGTACAAGGGCAGGGGCGTTGGCGGTTGCTTCTCATACCGGCAGACTCGGCGGAGAAGATGCGGTATATGATGCGGCTTTTGAACGTGCAGGAATTGTTCGGATCAAAACCTTTGAAGAACTTTTCGACTGTGTAGAACTTCTATCCAAGCGGCAAAGGCCGACAAAACCTGGGCTGGCCATCGTCACCAATGCCGGAAGCCCTGGGGTTATGGCGGTAGACACCCTTGGGGACTATGGTGTCGATCCGGCACTTTTAAAACCCGAGACCATTGAAAAATTAGATGAATGTCTTCCTTCCGGCTGGAGCCGTACAAACCCAGTTGATATTCTGGGTGACGCTTCTCCTGAACGCTATGAAAGAGCAGTAAACATCTGTCTAAAAGATACCGAAGTGAACGGGCTTTTAATCATCCTTGCCCCTCAGGCCATGACCCGACCGACGGAGGTTGCTGAATCCCTGGCCGGTCTCATAAAAGTAAAATCTTATCCGATATTCGTTTCCTGGATGGGTGGGAAACAAATGGAAATGGGGCGGGATATCTTCAATCGTGCAGGGATTCCAACATTTGATGCACCGGAACGGGCGGTAAGGGCATTTATGAATCTCTACCAATATTCAAAAAACCTTGAGATTCTCCAGGAGATCCCACCCAAGTTCGCCAGAAAGGTTGAATTTGATTTTAAAAGTGCTCAAATTCAAATCCAAAGTGGACTCCTGAATAAGAATTTATGTCTTACCGCAACACAAACAAATGCGTTGCTGAATGCCTACGGAATTCCTGTCCATGAATCGAAATCAATGATCTCTGACCAAAAAACAGAACAACATATCCAACAATATGAACTGGCGATGGGATCGAAAAGGGATCGGGATTTCGGACCCGTGATATTCTTTGGAATCGGTGGAATAATGGCTGAAGTTATAAAAGACCGATCCGTTGCGTTACCTCCGTTAAACCGCCTGTTGGCCAGAGAACTCATGAAAAAAACAAAGATCTATACTCTGATCAAAGGGTTCGAAAACTATCCGCCCGTTGACTTGACATGGCTTGAAGAAATTTTAATCCGGCTGTCTCAGCTTGTAACGGATTTTCCGGAAATCGAAGAAATCGATATCAATCCTATGGTCGTTACCCCAAACGATGCCTATGCGATGAACCCACGCATACTATTGAGCCCGGCCAAGGCTTATGCTCCTCATCACCTGGTGATAAGCCCCTATCCCAACCAATATGAAGCTCGAACGGTACGTGAAGGTGTTGGAGAACTGTTCATCCGGCCGATTCGGCCCGAGGATGCCTCGCTTCTGGTTGAACTTTTTGGATCTCTTTCACGACAGAGCGTTCATTTTCGGTTTTTTGGTCCGTTAAAAATGCTCTCCCCTGGTATGCTCGCCCGATTTACTCAGATTGACTATGACAGGGAAATTGCACTGGTAGCACTTTTGGGAACCGAACCCAATGAAAAGATGTTAGGAGTTGCTCGTGTGATAACAGATATTTACAATCGAAAGAACGCGGAATTTTCTGTTGTTGTCGGGGATCCCTGGCATGGAAAGGGCATCGGTGCGGAACTGCTCAAGCGATGCCTATCCATTTCTAAAGAACGCGGGATTGAAAACGTAAAGGGAATTGTATTGCCTGAAAACACACAAATGTTGGCTTTGGGG
>JBFESJ010000287.1:0-3911 GCA_041548585.1 Desulfobacterales bacterium | reverse complement strand
GAGGTAAGCTGCGTCGCGAGATGACGGATATGCCGGTGGTCGGTTCCGCAGCAGCCCCCCAGAATCTTCATGCCGAATTCCCCATGCAGGCCGGCGACGGATGGGCCGAAAATTTCCGGATCTTCTTCCACCAACCCGTCGCTGTTGTCCAACTCTTCAGGGTTGAGGGACGCTGTATTGGCCAGCAGGCCAACAACCCGCTCCCTGACGAGTAAGGATGAATTGATTTCATGCGAAATGGCGGATTTGAAGATGGAAGCATGAGTGCAATTGACCAGATAAGCCAGTGGCCTTGGGATGACCGCGTTATCGATGGCGGCGATAGCGTCTTTCAGAGGTGTACCGTCAAGAAGTGTGCCTCCAGGACGAATAACGAAACTGATGATGTACGGCTTGCCGGTGCCGGCCAGGGCCGAAGCCAGTCCGGTAGCCTCGCTATAGGACGGAAGCGTGGCGGCAAGGAGGAAATCCACGCCGGCTTCCGACAGCTTCATGGCCTGCCAAGTATGGAACTCAAACGCAACATCGGTCTCGAGTGCTTCCTCCGGATTATAGGCATCTCCGTGGCAGCTCAGTAAGCCGCAGATGACAACTTTCTGTGCATACACACCATAGCTGGTCCGCAATGCATCAAGAAATCGGAAATTGTCGCCGTTCACATCCCTTCCTTCATAACCGGCTGCTGCGATTCGTTTCCGATTGGCCCGCCAGGTAGGGGTGGAAAGCAGGAGCGGCAAATCATACTGGAAGCCGATGTCCAGGTACTGCCGATAGATGGTTTCGAGCGCCGAACGTTTCGCTTCGTCATAAATAAATGCTGAATTAACGATAAAAGGATCGAGTTCAAAATCGGTGTTACGGCGCAGTCGCTCGATGACGGCCCCCTCTCCAAGAATGATCGGGGACTGCTCAAAAAATTCCGGGAAAGATGTCTGGCTCAATTTTTTCTCCGCTTTTTCATTCCGTTTTCGTTGAGATTTCCTTCTATTGAGGACGTTTTGCGACCATGGTTGTGATGACGGCAGAAAACACCTCTATACTTTGCTGATTGGATAGTGATGCCAAAGTTCGAACAATTCCGCGATCTTGCTTGGACCGAGACTCGTGCTTTTCAAGGTATGTAAACGTGCAAGAGAGCGTGTCGTCTGGTCGAACAGGATGATGCATACGAAGCTCATCAAAGCCAAGTGCCGCCATCGACGCGGTGCGTCTCTTACCATGTGTGGCAAACCACGAAAGAATGGAAAAAATATGTGCCGAACAGGCAACGAGTCCTCCGAAAACGGATGACACTGCCGCTGCTTCGTCAAGATGAAAAGACCTTGGATCCCATTGGCGGGCGAATTCGATGATATCTTCTTTCTTAAGCTGGTATGTTACGGATTTAACCCTATTTTGACCGACTTCGATATCTTCAAAATACATGATGTTCATTAGAAACGCGCTCCTTTATTATTTTTGCTGATTACATATATCTAAAAATCATAAAAATCAAAATTTGAATGTGCTTGGGGGATGTTGCGGAACAGATCATTGTCACGTAGAGGAAATCGCAAGATATGTTTTGTCCGAAAATTAAAAGGGCAACTGCAAAACAAGGAGTCCATATGGTTTCGCCGCAAATGCTTAATTAGCGATAACAGCTCCGAGTACAGATGGTTTTCCCTTAACGTCTATGGGGTCGGTTCTTGTTGCTTTATTGTGAGGATAAAAATTTCATGGTGTAATTTATGAAGACAGCCGCATTTACTTTTCCCATCGGTTGCCGCCGACATTTTTTAAATCAATATACTGAACCGTTCCCCGCCCACCGATAAAAGAGGTAAGAAGCGAGCTGACCAGACTGATCAAAAGTGATCCAAACACAGCCGACCAGAATCCGTAAACTTCAAATCCGGATATCACCCCGGAAACCATCTTGAGGACGATGGCATTGATGACAAAAGTAAAAAGTCCCAGACTCAGTATATTCACCGGGAGTGTCAATATTAACAGTATGGGTCGAAAAAAAGCATTCAGTATTCCCAAAATAGCGGCAGCAAAGAATGCGGATACAAAACCGCTGACCTGTATTCCATCGATCAAGTACGACGTAGCGATGATTGAAAATGTCAGGATCAACCATCTCAAAAAAATTCCTTTCATTTTATTTTCCCATTATTTTGATACCGAAGTTTCTCATCCGTAATTCCAAGCAACACCAAGATAGCGTAACGGGCCGGAAAAATTTTATAAGGTAAAATCATATTGGCCATATTCGGGTTCGAAACTTTAGTTTAATATATAAGCTACTTTTTTAATCACCCAGTTTTTTGGCCAGTTCCGCCACTCTCTGCCCCAGTTTCATGCCGTTTTCCAGACTGCCGCTGTCCGGGGCACCGACACAGGCCGTACCGAAGTGCCCGGTGGCCGCCATGGGATCTCCCACAATCACCATGCCGTAAATCAACATGACCTGAATAATGGACATCATGGTGGTTTCCTTACCGCCCGAAGGATCTGCTGAAGTTGCAAAGGCGGCGCCGACCTTGCCTTCCATCTTTTTACGAACCCCCACAAATTCGTCGAAGATTTTTTTTAGCTGGGCGGCCATGACGCCGAAATAGACTGGAGATCCGGCAATGATGCCGTCCGAGGACACAAAATCCTCTTTGGTGACGTCATCGGTATGTTTCAATACACCCTCAACACCGTCGACACTTTCAACGCCTTTTACAATGGCTTCAGCCAGTTTTTTGGTGTTGCCGCCTTTTGAAAAATAAAGAACCAGAATTTGCATTTAAAGCCTCCTTAACACGTTAAATGAAACCCGGCGCAAACATTTTTACCTTGTTTAAAGAGCCGGTTGAACGTTTTTATTGCTTTTGATGTCTTCTCTTCGATTAACTCAATATCGTTTTGCTTGAGAAATTCACATAACGATCGAGTTGATCTCATCATGCCGGGCTTGCCTTTGCCCAGCACCAGAATATTGGGTTTGGCCTCGATAATATCCTGAATGTCATCAATGTTCACCTGGTGACCACTTTTTCTCCACCAAGTGGGAATTACGCTCCCTCGAATAATTTTAATGTCATCTGTATAGGTGATTCCATTGACCACTATATTTCCAAAGGAGAAATTTTCAATCATCATATACTTTCCAATAGGGTTTTTCATTTTCCCATTTGTCTAGTATGTCCTTAGGTGGTCGAACGACGATGGCTTTGCATTCGGCGGTAAGGGTTCCGTCGGGAAGGCGTATCTCTCCGGCAACCTGAGCCCGGCTCGCGGTCTGTTTGATCACCCAGCCGATAACCGTCAGCGGCGTATTGGTCGGTGTCGGTCGACGGAAGGTCACTTCCAGTTTCAGCGCAACCATTAACGCATCTTCACCGGAGTTCAGCATCACCGAACGCCCGGATGTTTCATCCAGTATTGCCGAAACAATACCGCCGTGGACCACCCCGGGATAGCCGTTGAAATGATCCGGAACCGTCACAGTCGACCGTATCTGCCGGGCCTGGTGATCTTCATACCATTTCATTTTCAACGAAAATTCGTTCTCAAGCCCGCATAAAAAACATCCCCGAGAATTTTTCTGTTTCCGCATCTTTTTTCTATTTACCGATTGCATCCGTATACTTTTATCTTAAAAAACCCGGCCTGTTCTGCTGTATTGACGTTGCTGAAAATTAAGGGTGTGGCACTTGAGTGTATTATACATCCATTCCGAAGAAATTTATCAAGATGGCGCTTAACCAGCGGCGCAGGGGCGCATAGGAATAGTGCCGCCTGGCCACTTCATAATTGTGATGGACCATTTTCTCTTTTATTTGGGACGAGTTCAAAACATCTCTTACCTGTTGAACATTTTTTTTGGTGAGGAATCCGTCCATGACGATCAGATCAAACCCTTTGGGCTCAATGTC
>JBFESJ010000286.1:0-3935 GCA_041548585.1 Desulfobacterales bacterium | reverse complement strand
TCATTGGATTTCAATTAACATTAATGGATCATCTCCAAAAGAGTGGTTGATCCTAAAAAAATTCGAAGGATCAAGGGATCAAGTGAATTGCTGAAAAATTATAAAGAATTAAAGGGTTGCCAAAAGTTCTATTAACAATATTTGGAGATTTATAAGATAACAAACACTCGAATCCTGGAACGCTTTCTCCCAACTAATCGGGAGAAAAACCACATTGGTTTGATGAATTTACATTTTCTCTTTTTTTGCATCTACCTGATGGTTTTTTCCATATATGCCATCGACACCGTAAGAGCCGAGATATTTATGATCGATATTCAAACAACCAAACAACGATTGCAGGATCATGTAAAAATGCTGACAATCACCATCGGTGAACGGAGTGTTTTATTGCCCGGCAATCTTGAAAAGACCAGAGCCTACATCGAGAAATTCTACCAGGATATAGGTGTTCCGGTTCACTGTGAGCCTTATCCCTATAGGAATTTCACGGTTTCAAATGTCGTGGCTCAAATTTCTTTTTGCGAAAACCCCACAAAATATTATCTTGTTGGTGCCCATTACGATTCAGTGGCCGGAACCGTGGGTGCCGACGACAACGCCAGTGCCGTTGCAGTTCAATTGGAGACAGCTCGTCATTTGATGATGCTGAAAGATCACCGCGAGCTGAATTTGGCAGTAAAGTTTGTCTCTTTCCCTCTCGAAGAACCGCCGACGTTCGGTACCCGGCACATGGGGAGCAGTGTTTACGCCCACAATGCCTGGAAATCAAAGGAACCGATCGACGGCATGATCTGCCTGGAGATGGTCGGTTATACCTGTCATGATGAGGGATGCCAGGATTATCCGTTTCCACTGATGTTTTTCGACTACCCCAAACAGGGAGACTTTATCGGCATTGTTGGCAATTTTAAATCCAGAAAATTTACAAATGATTTATTTGAAGCGTTTGGAAGGAATCCGGATCTTCCTGTGGTCAAACTTACTGTTCCAGCGGGAGGATTCATGCTTCCTTCTGTTCGACTCAGCGATCATTCTTCATTCTGGCACAGAGGTTACAAGGCTGTCATGGTGACCGATACGGCCTTTTACCGGAACCCCCATTATCACAGGATTTCGGACACTATGGAAAAACTGGACTATACCTTCATGGCTGAATTGGTAAAGAGTTTGCTTCTATTTTTTTGTTCCCACTCAAAGTCATAAAATATAATGCATGAAGTTTGCCCCCGCATCCCAAGCGGTATCTACGACAAGCGAGATTACGCTTTGCGCACCTTGATTATGAAAGCCTTCGACTCGTGCAAGATTCATGAAAAAAAATAAACATTCTTAAGCAGTGTATCCCTCTATTACCGGTAAATTGGAGCATTTGTTAAGTTTTTACTATAAATACTGCTATAAAAGCGTTTTAAGTATTGACTTTCTGTTTTTGTTGCTGCATCTTCAAAACAAACAAGGGTTATTAGGCATGAACAATAACAAACAAAGGGAGGGAACAAATGACAAAAGCTGAATTGGTCGAAAAGATGGCTAAAGATGCCGGTATTTCAAAGGTTGCAGCTAAAAAAGCACTGGAATCATTTCTTGACGGCGTTAACATAGGCCTGAAGAAAAAAAACAGCAGAGTAACTTTAGTCGGTTTTGGAACATTCAAAAAGGTCTATCGAAAAACAAGAATGGGACGCAATCCACAGACAGGTGAAAAAATAAAAATTAAGGGCAAAAATACTGTTACTTTTAAGCCGGGGAAAAATCTTCAATAGAAAATTTTCCGAAGTTTTTTTCATCGTCTTCTACCGGGCAAATTCATTCCACAGGATTTGCCCTTTTTTATCAGGCAAGTTCAGGGCGCTGACGGCCAGAAAACAGGTATAATCACCATCTACACCAGTAGCACGATTAGTGTCAGTTGAACACAGACTTTCAGATAATCGATAAAACGGTAGCCGTCCGGTCCCACAACCAGTATGTTGGCTGGATGGGAAATAGGTATTATTTCATCCCCACCGCCGCCTGAGCGATATTAAAACCGTAGTCTCCGATCTTCTCAAAATTCGACAATAGGTCGATGAACACCAGGCCCGGATCAATACCACAGTCACCGGTGCGCAGTCTTGAAATGTGCCTTGACGCATCTCCTCTCGCATAAAATCGATGCTGTTTTCCATTTCATCGGTCTGTTTCATAAAATTTTCAACCGGGCGATGAATTCCCTGTGTGACAAGATCAAGAAAGACTATGGTCTGTTCCGAGATGGTTTTCAGGTCGGCAATGGCTTTGCTCGTGAATGACAAATTATTTTCAATGATACTTTCAACAAGTTGAGCGATGTTTTCCACGGAATCACCAATTCTTTCGATATTGTTCGTCATTCTCATCAAGCTTGAGATTTCTTTGGCCTCAGATTCGCTGATGTCACTTTCATACATCCGGGTTAAATATGAAGTGATTTCCAGTTGCATATCATCCAGGTAGTTTTCAATACGTTTCCATTTGCTTAAAAGTTTATAATCCCTGTCTTCGATCCGAAGTATTGTATCTTTGAGCGTTCTCGAAGCGGTTTCAGACATCCTTTTGATTTCACTCCGGGTCTTGGCCAGAGCGGCAATCGGCGTATCATCGAGCTGGGTGCCGAAATCTGGTAGCCGGAAAAAATCTTCCGGCGCTTCTTCTTTGGGAGACAGCAAAATCGCCACCTTTATCAACAGCGGAAGAAAAATCAGAAAGAACGTTGCGTTGATGACATTGAACAGGGTGTGTCCATTGGCGATATAACGGGCGATATTGACCACATCGCCTTCGACGACTTGAGTGATGGGCCCTGAACCCAGAAACGTTGTGACAAATTTGACCAAATCGATAAAATACGGAAAGGCAATTAGCATAAAGGTAACCCCGATGACATTGAACATCGTGTGGGCTCTTGCGGCTCTGTGGGCGTTGATATTCGATGACCCTATGGTTGCCAGTTCAGCAGTGATGGTGGTTCCGATATTTTCACCCAGAACCAGGGCCATCGCCACCGGAAACGTCAACAGTCCCTGAGTGGCCAAGGTCATGGTCAAGCCGATTGTGGCGGATGAGGATTGAACCAGAATGGTAAGACCAGCGCCGATCAATACGCAAAGTATAAGTCCGACAGTACTTCCGGGATCAAATTTGGTAAAGAACTAAATGAAGGTGGGATCATTTTTAATCGGAGCCAGCCCGTGTTTCATCACCGTCATTCCGAAAAAAAGGAGGCCGAAACCCAAAATGACTTCACCGATATAACGATATTTTTTTTTCGGGTGAAGAATTTCAAAGATACGCCGATGGCAATGGCCGGCAACGCCGCTTCTGTCAGTTTAAAGGCGATTAACTGGGCGGTCACCGTCGTTCCGATATTTGCGCCCAGAATAACCCCAACCGCCTGCTGTAATGTCATCAATCCGGCACTCACGAATCCGATGAGCATGACAGTCGTTGCCGAGGACGATTGAACCATGGCGGTAACCCCCGCTCCGGTGAGACAGCCGACAATCCGGTTCGACGACACCGCCCCCAAAATTTTTTTAATTCGTTTTCCGGCGGACATTTGAAGACCTTCGGTCATCATTTTCATCCCGAAGACAAACAGACCCAGCCCCCCGACGGTTTGAATCAATACATTTAAGATACCCATTTTTTCCCCTGAAAGATGTGATTATTTATGTAAAAAAAATGGTTTGCAGTCTTGTAAAGAGGGATATTTCGGATAGAATTTCCCTGCGTTTATGATACAGGCTGAATTGCATTATAAGATAATAGCGAAAACATCCAAGTCAAGACCGGCCTTTCGTGGCATCGATGCATTTAAGTTATAAAAGAGCTATGAAAATTCATTTGAATCCACTATAATACAAAATGAAATAAACGAATAAAATATTTTTCGGGTTTTTTTACGATCAATT
>JBFESJ010000285.1:0-3956 GCA_041548585.1 Desulfobacterales bacterium | reverse complement strand
TGCATGACTTCTCTGTCCATGGTAATCGATTCCATGGCCATATGGGCTGTTCTCAGCACGGTGCCGCCCGGGGTTTCATAGACGCCGCGAGATTTCATGCCCACGAAACGATTTTCGACAATATCAGCCCGGCCGATGCCGTGACGCCCTGCCAGCCTGTTGAGCGCTTTGAGAACATTCGCCGGGGACATGTTTTTATCATTTATCGCCACAGGATTACCCTGCTCAAACGTTATTTCGATAATCTCAGGTTCATCCGGGGCATCCTGGGGAGACACGGTCATGGTGAACATATCCACAGGCGGTTGCTGCCAGGGATCTTCGAGCTGGCCCCCTTCAAAACTGATGTGAAGAAGATTTCTATCGGTACTGTATGGCTTTGCATGCGTAGTCGGCACCTTGATACCATGCTGCTTGGCAAAGTCCATGAGCGCACTTCGAGAATTGAGTTTCCATTCACGCCATGGCGCAATGATCTTTATATTCGGATCTATGGCCAAATAGCTGAGTTCAAACCTTACCTGGTCGTTCCCCTTGCCGGTTGCACCATGACTTACCGCATCTGCCCCCTCAATTTTTGCGATCTCCATCTGTCGTTTTGCAATCAGGGGCCTGGCAAGAGATGTGCCCAGGAGGTACTGTCCTTCATAGATCGCATTGGCACGAAACGCCGGAAAAACATAATCTTTTACGAAAGTTTCCTGCAAATCATCGATATAAACCTTGCTTGCCCCGGTGTTTATGGCATTCTCTTTTATTTGATCGACTTCATCACCCTGACCGATGTTTGCTGAAAATGCGATAACATCACATCCATAGGTTTCGATAAGCCACTTCAGGATTACAGATGTATCAAGACCTCCTGAATATGCTAAAACGACTTTATTCACAGAATCAGACACTACGAATCTCCTCTTATACGAATCCTAAATATTTGAAACGCTCAGTTAAGGTTTAATAAAACATCAAGTATCGCCTTGTGCATATGAAGCTTGTTCTCCGACTGGTCCCAGACAACGGAGTTCGGCCCTTCCAAGACGGCGTCACTAATCTCTTCACCCCTGTGTGCCGGAAGGCAGTGCATCACAATAACATTGTCGGCTGCATGTGTTAAAAGCGTGTTATTGACCTGAAACGGTTCAAAAACCCGTTTTCTTTTATCCAGTTCACTCTCCTGCCCCATACTGGCCCAAACATCGGTATAAATTACATCGACATTCTTTACGGCTTCAACAGGGTCAGTGGTTAAAACAATTTTTCCAACGTTTCGCTCAACGGCCCTTTCCATTATAGCCCGGTCAGGTGAATATCCTTCGGGGCAGGCTAAAATAAGATCCAAACCCAGAACAGCAGCGGCATTGATCCAGGAATGCGAGACGTTATTCCCGTCTCCGATCCAGGCAATTCTAGTATCTTTGTAACTGCCTTTATGTTCGATGATCGTCATGATATCACTCAAAACCTGGCATGGATGAAAAAGATCCGTAAGCGCATTAATGACCGGTATTGTGGCAAATTCGGCAAACTCGTCTAAAAGATCCTGGGAATAGGTTCGAATCGCCAAACCGTTCAAATATCTTGAAAGTACCCTGGCAGTATCTCGAACAGGCTCGTTGCGAGCAATCTGGGTATCCTTTGCACTAATAAAAATCGGGGTTCCACCCAGTTGCGCCATTGCCGCTTCAAAGGAAACACGTGTTCGGGTCGACGGCTTTTCGAAAATAAGGCCCAGGCTCTTGCCCGCAAGGGATCTGTCGAAGACCCCGGTTTTAGCCCTTTCCTTGAGCTCGGCCGCACGGTCAAAGAATACGTCGAAATCTTCTTTGGAAAGATCCTGAAGTGTCAAAATGTCTTTTTTCACGGTAACCCCGCCTATTGATTGATGATTTTCGATTGATGATTAAAAGAATTCTTCTATTATTTTGTAATAGATTGGTCCTTTGAAACAAATCGGGAGCAAAGCAGCTTCATGTAGGATTAAATTTTCAATTTAATATCTCATCCAGGCATGCTACAAGAGCATCAATCTCTTCTTTTTCGATGATGAGCGGCGGAATAAACCGCAAGATATTCCCCTGGATGCAATTAATCAAAAACCCTTTCTCCGTGCATGAGTTAACAATGGTGTCCCCTTCTACCTTCAGCTTCATTCCCAAGAGCAAACCCATACCGCGAACATCCACAATCGATTCATGTCTGCTTTTCAGCCATGACAGCCGTTGTTTAAAATATGCGCTCATTTCCGCACAACGGGGGATGAGATTTTCTTCTAACATCACCTTAATTACCTGGACTGAGGCAGCAGTGACAATTGGCGTTCCGCCGAACGTTGACGCATGAGATCCCGGCCCAAATGCTTCCGCGACGTCTTCTCTGGCCAGCATGGCTCCGATAGGCAATCCATTGGCCAGGGCTTTTGCAAGGGTCATGATATCCGGTTCAATTCCAAAATGTTCATAGGCAAAAAGCTTACCTGTCCGCCCCATTCCGGTCTGGATTTCATCAAAAATCAAAAGCACACCCGTTTCGTTACATCGGCGCCTCACCGCCTTGAGGTATTCCGGGTCAGGACAACGAACTCCGCCTTCTCCCTGGATCGGCTCCAACAAAACAGCACACGTAGACGGGCCGATTTTTTTATGAAGTGCATCAATGTCGTTAAACGGTATATAATCAAAACCTTCAAGTACCGGATCGAATCCCTTTTTGATTTTATCCTGACCTGTGGCCGAAAGGGTGGCCATTGTCCGGCCATGAAAAGACTTCTCCATAGAGATGATTCTGTAGCGGTCGTTTTCACCTTTGTCTTGGTAATATTTCCGGGCCAGCTTAATGGCCGCCTCGTTCGCTTCCGCCCCGCTGTTGCAGAAAAAAACGCGGTCTGCAAAACTGTTTTCCGTTAGCAGAGATGCCAGCTCTATCTGAGGCTCCGTATAATAGAGATTTGATACATGTAAAAGAAGATCTGCCTGTTTTGACAGTGCCTTTGAAACCTTCGAATGGGAATGGCCCAGATTGCAAACAGCGATACCGGAGACAAAGTCCGTATATTTTTTGCCCTCTTTATCCCAGAGATTACACCCTTTGCCTTTTGTGATGACAATGGGAAATCTTTTGTAAGTTTTTGCGATAACCGTGTCTGCTTTATTCATTGTATGTACGCTCATTTTAAGACCTTTAACCAAATTTACAGGGTTACCTCCGTTCCGATTCCTTTGTCAGTAAAAAGCTCCAGCAACAGGGCATGACGCTTCCTCCCATTGATAATATGCGCTTTTTCAACACCGTTTTTCAACGCTTCCAGAGCATACTCGATCTTGGGAATCATTCCTCCGGAAATGGTCTTTTCTTTCATCATCCGGTCAATTTTTTCCACATCAATAGAAGATATTAATTCTCCGGAAGAATCGAGGACACCATCGACGTCTGTAAGAAAGATAAGACGTTTTGCCGAAAGGGCTGCGGCCACACTACTCGCAACAAGGTCGGCGTTTATGTTGTATGTTTCTCCTGAATCACCTGCACCCACAGGAGCAATAATAGGAACAAAGCCCTGCCGGCTCAACGAATTGATGATACCCGGATTGATCTGTGTAACCTCACCGACCAGTCCGGGGTCAATGATCTCCGGCGGCTTATTTTCATCCTCCTGATAAACGATGTGGAGTTTTTTGGCACGTATGAGTTCCCCGTCCTTTCCGCTCAAGCCCACGGCCTTGCCACCCTGTTGATTGATCTGAGCCACAATATCTTTGTTGACCTTTCCGCCAAGGACCATCTCGACAACATCCATTGTCGCTTCATCTGTCAAGCGCATTCCTTTGACAAATTTGTGCTGAATACCCATCTGGTCGAGGACCTTGTTAATCTGCGGCCCGCCGCCGTGAACAACAACCGGATTCATCCCGGTAAACTTCATTAACGTAATATCGCGCGCAAAATCCGCTTTCAGCTGT
>JBFESJ010000284.1:0-3977 GCA_041548585.1 Desulfobacterales bacterium | reverse complement strand
GATGAATGCCAACTTTTTTGCACATTTTTCTGTGCATTAATGCACAGAAAAATGTGCACTCCCGAATCCCCTAAAAATTAATATCCTGTAATATCAATAGGATGACTTTTGGTACACCTGTTGCATAATAACATCGCGTAACGATTTTATAAAACTCCCGAAGGTTTACCTTCGGGATCTAACTCGCCACACAGCATAGGCGGACAAGTAAGCGAAAGGTTTATCCGCCTATATTTGGCGAAAGGCTAAAATTCCTATCCCCGTAGTCCCGAAAGCGGGATTTACGCTTCACTTCAACAAGCTACGGGGTATTTCGGAATTTTTGCCACAGTCTTGAGGGCTGTGGCACCACACTTTCGCTTTAAATAAAAATTCACACTGGAAGGCGTTATTATGAGAAAAAAAGTGGTTGTGTTCGTTCAGGCGCAATTGAATGCCAAGGGTTTAAATGCCGGCCCGGAGGACGGCATTTTGGGTCCGGAGACAGTTAATGCGTTGAACAAGATAAAGGATATCCCTAAAAAGTGGCCGAAAACCCGAAAAGCGGTGGCGTTCATCCAAATGGTCGCCACAGAAAAAGGCATCGAAACCGGACCCGTAGACGGCTACTGGGGACCCCAAACGGAATTTGCTTTTGAGGGGTTGATTCAGGTTGTTCATGAAGACAAAGCACCTGAGGTATGGCGGCCGGAAGATCTGCCGGATGTGAACCCAAACGGATGGCCGCAACAGTCGGCAGAAACTCGTTTTGAGGGATTTTATGGAGAAGTCGGTCAACATCAGGTTCGGATCGACCTGCCGTATCCACACAAACTGGCGTGGAAAACCAGCAAAGTCGTCAACAGTTTTTATTGCCATGAAAAGGTTCACGACAGCCTTCACCGGGTGCTTTCCCGGGTGGTGGATAATTATGGTTTGTCACGGGTTATTCAAATCGTAAAAGATTTGGCCGGAGAGGTGCTTCCCTACAAGATTATAGTATTTCGATCCATGAAGGAAGCGATCAGATGGCTCGAGGAAGACACCGTTGTTATGAAAATATGATGAAATGTAGTGTAAAACCTCTAATCCTTCAACGAAGCGGGAGAAGAACCAAAAATAAAAAGGAGAAAACCGTCATGGAAAAAGATTTTCACTTTTACCTGATTTATGCTGTTTCCAAGATCACTGATTTTGAAAAATCAGATATCATCGCCTTTTCATCCCAGTTTGTGGACGACAACAATGAAGGACAGTTTTCCATCGATGATCGACCGGCGCTTTTTCCGGAAAAAATTCCTGCCAATGGCGGCCATTATTACCCCATCATGACCCAGTCGCTTTCTCCCAAATCCCTGGACCCTTATGTTCAGAAATATGTGTACGTGCCGTTCCATTTTCTTCCGGGTGACAATTCCGTGGTGATCGATGGAAAGAGAAATCCCCTCAGCACCACACCCGGCTCTCCCAATGCCGTAGCGGTTCTGGAAAAGGCACTCAAGAGCGACAACCCATATCTTTTGGGCATCGCACTTCACACCTATGCGGATACGTGGTCTCACCAAAATTTTACCGGTCTTCAGGAAGGGTGGAACTCGGTGTATCCCTGGTATAACGTGTTTAAATCCATTGTGCCGAACATCGGGCATGCCGAGGCCGGTCATTCTCCGGATGTAATTTCCGAGGAATGGTCGGATCATCGCCTGGAGAAAAAAATTAAGAATACCCATCGGGCATTCACGGCAACGGGTGAGATTTACAAGGCCATGCGGCGCAAATCGGGTATCGGCCCATATTGGACGGACATCCGGAAAGATTTTAGAAAAATTATCAATGCTGCCGGGTATGATGACCGAAAGAATAAAATCGAGGATCTTTTGATGGAAAGCGGTCTTGGGGCCTTACCCAAGTATGATAAAAACGAATGGATCGATGCGGCCCTGGATCGAAAGGGAGATCAGATCGTGATGCACGAGGGGTTCGAGGAAACCCACTGGTATCGCTTTCATCAGGCGGCCAAGGTACAATTTGCCACTGTGTTGGAATTGACCAAGGAGCTTTAACAAGTTTTTTGTACAGAAAATCGTGAACAATTTGATTTGGTTCCTCGAACAGAACCAACACTTCCAAAAAATCCCCTGAATTTGCACAAAAAACTGTGCGTCCTTGCACAGAAAATTGTGCACTCCAACATTCAAAATCTTGAAAAATCCAAAAAATTCAATATGATAATAATGACATTCTTACTTTGATTTCGCTCGTTATTCTTAGCCCTGGTAAACCCTGCGCCAGAATCGGGAAGTTAAAAAAAGAATTTTTATCACGAAAGCACGAAATTTAAAAACCACGAAAAAGAACAGTATTTACTTTATGCTTTGGCCGGCCCTGTAAGTCTGAAAGATCGTACTGGGGTCCTTTCGAGTTTTCGTGATTGTTTTTTTTATTTTTACCGCAAAAAGCAGTGAAAAGCCCGGGGGCCATCCGTAACTTTCTGTATGATTCTGATGTGTTACTTCTTGCAACCATAATACAATGTAGCACTTTAGTGGCACTAAAGATAACCTATTGAAATTTAATTAAATCTTGATCTAAAAAGAAAAGATGTGTTACGAATTTTTTACGTCTTTAAAACACGCGTTTCTCAAAATATTTGGGAAGTATAATAATAGTTGGGTTTTAATATAGGAGATGGAGATTAGTGATATTCTCAATAGAACAGAAATTCGACCATGCGAAAATATCTTGAGTTCCAAAGACATATCTGAAAAAGGAGCAAATTGAAGATCGTAATGAAGATCACACGAAACAGAACTGTTTCAGATCGTGGGATATCCAAGGTATTAAAGATCGATCCATACCCTCATCCCCTCAATCAATAATATTTATAATCTCACTAACTCGAATCCATTTTTTATCTACATCCTTATAAGAACTTCATTTTATACTGCAACAAACAGAATATACTTACCAACGATCAAATATCCACATCTATAAAATTATGCATATCTGACTAAAGGTGTATCCTTTATACCTCTTCCACCGTCTATAGGGTAAAAAAGGAGGGAAAAACATGTACGCTTCAGTTAAAAACGCAGAGGTTAATTTGTTTGAGGATATCTTTCCCGTCGAAGCATGGGAACTAATATCAAAAAACAAAAAAGGTGATGCTCTGGTTCTCATAGACGTCAGCACGCCCCGGGAATACGAGGATCTGCATCTGGAAGGGGCCATCAATGTGAATCTCTTTTCGAGGTTTTTCAAGACCCGGCTGGATGTAATGGATAAAAGGAAGACGTATGTAATCTACTGCAAGGTGGGAGGACGAAGCAAAATTGCCAAGAAATTGATGCAGCAGTTGGGATTCCGAAAGGTTTATAATATTGTCGGTGGAACACTCCTGTGGAAAGAAGAGGGATTGCCCTTTGCGTCAGGAACAGAAGGTGTAAACAAATTTTCATTTTGTCCGTTTATCGTTTCTATCATGACGTTCAAAAAAATTAAAAAGATTCTGTATAAGATGTCATCGCGCATTACTCAAAATACTGGCATCGCAAGTTCCTCTGGGCAGGAGTCATAAATATCGTTTCGATGTCTAACATAGCGCTTAAGAGGCGCCGGGAACTATATTAGCAAAGTTGTTAATATGAAAATCAGTCAATCTAAAGGAAAGGAGATTTATTATGGGTAGATCGGGATTAAATTTTAATCTTGAAGTACAAGGGATGAAAGCTGTTTGTCCTCTTGGAGAAGTTGTTGGAGCAAAGATGATTGCTGAAAATAAAATCCCAGTAATTTCTTGTGAGGGAGGTTGCTTTCGTGGTGAAATTGCCAGGATGGCGGCTCATTTGGTTGGAAAACAGGAGCCATTTATGCGTGGATGCCATGGAGAAATGTTTACGGCACCGACATCTGCTATGACAGATTGGGCAAAAAAGGCTGAAAAAGTTGTTGTTATAGATGGGTGTTTTATGAAGTGCCATGGGAGAGTTATGATAAAT
>JBFESJ010000283.1:0-4014 GCA_041548585.1 Desulfobacterales bacterium | reverse complement strand
CGATCACCCACCAGTGTTGTTTCATTATTTTTCGGATCGAACATGATCCCCAGGGCTGCTCGAACGTTGTATCCTTCATATATGTCTGAATAATAAATGTTATAGTCATCCCATTTGTCTATTAGTCCTTGAATGGTCACTTCGTTCTGGCCTTTGGTTAACATTCTGAGCTTGCCGTAATTCTGCTGTGATGCAGCACAACTGGAGAGAATAAAAACAATTAAAAAAACACTTAGAAATCTATATTTATTAATTATTCCCATCTTTTTGTCTCCTGACGAAATGTCTATCTTGGAATTTATGAAATTAAAACAATATCATTACATATAAAATAATAATCGCGAAGGAATAAATTTCAATATTGAAAATTTATTGCCGAAATGAAATGTTGTGTTTTTTTGCCATAACCTGAACCATTCACAACAACATTTGATATGCAGATATCAAATTATTGATGCTTTCGCTTGTTCCAATTAATGGTGTCGCCATGATTTTTTAATCCTGAACGTTGTGCTTTTTGGAAGAAATTAGTTGATGGATTGCTTTGTCAAGTTCAGAAAGTTCAAATGGTTTTGACAATACCCTGTCCGCTTGGGATTTTGTAGCAAACGCTTCGGGATATTCACCCCATCCAGTTATTGCTATAATAGGTGTGTCAGGGAATTTTTCCTTAATTATTGAAATAAGGCTTATTCCACTTATTTTTGGCATAACGACATCTGTTATGATCAGGTCAAATCCTTGTTGATCGTTTTCAAATAATTTCAGTCCTTCCAAACCATCAGAAGCTGAAGTGACATCGTAATTTTTATAATTTAGAAAATTGCAAAGATTAGCCAGAATATGCTTCTCGTCATCAATTATTAGTATTTTTAGTGACTGGTCCATTCTTTTTAAATTGATATCTTTTTTAGTTTTATCCATTTTTATCGGAAATTTAGGTTCAGGCTATGTGTTAAAACTGGTCATTTAGTTGTACCGGAAGTTTAAACATGTCGCCTAATTTTGATAAATTGGCAATACTTTTTAATTTAATGAAAGACTTTGTCTCTATCTGATAATTTTAAACCTAACGCTATAAGGATTTTTCTTTTAGTTTCCAATCTGCATGGTTTGCCATGCTCTATCCGTGTTAGCGTTTCTACTGATAAATTTGCCATCTTAGCAAGTTCAGCCTTGCTGATCAAAAAAGACTCTCTAATTTCTCTTAAGGAGTTTGTTTCCATTTTTTTAGTCCTCAAATAGGTCTGGCATTTCAAACGTTAAATACAGGTAAAGCACCACGGTTGTGCAAAAAAATGTAATACCCTAAATGATATACAATAACATTTCATTTTTGCTTTTAACTAATGATAGTAACCAATGTATTCACCACATTTATTATTGAAGTGATCCATGGCTTCATCTGGAGAATTAAAAACAATCCAATCTTTCCTAATAATCGTTCCGTATTGTTTTCGGATTCGTAGGATTTCATTGCTACCATGGTATTCAAAAAAATCGCTATAGGTAGGGTAAATTTCATATTTTCTCATTTTATCCCTCCTTGTGGTTGAAAAAAATACAAGCAACGGAGCTTTGTTAATATTAGTAATACGCTTTAATTAAAAAATACTTACAGGATATAAATCCTTACTTAGTATAATTATAGTATATTTTGATAAATATTATACCACAATGTGATATGTCAATAGGGGGTGTGCTTCATTTACGTAGGGATATATCCTTCAATGTAGGGATTATACCTGTACTCAACCCAGGAGATTGCCGCGTACGGCTGAAAAGGACGTCTCTGCAAATGGACTAACACAGGAAGAAAATGGGGGAGCTTGATTTAGAATTATATGCTTAAAAAATCAGTTCCCAAAGTAGAAGATTTTTGAACCGGAATCAATGTTGTGATTTCTTACCAGTATTTGGGCAATAAATAATTTAGCAAGCATTGTGATATCTTTAAAAATTTTAGGCTTTAAATTTAAAGTATATATGGCAGCACCACGTTAATTAGGATTGAGAGTCAATTTTTCAAGCCATTCAATCGCAGACAATTCATCTGTAAATATCTTGCTTTGATATCCAGTAATATTGAGAATTGCCCTCACGAAAATGTAATCATCTATATCTTTTTGTCTTAAAAGCAAGGCATGTTTAGATCGAGACTTAAACCCCAATTTGGGGGACAAATTATTTACCACTACGTAATGGTCATGTATGTCCGCTCGGTTGGGTGCGTCGCGCAAATCAAAAAGGAAGTTGTCGATCCTGTATTTATTACCTTTTTTCGCTGTTTCACCTATAAAATCGTGCAACAATTCCGATGTCACCGCCTCGTTAACAAGGATATACAAATATGTCTTCCGGTCAGAAAGAAAGATATCGTATTTCATAATCACCTCTGATTAACTCGTATTATGCGGCCAAAAAATATAGCCAAACACATGCATTTATGCATTTGTATGCCGTACAATAAAATACAGATACCTTGCCATAAAGACAACCCAAGTTTGATCAACTCCGATTGCATATATCGTAAAATCCAACAAAAAGCAAAAAGGCAAATCCCCGAAAAAGGATTTGCCTTCATTGAAAAACGATATCACAAATGTTTTCGACCCCTGATAATTACATGTTCATAGCAGATATCTCAGATTTGTAGCTTGATCTCAAAACCCAATATATTGTGGTGTACATAAAAAAGAAAAGTGTGGAATTGAATCGATTATCCACACTTTATAATGAATTAACTTGATTGAATAATGACAGCTTCGAGAGGTCGACAATGGAAAGTGTTGACCGGTTATCTTTTATTTGGCCTGACCCGGGAAAAATCCGGGTTAAGTCGATTTCAGCCCAACAGGCACATTGGGACCGAGTAGACATTCAACATAGTGTTGTTTTTTAGCATCTTGATCGCCGAAAACGGGATGCAGGTTTATATCCGGGGAGTATTTACTTGCGGGAACTTTGCGACCCAGCGCTTCAGCCATCGCTCTTACATGGTGAGGGCCGGCGCCACAGCAAATACCGATATAATTAACTCCCATGTCCCGTGCTTTTACGGTAAAATCCGCCATTTCAAACCGGGTTAACAAAAAAGGATCCAGCGCTACCGGGAATGCGTTTTTGGAATTCTCTAATCTCAGATCAAAAAAACAAGGTTCTTTCGGCGTTGTTCGATAGGGAACCGGCAGTACGGCCACATGGCCTTTAACTTTATCTCGAACTCTTTGAACAATCGGCATGAGGGTTTCAGGACCTCGGCCACAGTTAAGACCGATAACGTCGGCACCATTTTTTTCCAGTATTCTGCAGGCTTCCTCCCAGCTATAGCCGTCGCAGCTCTTTTCATGAACCGTTGTAAAGGTAATCACGGCCGGGAATCCAGCGTCCTTTATAATTTCTAACGCAATAGTGGCTTCACCCAAATGGCTAAACGTTTCAGCGATAATGAAGTCAACGTTTCCACAAGAGGCCCAACCAACTTGTTCTTTGAAAATGGATCTGACAATTTTTCCTGATTCAATCGGGTCGTTATGATTAAACTCCCAGGTGTTGGATAAATTCCCGGCAACCAGAGCGTCACCTTTTTGGGCCACTTCTTGCGCCAAAGATATGGATTTAAGGTTAAGTTCTTCGAGCATGTCTTCTTTGTCGATGGCTTTTAACTTTGACCGGTGAGCATAATACGTGCAGGGCACAATGACATCGGAACCTGCCATTAAAAATTCGTAATGTAGTTCCCTGACTGCCTCCGGATGCTCTAAAACAACTTCCGGCACAAAAGGTCCGGCCTTTAAATATCCCCTTCTTTCCAACTCAAAGATATAACCTTCAGCCACCAAAACGACACCCTTTTCCAGTCGTTCGATTAGGGATTCTTTTTTATTGCTCATGGTTGCTCCTTCTTAGATAAATTCTGTTTAAAATTTCTATTACTAAGGAATACAAATCCTACTCGACATTTTTGCTAAATTATTACCACAAATTTTCAGTTGGAAAATTCATTTCTTCAAT
>JBFESJ010000282.1:0-4060 GCA_041548585.1 Desulfobacterales bacterium | reverse complement strand
GCCTCGGCAATGCCCTTTTTTACCTTCCAGTCCGAGACGAGTTTCCTGATGATTCCTTTTCCGCCCTGGGACTCTTCGTAAAGGCTTGCAAAATTGTAGCTCTTGGTAAGAGCTGGCCCGAAGGGGCCTGCGAGGAAGAACGCCCCCACATCCACGAGGTTAAAGTTCTGGCTTCGTTCGTACTTCATGATAAGAGCATCGATATCGATGTTGTAGAGCATCAGGTTCTCCCCGTTCAAAGAAAGGTTGCCGTTAAGCGATCGTTTCACCTCATCTGCGCTCTTCCCCATTGCCGTCAGGTCCGCGGAAAAATTGACCGGCCCTTCTATGGTTTTACGGGGGAATTTCTTGAGCGAGTATTGCTGAAGAAGTTCTTCGATCCTGACCCGATTAAGAGTATAGATTACCCTGTAATAAGGCGATGAACCCGTCAGGTCCACATGAATGCTTCCGTCTCCGGTTCCACCGAAGATGTTCATACTGACTGGGTTGATATCGAGTATTCCCTTTTCACCTGCTGCTCTCATCACGAGGTTCATCAGGGTGACGTTATAGATCTTGAGTATCTTGCATCTGATATCCCCGGTGAATGAGATGTTTTTGAATAGTTCCGAGCTGTCCGTCCCGCTGGAAAAAAAGTTTATTATGCTCAAATCCAAATCACCGACTTCGATTTTCTCGTTGGATGTTTCATCAGTATAAACAAGGCTCCCCTGAGAGATGGATATCTTTTTCACAGCAAGGAGTTTTTTCCATAACGTGCGCTCCGGTTTTTCAAGATTGAACATCTCGTTTTTGGACCTAAGTAAGGAGAAAACCGGCTTGACAAGCCCGACCCGGATTATCTTGATTTCGAACCTCGCGAGGGGGATGAGTTTCAGCCCTATTCTCATCTTCTCAATCGTAACGACATCCAATCCTCTGTTGCGCACGTTGACGTCTTTCAGCGATAGACCGAAGCCCGGAAAAAGAGCGATGCCTATCCCGCCTTTGATCCGAACATCCATTCCCAGAGCAGTAGACGCGGCCGCCTCGATCTGCGGTGTAAATCCTTTGATATTGAGCATGACAGCGAGGATACCAACGAACACAACAAGCGTGATGACACCCGTTGTTATGTACAGAACCTTTTTCTTATGGATAGCCATGTTTCAGCTCCTCTGGCTCTTCCCTCAAATGCCTTGGCGGTGTTATCCGATCAATCTCGAGGCGGAGACTGGCAAGCACTTCCGGATTGACGAAATGGACGTACGACATTCGGTCGAGCTTTTCCAAGGCGGTATGTGCTGCCTGCAGCTTGCCACGCGCAAACTCATACGCGCCACGGTAATAGGTGTCCGCGCACAATGCCCGAGCATAGCAGCAGTCGCGACATCGTCAAACCCATACTTCGGCTCACCAGTGGTCGCCATGCTCCATCCGGGAGAGAATAACGCTCTCCTATTTCACAATCAGATCATTCTTTACGGATGTGACCCCTTTGACGCTACGGGCGATTTCACCCGCTTTATCGACAGCCTTTTGAGAAGCAACGAAGCCGCTCAATTGAACGGTGCCCTTAAAGGTTTCGACACTGATCTGGAATGACTTGAGAAAATCATCAGCTGCAAGCAGAGATTTGACCTTGGTCGTGATTACAGAATCGTCAACGTATTCCCCTGTACTTTCCTGTTTTGGTGTCGATGCACAAGCCACAAAGGTGGCGATCAGCATAAGAAGCACTAAACAGTGAATAACGATATTTCTTTTTTTCATAGCGGTTACTCCTTTTTGTTAGTTTGAGTTGAAATTGTTGATTACAAGACCTTTTTTGCTAAAGAGTTCGTAGATTCGATAAAATCTTTCAGGATTTGCTGAACTCGGCCGCAGCCTTTTTGTAGGCGTTACTCAAATCCTCCATGGCCGCATCGATACCTGATTTTAGTTGCTCCCACGCATTTCCGCTGGAAGAACTCAGATCCTTTAGCTTTTCAGACACCTCATCACGTTTTTGACGCAATGCCGTCAGCTGTTGTTCAGCTTTGGCCTTCGCATCTCCTTCCAGCTTTTCCGCCTTTACCTGCAGTTGATCAATTTCCTTCTTGTATTCAGAAAGTCTGGTTTCCGTCTGTTCCCGAAAGGCCTGCATCTGCTCCTGGGTATAGGCTTTGGTTGCGTCATAAGCTTCCTTGACCTCCTTCTTGACATCTTCCTTGGAGACGGTTGCGGATTTGCTCTGGGGTTGTTCCTTCTCACCGCAGCCCGGCAAGATCCCCAGGGCCAGCAGCAGCATTATTGCCAATAACCCCCTTACGAACATAACATTTTTCATTTGAAAACCTCTTTTAACTTCGGTTGCACACTCGATTGCTCCTGATTGGTAATTTGTTACCGGTTCTGTTATACCCATACGAAACTTCCTTCTGCGGCAAGCCTGAAGCATGTCATTTCGGGCATAGTTGCACAGTCCGGATGGATCAATAAGGTAAATATTGCCTTGTTATTATTCTTTTTGCTATACATCGCCATGTTTTTTATGCAACTGCAAGGCAGACTTTTTCCCCGGGGCATACCCCGCCATTCCTATCATGAATCGCATCAAGCCGTAACATAGCCAGCTTACCAGGCGCAGCCGGATGGGCTGGGTTCTCCAGTTATTCTCAAATATCCGCCGTGCCCCCATTTTGATAGCCAGCTCCAGACTATTCTTTAATTTTTTGGCAAAGTTTTCATCGTCAACAACGACATTTGCCTCGAGAGCGAGCAGTAGACTGAAAGGGTCAAGATTTGATGATCCCACCGTAGCCCAATGTTCATCAATCACAGCAACTTTTGCGTGCATAAGGCTCTTGTGGTATTCGTAGATCTCCATCCCCGCATCGAGAAAATTGCCATATAGGGCATGCGAGGCATAATGCAGCAATCGATATTCCACCCTTCCTTGCAACAGCAAGATCACCCGGACACCTCGCCCAGCTGCATCCAAAAGCGCATGACGAAAATTCAATCCTGGCAAAAAGTAGGCGTTTGCAATAATGATTTCGAATTGCGCTTGTTCAATCGCCTGCAAATAAGCATCTTCAATATCTCGGCGATGGCGGATGTTATCCCGTACCAGAAAAGCTGAGCGCATAGGGCCTCTGGGTTCGGTTGAAGGAATTTGTCTTTCGTTGTCCCGGCCCCGGCCAAGACGCAAGCGGGTCCAGGCCACTCGAGACCACACCCGGCGGGCCGAAGCATGAATTTCTCCCACCAGGGGCCCTTCCACACTTACAGCATAGTCATAACGAGGGGACTTTTGACCCGGCGTATCCATATCATCGATGATATTAATGCCTCCGACAAATGCAACCTTCTGGTCCACAACCACAATTTTCCGGTGCAGGCGACGCAACCTTTGGCGCCGCAACGTCCAAGGCGATATCTTGGGCCGGAACTTCAGTACCCATACGCCGGCCGCTTTAAGGTCATCGACCATGGTTTTCGGTAAACTATGCGAGCCGAATCCATCGATCAGCACATGAGTTTTTACGCCACGCAAGGCCGCCCGCCTGAGCGCTTCCGCAATACGTCGTCCGGTATTGTCATTTTCGAAAATATAGCTTTCCAGATAAATTTCATGCACCGCCTGGTCCAATGCCGTTTCGATCGCCGGAAAATAAGCTTCGCCGTTTTGCAACAGGGTAATCTGATTGTTTGGAATAATTCGGGACATAGCAGGGTCGCCCTTAAAGTTAATGGCTTATTCTTTGTTCAATGTTATCCTCTCCTGAGGTTCATCCCTGATAACACCTGTTTCCTGTCACGAAGTGAGGAATACCTGCTGTTTCAAGTCGAATGGTCCTTTATGATTCCAAGTCCTTTTTCTTCCGGTCAAATTCCTCTTTGTCGATTTCACCCTTTGCATAACGCTTCTTCAAGATATCTAAAGGTGTTTCAATGATCGAACCATCGGAGCCTTTTGATTTTGAAACCTGAAACCAAAAATAAATAACAACACCGACTAAAACCAGAACTATTAACCACATAAATCCTCCACCATAACCATAGGTCATCATATGGCCCCAGTTGCCCATAGGGC
>JBFESJ010000281.1:0-4112 GCA_041548585.1 Desulfobacterales bacterium | reverse complement strand
GGCCATGGGAAGAGAACCTTTCACCGGTTTAATACGACCGTCCAGTGAAAGCTCACCCAGAACAAGGTATTTGGATATGATTTTCTGGGGAATGATTTGGGTTGCAGTAAGTATCCCTAAAGCGATGGGCAGATCAAAACCGGTCCCTTCCTTTTTGATGTTAGCCGGCGCAAGGTTAACGGTGATTCTGTCATCCGGAAAGGTATAACCCGAATTATTGATGGCTGACTTGACCCGTTCTTTGCTCTCTTTTACTGAAGCCTCCGGGAGTCCGACGGTGGTAAAGGTGGGGAGCCCAGATGTTATATCAACTTCCACTTCAACCAGGAATGCATCAATTCCAATAACAGCGCTGCTTAAAACCTTTGCAAGCACGCTCCCTCCTTTCATGAATCACAAGATATTCATAGGACGAGGTAATAAGGCTTTCACGGAACCGATAAAATCAAGAAATAGCACTTGTCAAACAAGAATAATACGTTATATTTGGAATGTGATTTAAAAATACCGCTTGATTTTTCTTATTTCGGTTTTATATTGGTGGCTCTTAACAAAATTTAAGTTTCTATTCAATTAAATCATTAACCATGTATTTTCAACAACGAACAGTCGCAAAATCGGTGAATTGCTCGGGCGTCGGGATTCATTCGGGTAAAAAGGTCAATTTATCCATTAAGCCTGCACCACCCAATCATGGTATCAAGTTCATTAGAACGGACCTTTTGGACTGCCCCGTCATATCCGCAAATTTTAATATGGTCGTGGACACAAGCCTGGCAACTGTTATCGGCTACGAGGGCTTTATCGTATCAACAATAGAGCATCTTATGGCGAGCTTTTCCGGCCTCTCAATCGACAATGCGTTGGTGGAGGTCGACAATTATGAGATGCCGATAATGGACGGAAGCGCTGGTCCATTTACTTCCATGATCAAATCAGCGGGAATAAAGGAACTGGACGCTCCACGGTATTTTTTTGTCATTAAAAAGCCGATCGAACTGAACAAAGACGGGAAAATGGTCGGTGTATATCCATACTCGACGTATAGAATAAGCTGTACCATTGAATATGATCATCCCCTGATCAATAAGCAGTCATATTCCGTGGATGTTTCGGACCATGTTTGGGAACGCGAAATCTCCAAAGCCAGAACTTTCGGTTTTTTGCATGAATATGAATATTTAAAACAATATGGTTTGGCCCGTGGCGTTACCCTTGAAAATGTGATTGCCATCGATAGCAAGGATGTTATCAATGAAGACGGTTTACGGTATCAGGATGAGTTTGTGAGACATAAAATTCTCGATTGCATCGGTGACTTTTCACTTCTGGGTATGCCAATTTTAGGCCATGTGGTCGTCAATAAATCCGGCCATGCCTTCAACCATTCTTTTCTTAAAAAATTTTTCGCTGAAAAAGAATCATGGGAAACCCTTACAATCAATGACATACGCCGGCTCCGATCTGACGAGCCCGAAATTGAAGACCTTTGAGAAACGGGGCACCCCTATTTTGAATATCGGCGGGCATGTCTTTTTATGAGTCGGATTGTTGTTGAAAGAATGACCCCTCCGCTCATAACAACAAGAAGAACAGCTATCCAAACAAACCCATTATATTCCGGCGTTTCCCGTGCTACCGAGATCCCAGCAACGCCGAATAAAAAAACTATGAGCATGAATACAATAACACCGATGCATGCGGCTTCGGAGTCATACCAGGGAACGATTGATTTTCTAAATACTGGATTTTGATCGATACGCATAATCGTATATGTGGCTGAAAAGAAAGCATATTATGAGGATGCTCTCTTATGAGCATTTTGTAAAGCCGCAAAAATGGCAGATCATACAGCCCTCTTCAAAACTAATCGTATGACCGCATTCCGGACAAATCTCTCCAAGGAGGCTGTTTCCGTATCTTTGTTTCTTATAAGAACCGTCTTTCAAATATCGTTTCTCAAGAACCCTGCCGATGGCATCCGGTATGGACAAAACCAGGCCGCCTTCCTGGAAGACCGGATGTTCTCCACCGATACCTTTGAGTTGTTCGACAATCTTTTCTACTTTTACCCCTGATCTTAAAGCAAGGGAAACGAGCCGACCGATGGCCTCGGTTTTGGCGGTGGTGGACCTTCCGGATTTGCCGATGGTTGCAAACACTTCAAAGGGCTGTCCTTCATATTCTGTTACCGTGACATAAAGCTGGCCCATGCCGGTTTTCATTCTGGAGGTAAATCCCTCCAGGGTTTCCGGCCGATCTTTGACCGTAGCAGCCGAAGTTCTTTGAGGCATGTCCTTCCCTGAATAAGACAAAACCTGATTTTCCTTGCTCCCGTCCCGGTATATCGTAACGCCTTTACAGTTCAACTCATGCGCCAAATTATAAATTTTGAGTACATCATCCACCGTAGCATCGCGGGCCAGGTTGACCGTCTTTGAAACAGCGTTGTCCGTGTATTTTTGAAAAGCAGCCTGCATGCGAATATGCCATTCAGGGGATACATCATGGGCGGTTACAAAAATTTCCCGAACATCTTCCGGTATTTCCTTTAGATGCTGAATCCCGCCTTCCATAGCGATGGTATCCATCATTTCAGGGCTGTAAAAGCCCCTCTCCTTGGCTATATTTTCAAAGTACGGATTCACCTCCAACAGTTTATCGTTGTCCATAACATTTCTAACAAAACTTAAAGCAAACAGCGGTTCAACACCGCTGGAGCAGTCCGCAATGATACTTAACGTGCCTGTCGGCGCAATGGTCGTTGTCGCGGCATTTCGATAGCTACAACCTTTTTTATCTTTAAAAATGCTTTTATCGAAATTTGGGAAAACACCCCTTTCTTTGCCCAGATACTTTGAAGCAGCATGAGACTCTTTTTGGATGAAACCCATCACTTCTTCCGCGATCTCGAGGGCTCTTTCCGAGTTGTAAGGAATCTTCAACTGATAAAGCAGATCGGCAAACCCCATGATGCCAAGACCAATTTTACGATTCCCCTGAACCATTTCTACAATTTCCGGAAGCGGATATTTCGACATATCGATGGTGTTGTCCAAAAATCGAACACTCGACCAAATACAATCCTTTAAGGCCTGGAAATCGATAACCGGCGTGTTAACATCAGGGGTTACAAACTTGGCCAGATTGATGGATCCGAGATTGCAAGATTCCATAGGAAGCAAAGGCTGTTCCCCGCAAGGATTTGTACTTTCGATTTCTCCCAGAGCCGGGGTCGGATTATCTTTGTTGAGCCGGTCTAAAAAGATGATCCCCGGATCTCCGTTTTCCCATGCCTGTGTCACGAGCGTTTTGTAGACGTCAGCTGCATTCAATTCTCCATCTTTTTCCCCGCTTCGCGGGTCGATAAGGTCATAGTCACTTCCCGTTTTGACGGCTTCCATGAATGCATTCGTAACACCGACGGAGATGTTAAAATTGTTAAGTTCGTTATTCTTCTTCTTGCTGTAAATAAATTCCATGATATCCGGGTGGTCCACTCTCAGGATCGCCATATTGGCCCCCCTGCGCGTCCCTCCCTGTTTAACTTGCTCGGTTGCCGTGTTAAAGATTTTCATAAACGAAACCGGTCCTGAAGCGATACCGCCGGTTGTTCCGACCCTGCTGTCTTTTGGACGCAGTCGGGAAAAAGAAAACCCGGTCCCTCCGCCGGATTTGTGGATAAGTGCGGAATTTCTCAATGCATCAAAAATACCCTCCATGCTATCTTCTACTGGAAGTACAAAGCAGGCTGCCAGCTGCCCCAGTCTTCGGCCTGCATTCATCAGCGTGGGTGAATTGGGTAAAAATTTCAGTTCCGTCATTATATTGTAAAAAATGGTTTCCATCTTTCCCACTTGGGCGTCATCACCATACTTTTTCTCCGCCTTTGCAATATGTCGGGCCACCCTTCTGAACATCTTTTCCGGAGTCTCAATAACTTTGCCCTTGCTGTCTTTCTTGAGATACCTTCTGCGTAAAACGTTTTTAGCATTATTCGAGAGATACAACCCATTTTTTATGAAGATGGATTTATCCAGGCGAATGGGCGAAGTTTGAGTTAAGCCGTATTCCATCAACTTTGTCTGGATCATTTTATCGATAATCGGCAT
>JBFESJ010000280.1:0-4121 GCA_041548585.1 Desulfobacterales bacterium | reverse complement strand
CGTGGCCTTATAAATTATATGATTTGGATTTTTTTGGGCGGCTTAATCGCCATTATTGCTTCAGGCTATCATTTTTACAAACGAATGAAAATGGAAGGAAAAACCCTTCAGGA
The DNA here is from genome assembly GCA_041548585.1 of Desulfobacterales bacterium. Lineage (GTDB taxonomy): Bacteria > Desulfobacterota > Desulfobacteria > Desulfobacterales > UBA11574 > UBA11574. Next base: position 4,008 of record JBFESJ010000280.1, on the reverse strand, counting down.
AATACTTAACACATATCGGTACAGCGGAAGAAGCGTTGAAGTCAGTTTTCTTGGAGGACTTGCATCATTAAAAATCGGCGGCGAACATCAAAACCCACCTGCCCTGAATGGTCACACATCAGGCCGTCTCAAACAACTCGAAGACCCTGAATCTATACGCCATAAAGAGTTTTCAGAACTAGTCCGACTGCTTGAGAACAACCTTATTACCCTTGAAGAATATAAGAAATTCAAGGAACAGATTTTTAAATCCTGACCCGGAAATACCATAAGCATAGATTATTAACCCATCCATCTCAGCATTTTTTTAACGGAAAGGAAACCTCATGAAAAAACTAACCATTGCCCTTTTATCCGGTGGGATATCCTCCGAGCGTGAAGTTTCTATCTCAAGTGGAGATCAGGTTTATGAAGCTCTGGACCACAATAAGTACAATATCATTCGATATGATCCAAAAAGCGACCTTTCACAACTGGTCATGGACGCACCCAAAATAGATGCCGCATTGATAATTCTCCACGGCCCCTTTGGCGAGGACGGTACCGTTCAGGGATTGCTCGATCTTCTTGACATTCCTTATCAGGGATCAGGGGTACTCGGAAGTGCGCTTGGCATGAACAAACTGGCATCCAAACACCTTTACGAAAAATCCGGCCTGTTGGTTCCTCCTTACGTTGTGATTGGACAAAACGATGCTTTAGATGCGGATGGGTATGCCAAAAGACTGGGCCTGCCCCTGGTTGTCAAGCCGGTTGGAAGTGGATCGAGTGTTGGCATATCTATCGTAAAATCAAAAGATAGGCTGAAAGAAGCGGTGGATAAAGCATTTGAACAGGATTCTATGGTGTTGATAGAGGCGTATATTGACGGTATCGAACTCACCGGCGGCGTTATTGGTAATAATCCGGTTGAGGCGTTGCCCATTATTGAAATTATCCCCAGCGAATCCTACGATTTTTTTGATTACGAAGCCAAATATACATCCGGTGCTACAAATGAGATTTGTCCGGCCCGAATAAATGACGTGATGACTAAAAAAGCACAGGAAATTGCCAAAACAGCACATAAGGCGCTTTTCTGTAGAGGATACAGCCGGACGGATATGATTCTTAAAGATCAGGATATGTATGTCCTTGAGACCAACACCATCCCCGGCATGACGGCCACCAGCCTATTGCCTCTCGCTGCAGGAAAAGCGGGTATTCCTTTCAGCCAACTTCTGGATCGTTTGATCGAACTGAGTATCGAAGGGCACAAGGTCAACAGGTGATTCAATGATCTTCAGAAGCAGCACGGAGCTTAAAGAACGGTATCAGGATCTTTGTTCCGGGGATATCTTCTTGGGAATTCTGTCCTATAGGCACATCAAACAATCAATTTTTATTGATCTTATGGAGCGTGGAATATCCTGTTTTCCATCTCCCCTTTCCCAGGTTCTGAATCATTCCAAGGCGACCCAGGCAGTTGTTCTAAAGGAATGGATGCTGCCCCATACATGTGTGATAACACGTCGAGCGGATCTCATTGAAGCAATAAAGACCTATAACAGACTCGGCATCGCTTCGGTGGTCACAAAAGAAGATCAACTGCACTGCGGTCATGGCGTTAGAAAATGGGATAGCATGGAAACCCTTTACAGTTTCTTGGCCCTGTCTGAAACGTCATACCCGTTCGTCATTCAACCCTTTTTGAATAATTTTACTGATATTCGGGTGATAATTGCAGGGGAATATACGGAAGCTTATGTTCGGCATAATCCAAATAATTTCCGGATGAATATCTCCATGGGCGGGAAAAATTATCCTTACGAGATGAACACGGATTTGTTGAATTTTTGTTACAAAGCGATGGAGCGGGGTAAATTTCCTTATGCTCATCTGGATATCCAGATAACGGATGATGGAACGTATTATCTTTCGGAAATTGCCCTAAACGGCGGCACAAAAGGTTCAAAGATTCGCCGTCGGGAACTGGATAAAAAGAAACAGGATGTGTTGGAGCGTCTCGCAATAGGATAAGGAGGTCTATTTGAAAAAAGATAATAAGGCTTTAAAACAACCGGATCGGCTGCCTGAAGTTGGCATTGTCATGGGAAGTGATTCGGATCTTAATGTGATGGAAGAAACCGCTTTGGTCCTAAAAAGCTTCGGGATAGCTTATGAAATGACGGTAGCGTCTGCACACCGGAGCCCTAAAAAGGCGGCCAAATTTGCCGCGTCCGCCCACAAACGGGGTATAAAAGTGATTGTTGCCGGGGCCGGCCATGCCGCACATCTTGCAGGGAATCTGGCGGCATATACGTCGCTCCCGGTGATCGGCGTTCCAATAGATTCATCTTGCCTTCAGGGGCTCGACGCGCTCCTTTCCACGGTTCAAATGCCCCCCGGGGTTCCTGTGGCCACGGTATCCATTGGAAAACCGGGGGCAAAAAATGCAGGTATCCTGGCGATACAGATACTTGCGCTTACAGATCCGAATCTTGCCAAAAAGCTGGAAACCTATAAAAAGGAGCTTGCAAAACAAGTTGATCAAAAAGCCAAAAAGCTTAAAGATCATTCAAGCTGACCCATTAAATCCCAGAGATGATCACATCGTTGCGTGCTCTCAGATCATAAAAGACGGTGGGGTTATTGTTTTCCCCACCCAGTACCTTTATGGGTTGGGAGCAGATGCCTTAAACGCCAAAGCTGTGGACAGGGTCTTTGAAATAAAACAGCGGTCTTATCATAAACCTTTGCTGGTCCTCATACCCTATCGAAAAGACCTGACAAAACTTGTTCAACATGTCTCTTCGGCAGCCGAACACATTATGAACTGTTTCTGGCCGGGTGCGGTTACCCTAATTTTCAAAGCCAACGATACACTGCCGACAAACCTTACAGCAGATACCGGCAAAATTGGTATTCGAATGCCGCAACACCCAGTTTCTTTAGCCCTCTCAAGGGCTGTGGGAGGTCCTCTTACTGCCACAAGTGCCAATATTACCGGCGGTTCAGGGTGTTCAACGGTTTCAGATATTGATCCGCGAATTTCGGATAAAGTAGATCTGATTCTTGATGCCGGCCCGCTCAAAGGGGGTATCGGCTCAACCGTCGTAGATGTGACCGTCGATCCACCCATAATTTTAAGAGAAGGGGCAATCCCTGCAAAAGATATATTTTTTGTACTTGAGACCCCGCAGATGAGTTAATATTGAGTAAACACGACATGTTAAAAATAAATGACATCACCGGTCAAGTCCTTGAGAACTGCAATATTACGGATGCCCGGCATGCGGGACTCTATTCCATCTGCGGTTTGGCATTGCGATTGCGGGATTTGTACAAGTGGGAAAACAGATTGGAACCCTGGATTGAAAATGATCCTTCAGAGGTCTTAAAATGGATTGGAAACAAAGAGGAAACATGGGAAAAACTGGTTGAAAAAGATTTCGGCGATATCACCCTTTTAGGGCATCGATTCGATCCATTTGACGCCAAAGGAATCAATGCGATTTTAGAGCCCCATGGATACATCTACGGGGGTGGCTATGCCCGGAGCCTTAAACCCTCTTTTTTTCTGGCCGCAATTGAAGACAAGAAAGAATTAAACGGAATTACGATATTTGTTCTCGGTGAGGAGCTTGCTCGAGATCTGTTGACCATTCCTGCGCTGTCTCAGAAAAATTGTATTTATGTTCGAAAATAATCCGCCAGACTTTATCTCTGGGATCAAATGTTTTATGTCAAAAATTCTGGACGTTATGCTCTTAGATTCGGTTTGGAAGATTATGGGTTGAAAGAACAGACACCCGGAAATTTACATCGCAATTTGTCAAGAATTGCCGCCAATGAAACAGATACATACATTTATCATGAGTTGGGCGAAATGCAGGACACGGTTTTTGACCGCAAAACATGGCAAGAAATTATTGCAGCGTTTCCCCACACCCCCATCGAACTCTTAACCCGAGCCGTTAAAGACCTTTTGGCTGACACCAGCGAGTATGGAACACTTACCCATATTAT
>JBFESJ010000279.1:0-4125 GCA_041548585.1 Desulfobacterales bacterium | reverse complement strand
CTGGTGGATGGGATGGTGGAGCCGGACCGCTGGATTGTGGATCGTGATAAAAAAACAATGCTGTCCCATGATTCGGCCCAAAGGAAATATTGGATGATACCATCGGAAAGCGGTGTAGATATGACGCCCTTGCCCGAAGATTTGTCCGAACGACCCCCTTTGAGCGGCAAGGAGGCACTGGGAATATATGATTTGGCATACCGTGCTGAAGCCTTATTTAAAACCCCCCAGGATGTTGAATGGACCATTAAAAATGACACGCTGTACGTCCTCCAATCGCGCCCCATAACCACCCTGTCGCCTAGTGAAACACAAGATAAACGTGCCTGGTATCTCAGCCTCCACCGAAGTGTTGAAAATCTAAAAGCGCTTCGTATCACCATTGAAAAAACACTGATCCCTGAAATGGTAAAGACGGCCAAAGAACTGGCTGAACAAGATATTACGGTTTTGTCCGATGGGGAATTGGCGAAGGAGGTCAGACGGCGTTGGAAGATTAACCAACACTGGGTCGACACATACTGGGAAGAATTTATTCCGTATGCCCATGGAATTCGTCTTTTCGGCCAATACTATAATGATGCCATGCGACCGGATGATCCCTATGAGTTTATGAATCTTTTGACCCAAACCAAAATGAAGAGCCTTGAAAGAAACCAACTGATGGAAGATTTGGCATCTATGGTTCGTGAAGATGGTCAACTTTTTGAACGTTTAAAAGCCGGGGAACCCATGGATTTCGATTCAAAATTCGGAGCAAAGGTGAAGCAATTCGTCGAAAAATATGGGGATCTGTCCTGTGCGGTCACCGGCGGCACAGAATGTGCGACCGATACACGTCCGCTTTTTAAATTGCTGCTGGAGATGGCAGCAAAGTCGTCTTCATTGGCATCTCGTAAAACGCCAAAAGACGCCCGGGCATTGCAGCAGAGATTTCTTGAACGTTTTCAAGATTCCAGGCGCAAAGAAGCCGAGGAACTGTTGGACCTTGGTCGCAGCAGCTATCGCCTTCGGGACGACGATAATATTTATCTGGGTAAAATTGAAGCGCAGCTGTTAAGTGCTGTGAAGGAGGCAAAATCCCGTGTTGAAAGTTTCGAACGTCGGGGAATACACACATCCGGACTCGAAGATCTTAAATCGGTGATTCAGGATTTTGATTATGGCACTGGTAATGAAAAAGTGTCCATACAAAAGGATGAAAATGGGGTTCAGGTAAATCCGAGACAGCTTATTGGGCAGCCGGCCGGACCGGGATTGTCCAGGGGTAAGGCCCGGGTTATTCGCCACCATTTGGATTTGCAGGATTTTAAACACGCTGAAATCCTTGTCTGCGATTCGGTGGATCCGAATATGACTTTCGTTATTCCGCTGGCTGCAGCCGTCATTGAACGCCGGGGTGGAATGTTGATTCACGGGGCCATTATTGCCAGGGAATACGGATTGCCGTGTGTCACCGGCATACCGGATGCAACCTCTTTGATTCATACCGGCGATGACATTACGGTGGATGGGTTTTTGGGGATTGTTACCATTTCACAAAGATCTAAGCAGAGCGTTTCAAATTTTAAAAATAATAAATCAGCATAATTCATTAAAAGCAAAATATATTTAATCGAGGGGTCGGGAAGTTTTTCTAAATAGTCGCTCCATGGATAATCATTTTTTAAAACGCGTGAACTCGTGGCAAGGGCTCGTAAAAAAAGAACATGAACCTATCTTTGAAAAATCAAAGAGAGAAACTCCCCGAGGGTTCATTTAATCCCCTTTTAAAATTTGAAACGCTCAGCTCAGGAGGGACACAAAATGGGAATCGGTCAAGCCGTTCAGAAGCAGAAATGAATTTATTTTGATACGGATAAGTTCTGATTCCGGATGGTGTATGAAATCTTTCATGTGGGGAAAAGATTCCAGCATGTTGTTTCGAATTCTATTTTCTTTGTTTTCATCGTTGAGGGGGGTAAAAACACCGTCAATGGTCAGCGCCTGCGCATTGGATCTCGGTTGCGTTTCCCGGGTATCGATCAGTAGACTGACCCATGGGTTTTTCTGAAGGTTATTAAATTTGGTTGTATTTTTGTGTGTCACCATGTAAATTTCTTCACAGGTTGCATCGGTGATATAGGCCATCAGTGAACAATACGGCTTGTTTTCGGAAACCGTTGAAAGAACACAAATATTTTTCTTTCTGACAAGATTTTTCATTTTTTCAAGCATTATCAGCCGCCTTTAATTGAAACCTAAAATGAGCGTTTTAAATTTTAAAAGGAATCAAAATTCTCTTGTTTTTAATGAATAATATCAATTTATATTTTAAAATTTTAAACCCTTCGGGATTGCCGATCTTACGGCACCTGCTGCGTCAGATGCCTTCCCGCATAGCAGACTATAGCGGAAAGGCATCTTCCTTGCATCTACGGCAAGCTCGACCATCGCTCAATTTAGCTAAAAGTTCATAGATTCTATCCAAAAAATAGCACTTTTGAGTCGAATGTAAAAGATAAAGTTTCGAAACGAATCCACTTTAAAATTTAAAGATGACGGAAACGTCAACATGGGGTCAACGATGAACGAGAAAATAAAGCTGGGTGTTAGTGCGTGTTTAATGGGCGAGGAGGTCCGCTGGAACGGCGGACATTCAAGGGACCGATACCTGACCGACATACTGGGTCAATACGTGGAATATGTTCCGGTGTGCCCTGAAGTGGAATGCGGGATGGGCGTTCCCCGGGAGACCTTGCGTCTTGTGGGTGATCCGGACAACCCGAATCTGGTCACTTCTAAAACAAATATCGACCATACTCACAAGATGACCGAATGGGCACGAAAAAGGGTTGAAGAACTCGAAAAAGAAGATCTGTGCGGATTTGTTTTTAAAAAAAACTCTCCAAGCAGCGGCCTGTATAGAGTTCCGGTTAGAACTTCCAAAGGAATGCCCCAGAAAAAAGGGCAGGGCATATTTGCCCGTGTGTTTACGGAGAACTTTCCGTTGGTTCCGGTGGAAGAAGATGGACGGCTGCACGATTCCAAACTCAGAGAGACCTTTATCGAGCAGATTTTTACCTTGATGCGCTGGCGGGAAACGCTTTCCAAAAAGAAAAGTATGGGGAACCTGGTCGATTTTCATACCCGGCACAAGCTGTTGATTATTTCACACATTCCCAACCATTCGCGCATGATGGGTAAGCTGGTTGCCGAAGGCAAAGCCCTGCTCATGGCGGATTTGTTTACCCAATACGAGACCCTGTTGATGGAGGCCTTGAGACTAAAGACCACCCTGAAGAAAAATGTCAACGTGATTCAACACATCATGGGATATTTTAAAAAGCAGTTGTCCGCGGACGAAAAGCAGGAGCTGCTCGAAATCATCGAACAGTATAGACAGGAATATGTTCCCTTGATCGTACCGGTGACCCTGCTCAATCATTACATACGAAAATACAAACAACCGTATCTGGCGCAGCAGGTGTATTTAAATCCGCATCCTATTGCACTGAAGTTGCGCAATCATGTATAACCTTTCACGAGCCCGAGGCGTTCATCTGTTGCGTTATTAAGGGCTCGCAGTAGTTTACTACGGCTTCACCCTTAAATGCCTTACATATAAACGCCTCGGGCTCGTGAAAGATTCGGATAGGGAGATAAGGTGATTTCAATGAAAGACGACAAACCGATTCTGGTTGCCGGGGCCACCGGCTATGTTGGCGGTCGGTTGATTCCGGCCCTGCTTGAAGCAGGTTATACCGTGCGTGCCATGGGCAGGTCCATTGAGAAATTGGCCTGTCGTCCATGGGGACGCCATCCAAAAGTGGAACTGGCCAAAGGAGATGTTCTTGACAGGGAATCCCTGGAAACGGCGCTTTCTGGCTGTTGGGCGGCATATTATCTGGTCCATTCCATGATTGCCCAGAAACACAAGTTTGTTGAAGCCGACCGCAAGGCCGCTCAAAACATGGTATGGGCAGCCGAATCCGCCGGGATTGATCGGATCATCTACCTGGGGGGGCTTGCGGAACAAAAAGATGGCGGGTTAAGCAAACATTTGCGTTCTCGAATTGAAGTCGCAGATATCCTTCAATCCGGTGCGGTTCCCGTAACCGATTTGCGGGCGCCCATGATTTTGGG
>JBFESJ010000278.1:0-4134 GCA_041548585.1 Desulfobacterales bacterium | reverse complement strand
GCCCCGAAAGCGGGATTTACGCTTCACTTCAACAAGCTACGGGGTATTTCGGAATTTTTACCACAACCCTCCGGGCTGTGGTACCGCCCTTTCGCTTTAAAAAGGTTCTTATACTTTATTTGAATTCATCCCGCGCTGCAAGCAGCGGGGAATTCAAATTTAAATATCCGGTTTCTCTTCAGGAACGCCGTTTGCATCCCAGCCTCTAAGGGAGTAGTAGTCTTTCAGCATTGCCGCCACATCCGTTTTATTAGCGACATGCCCTGTTTTGAGGATTTCTTTGTAAAAGCGCTTGGGAAGATAATCATCTTCGGGTTTGAGTCCTTCCTGTATGTTAAAACACCGAATCAGTGTGGATATCTCAGAAGCTCTTTTCTGCAATGCCGATTTATCCTCCTTTTGACCGGTGGTCATCTCGATGATTTTCCCCAGCCGTTCCCATGGATAGATATCCCTGAAAAATCGGCACAGAATAAAGGTGTCCATAAGGATCAGGCGATCTTCAAAATCGATCAAAAGCTCGGCTTTCCCGTTGACGGTTTCAGGATCGATGATTCCTTTTAACTCCGGATTGTGAAACGTCGCCCTTAAATGGCATGCGCCACGGTCTGAAACGGCAAAGGCAAGTCCGCTGCCCTTGAGAACCCTGGGATCATAACCCGGCGGTTCAAGGCCTTTCACATGCACGGCCATATCTTCCATGTTCCATATTTTTGCCGCATGTCCAATCCCTTGGGCCAAAATGTCTCCGATGCCCTTTCGGAATGCAATTTTTTCAAGCAAACCGGCAATGGCATCCACATCGTTGTAATCGATCTTAAAATCGATCTTTTTCTTTCTGGCGGCTTCAATGGTTAACCCGCACAGATTTCCGGCAGATATGGTATCCATACCGAGCCGGTCGCAGATATCGTTTAAATACGCAATTTCCTCAATGCTGTCGATCAAGCAAAGACCGCCAAACGCAAATATGGTCTCGTACTCCGGTCCTTCGATCATTAAACCGGCATGGCGGCCGTTTAACACGGTGGTCATTCTGCCGCATGCAATAAAACATTTCGCACAGGCTCTCGGTTGAACGCGGCACTGGTCGTGCAAAGCCTCGGCACTGACCTTTTGCCATTGATCAAAAAAATTCTCAGACCAGTATTTGGTGGGAAACGCTTTGGCCTTATTGATCGTTTTGACCATCATGGGCGTCCCCATCGACTTGTATGCCTGAACCACCGGGCTGTTCTTCGATTCCAGAGCAATCTCCTTTGAGAACCGCTTCACGCTTTCCCCGTTAAACAGCGAACGCCTTTTGTCACCCCTGAATACAATGGCCTTGAGACATTTCGACCCCATGACTGTCCCGACGCCGGTCCTTCCGGCCGATCGCCAGTAATCGTTTTCGATCACAGCAAATCGAACACGGTTTTCCCCAGCCGGTCCGATGACAACAGCGCCTGATTTTTCTGATTGCGAACCGGCGGCCCCGAATTTTCCATTCACGGCATCTTCGGTTTCATATGTGTCCATCCCCCAAATGTCTGAAGCATCATGAAATTCAGCGCCATCCGGCTTTACGAGAACCACCGTGGGACGTTTGCTTTTGCCCGTGACGGCAATGGCGTCAAACCCGGATGCATCGATGGCTTCCGGGACTTTACCGCCGGCATAAGATTCAGAATAAAAGCCGGTCTGCGGTGACTTTGTAAAGACACCATACCGGCTTGAGCCCCATACGAAACTGTTGGTAACGGGCCCGGTTGCAAAAATCAGGCAGTTTTCCGGTGACATCGGGTTAACCCCCGGCGGATTCATCGAATAAAGAAGATAAGAGGCCAAACCTTTCCCACCAAGATATTTAAAAAGTATCTCGTCATTTAAAGGCACGACATCATACGTTTCATCGGTTAGATCGATTTTTAAATATCTGCCGTAAAAACCGTTCATCAGGGTCCCTCCAACAAAAAGAAAGCCAGTAATTTAGCGCTGTGAGATTTGAGCTGTTTAAATGGGTATTGATCGGATCCCGAATACAGGCAATTCGGTATCAAAACGGATGAGGATTATGGCACAACACATCATTGTTGTAAAGTTTGCTTTCTGAATTGACACACAACCCTCTTTTTTTCTATGATTCTTTCTAAAAATGAAACTGGAAGATCCATTAATACCGTTAAAGCAAATTTTAAGACACAATCAGCAGGAGGTACACCGTGGAAGGCATTGACGTTGTGGCGAAACTGATGGCAATATCTGCGATTACCGCCCCCAAGAGCAAGGGTGAAAATTTTGTAAAGACCAAAGTCCTTGAGGGAAACGTTTTAAAAGAGATTGCAGACAACATGATCAAGTTTGGCGAGAATACCCAAAAAAAGGACTTTGACCGGGATGCAAAAAATGTTGCCGGTTCCGATGCAGTGCTGCTGGTGGGAATCATGAATGCAAGTGTACTGGGGCTTAATTGCGGCGCTTGCGGGTTTTCCGATTGCAACTCATTGACACAACAGGAAAAGAAATCGTTGGAATTTTCCGGACCGGTATGCGCCTTCAGGTTGCTCGACATGGGAATCGCTTTAGGGTCTGCGGTAAAGACCGCCAGCATGTTAAATGTGGACAACCGGATCATGTACCGCGTGGGGGTTGTGGCCCGTGAGATGAACCTTGTGGATTGGGATTTTGTAATGGGAATTCCCCTTTCTGTTACCGGGAAAAATATCTTTTTTGACAGGTAATCCATTTCTTCATTCCTGTTAAAATTCTATCGTATTTTTCAAAGTAATGTTCCGTTTCAAGATCTAAAAGAATCTGTCAATAAAAAAGGAGGCGATAAGATGATATGTGACCGGTGTTCACAGGAAATAAAACCCGGGGAAAAGCATGAACACCTTGGACAGAATTTATGTGAAGACTGCTATATGGATGCACTGTCACCGGCCAAAACGTGTGATCCATGGGCGGTTCACAGTGCTCAGTCTTTGGCAAAATCCAAAGGCGGTACCCTTGAGCTCAATGAAATTCAGAAAGAGATATTGCGCATACTAAAAGAGACCGGAGGCGCTGAACCGTCCGCCATCGTCCAGAGACTTCAAATAAAACCCGCGGATCTTGAACGAGAAGTTGCAGCACTCCGGCACATGGAGAAGTTAAGAGGTGAATTAAGAGACGGCAAGAAATTTATAATTCTCTGGTAACCCATCATATCCAGCGTCCAGGGATCACAGTCTTGCAGTATTTGCATGTGTTGCCGTTCAGGTTATAGGTGGGTACAAAATAACCGGTTCGTTCAATCAGCAGTTTTTTACAATTGTGGCAATAGGTGTTATTCCCCTCGGGATAGGCAACGTTGCCCACATAGACATAATGGATCCCTTCCGCCATTGCCAGCTTACGAAACCGAACAAGGGTTGAGAGCGGCGTTGAGGGCAAACGGTCGAGTTTGTATTTGGGGAAAAACCGTAAAAAGTGAAGCGGATAATCCGGCCCCAGGTTTGTCAGAATCCATTGACACATCTGTTTGACCATCGCGTCATCATCGACGTATCCGGGAACCACCAGATTCGTTATCTCAAAATGAATCCGCTGTTCATGCAGTATCTTGAATGTATCCAACACCGGCTGGAGCCGGCCGCCGTTCAGCTTCCGGTAGATGGCGTCCTTGTAAGATTTTAGGTTCACATTGGCCGCATCCAGAACGCTGCACAGTTCCAGCAATGGTTTCCGATTGATATAACCGTTGGAAATCCATAAATTGGATATCCCGTTATCTCTGGCCAGGCGGGCAGTGTCGAACATGTATTCAAAAAATGTGATGGGTTCGGAATAGGTGTAAGCAATGGACAAACATCCGGATCGCTGTGCTGTTTTAACCACATCGGCCGGGAAAAGCTCGTAGTATCGCACTTCTTGGGGTTTGGCCTGAGAAATTTCCCAGTTCTGACAATTCAAACACCGAAAGTTGCAGCCTGTGGTTGCAATGGAAAAGGCTTTTGACCGGGGTTTGAAATGAAAGAGCGGTTTTTTTTCAACGGGATCCACATTCACGCTGCATGGATTACCGTAGGTCAAACTGTAAAGAATGCCGTCCATGTTGACCTTGGAACGGCAAACGCTGCGGTCCCCCGGTGACAGGAGACACCTGTTGGG
>JBFESJ010000277.1:0-4167 GCA_041548585.1 Desulfobacterales bacterium | reverse complement strand
GGTCTTTTTCTCCAACCTCCGCGCTTGCCCTGTGGAATGCAGAGCCTATTCCTCTGGGGTTATGCTCAAAAAATAATCCTCGGAATATCAACTATATGCCTGCGGTTATTTTTTTCGCATGCCTTGATCTTAAACAAAAATCCTCATTTATGGATGGACACAGATTAGAATTTATCTATCATTTAAGAAACAAAACAGGGAGTTTTTATTATAAACAATTATATATCAGCCTCCGGCTCGGAGAGCGGAATGGATAATGTTTTTTAAAAAAAGTGTGTACTGTTTGAGTGGTTTAGGGATCGTTAGAAAGAACAGGCGCATACCGAAATATTTCAATGGTAAGAACGCGTTTTGTTTCAAGACGAACCCATTGTTTTTATATTGAAATATGTTCTTTCTTTACGAGCCTTTGACCACGAGTTTACACGGTTTGAAAAAAAGCATTATCCATGTAGCGAAAAAAAACATCCCGTCATCTGAATGCGACAATATTTTTCAAAGAACTAAATTGATACACTTTCATGGGAAAACAAAAAGATCTCACAAACCGGTCTTTAACGTCGAAAATCCGGAATCATTCTCCAAGGTTTAGGATCACCACACTGGGCTGCAAAGTCAATCAATACGAGTCGGATGCCATTGCCCGGAAGCTGAAAGATTCGGGCGGTGTTCAAGTATCCGGTGAAAACAAGGCAGACCTTTGCATCATCAACACCTGCACCGTCACCCAGAAAGCGGCCATGCAGTCAAGGCAGGCCGTTCGGCAGGCCATACGATACAATCCCGACGCTCGAATTATCGTCACCGGCTGTTATGCCCAGACCGAACCGGATGCCATAAAAAAGATAGACGGCGTGCACCATATTATCGGACATGGGGATAAACACAAGATCCCCGATATGGTGTTATCCCCAGAAAAAGGCCCCCTCCCTTCCCTGGTCCACAGAAACATCGTGTCTGAGGGTCATTTCAAACAGATCCCTGTAACGGTCTCTGGGAACAGGACCCGACCGTTTTTGAAGATACAGGACGGATGTGACACCTTCTGCACGTACTGCATCGTACCATATGCCCGAGGGAGAAGCCGCAGCATGCCCCTTGAAACGGTATTGGAAAACATCCGGGACTTAAAACAGGCGGGTTTTCATGAGGTTGTCCTCACGGGGGTGCATCTTGGCGCCTACGGACTCGACCTTTCACCCCAAACCGGCTTAACGGCTTTGTTGGACCGCATTCGCGAATCAAACGCCATGGATCGGGTGCGGCTCAGTTCCATAGAACCCCACGAGCTGACCCGAGACATTATCCAACTTGTAGCCAATACAGAGATTTTCTGTGACCATTTTCACATCCCCTTACAGAGTGGAGATGATCGAATCTTAGAGAGAATGCATCGGCCCTACACGGGCTCTTTTTTCAGAGATTTGATTGTCAAAATCAAAGATCAAATCCCTGATGCCGCCATTGGTGTCGACACCCTGATCGGATTTCCGGGTGAAACTGAAAGGGCCTTCGAAAATACCTATTCGCTCATCGAAAAACTGCCGGTCACCTATCTCCATGTCTTTCCCTTTTCATCGCGCCCGGGAACGCCGGCTGCAAAATATTCACAAAAAGTTCCGTCAAAAATCATCAAGGCGCGGTGTGAAAAGATGCGCCGGCTCGGAAATGAAAAGAAACATACGTTTTACAAGAAATTTATGGGAAAAACCGTTGAAATCCTGATTGAAAGCAAAAGGGACAAGGCGACGGGCTTACTCAAGGGAATCACATCCAACTACATCCCTGTTCATGTCGACGGCAAAGACGATCTTTTCAACACGCTGGCTCGGGTTAAAATCCAAAAGATCAACCAACATAACACGGTGTTCGGTGTCCTGTGTTAACGCAGACATTGCTCAAACTTCACACCACAATTCTGATAGAAGCCACTTCAAAACTTCCAGCTGGTCTTTATACGATCTGTTTACAAGATCGGAATTAGATTACGGACAAAAACCTCCTTGATATCAAATTGTTTATGATGAGATCATGGCAAGGTGCCTCAGATCTCAAAAAACAGTGCTTGCTACGTATAGTATTCTTTTATCACAGGTTTGGGTGGGCTGTGATTATCGGAGATAACATAGGTTGAAAGGTGATAGACTTTAGGCAAATTTTAAAAGCAATACCCGCACGAACGTTCCGTGTCATATTTTTTTTCTATTAAATTCTATCAGTTAGATATAGATATCGCCTCAAGCCATGAGCCCGGTTTGCGCAAGTTGCAAAATCTCTTCCAGCGAAATGACGGTAATCTTACTGTCAAGGGCGTATTTCTGATCCCCGGGATATAAGATCCACAGGTGTTCCAGGCCCAGGTCTTCAATGGCAATATGCATCGACCGCTTTCGCCCGGGAGCATCCGTGTATTTGAATTCAAAACCATGCCGTTTACCGGCGATCGTCACCATGAGATCAAGTTCGGCACCTGCGTGTGTTGCCCAGAAATACGCGTCTCTGGTTTGAAAGACATGGATGATATGCTCCAGCGCAAAACCCTCCCATGACGCGCCGATTTTGGGATGCCCCTGCAAGTCGGCCAGGGTTGAAACTTGCAGCAGGCTGTGAAACAGACCACTATCACGGAGATATATCTTGGGCGCTTTGACCTGGCGTTTTTTCAGGTTTTCAAACCACGGCGGCAAGACCCGAACCATGTAAGCACCGCTTAGGATATCGAGATATCGCCGTGCCGTATTTTCAGCCGTACCAAGAGCTCGGGCGAATTCCGCTGCATTCCACACCTGCCCATGATAATGAGCCACCATCGTCCAGAATAGTCGAAGGGTTTCTGCGGCAATGGTGATACCAAGTTGGGGGATGTCTCTTTCAAGAAACGTTCGGATAAAGCTTTCACGCCATTGATTACTGGCAGCATCAGAATCGGCAAGAAAGGCATTGGGCAAACCACCTCTTATCCACAATCGATTGCGATGCCGCATTCCGACTTCCCAAAGTTGAAAACCTGCCAGGTCAACGAATCCGATCCTTCCGGCCAGAGATTCCGAAACTTCCTTGACCAAATGCGGTGAGGCCGATCCCAACAACAAAAATCGGGCATTCTGGGGAGATCGATCCACAAGTACCCGAAGTAGCTCGAACAGTTCCGGTTTTCTTTGAATTTCGTCTATTATCACCAGGCCGGAGAGATCCTTCAACGCCTGCATGGGAGCAGAAAGACGCTGGATATCAACAGGGTTTTCCAGGTCAAAAATTGTGGACGGCTCTTGTTCAGCGATAAACCGTGCCAAGGTTGTTTTACCGCATTGCCGCGGTCCGAGCAGGGCGGTGACAGGGTGTATCTGAAACGAAGCTTCGATTTGACGGATTGGTTCTGGTCTGGGAATCATGAGGACATATTATACCTTGAAAATCCTCATGTCAAGTGCCGATTTTCAATAAAATATAGAATACCTATAAAAATCAACATACCACAATATCATTTAATGTGGCGATTTTATTTTCTACGCTTCGCTCTGACCCCGGCAATGGGATTTACGCTGCGGTTCAACAAGCTGGCGGGGAAATGCGCTTGCTGTTGCAGTTCAAAAAATAACCAAAATAGATAATATTTCAGGAATCGTAGTGATGATTTGAATCCAATGCTCAAGATTTATAAGAACACCTTCATTCATCAACGAGGCAGACTCAAAAAAACAGACAAACCGGTTAAAACTCAGACCACAAGATGTTGATTATTCCTGCCTATATCCAGTCTTAAAAATTAAGCTCTATCCAGGTGTGATACTTATAACATATCAAATTTATTGAGAGATTTTATGTCGTAGCGATAAATTGCAGATATCGCAGATTCAGCCAAATGCTGCATATTGGATATAGTACAGGTTTTATACCAACCATTATATAAAGAACAGAGACCCGTTTAATTTCCATTGCAAGTACAGGTTGGGGAGTTCATTCGTGCTTCACAGTTTTTAGAAAAAGAGTTTCTCCCCTTTCAAATCTGTCAATCATTTCGGGTCGATTTTTTGGCTTCATTCCCCAGTTTAATTTATGGATGATACTTTCAAATGGAATTAGCTCTGTTCCTTTTTTCACCGTACACTTAGCCAATGCAACAGCAATAATTTTTTCTTCACGTAAAATCCGATGGCTAATATAAAT
>JBFESJ010000276.1:0-4174 GCA_041548585.1 Desulfobacterales bacterium | reverse complement strand
TGAACCGGATCAAAGCTGCTGGTGCTCGCAAAGTTGTAATGATCCAGATCAATGCCCCACTTTTTGGCCTCCTCGGCCGTCTTCAGAGAGGCGCTCAACCCCACGGAAAGCACCACCATGTCAAATTCTTCTTCCGAACGCCGGCCCGACTCGTCCACATACCGGATCACCTGCATCCCGCTCTCTTCGTTGGATTCGATATTGGTGATCTTCGATTTGATGAACCGAACACCGGACTCTTCTTTGGCACGATTGTAATACTGCTCAAAGTCTTTCCCGTACGTGCGCATGTCGATGTAAAACACCGCCGCGTCCAATCCGTTGCTGCTGTGCTCCTTGGCCAGCATGGCCTCCTTGATGGCGTAGGTACAGCACACACCCGAACAGTACCCCTTGGCACCCAGGTGCACATCCCTGGAACCGATACACTGAAGCCAGGCAATCTTTTGGGGCTCCACATGATCCGACGGCCGTATCAAATGACCCCCATACGGACCCGAGGCCGACAGAATCCGCTCGAATTCCATGGACGTCACCACATTGGGATGCTGCGTGTAATTGTACGTGTCGTGCTCACCAGGATCATACACGTCCGCTCCAGGTGCCAATATGATCGAGCCCACCTCTACCTCTATGCTCTCGTCCTGCTGAGAATGATCAATGGCATCCACCCCGCAAAACTCGGCACATATCTGGCACCCGCCGGTTTTAAAGTATACACATTTGGTACGATCGATAACAGGTGTATTGGGCACGGCCTGGGCATACGGCACATAAACCGCTTTGCGGCCCGCAAGTCCCATTTCGTACTCAGACGGGATCGGTGCGATATCGCTTTCGGAAATGTTGGCCCGAATTTTTTCATAATTGATGTGCCCGGTAGGACAAACAGAGGCACAGGCACCACAGGAAAGACAGACTTCTGTTTGGATGTGAAAGGGCGTATCGACCTCCATGTCTACCCCTCGTCCGGTTAGACTGATGGCACTGTTTCCCATCCGCTCGCATATGCGGGTGCATAGTCCGCAAAGGATACAGGTGTCGTCTTCTTTACTAAAACGAGGCTCCTTGATGTCGTATTTCTCAGCAAGTTTTTTAAGAATTTCTACGTCCGGACATCGGGCATATAATAACTCAACAATGAGTTTTCGAATCTGGTGAATTGCCTCGGTATCGGTTTTTATTTCCATGCCTTCCCAGATGGGGTAGTTGCATGCGGTAACATATCGAACACGTCCACCATAATGCATTTCCACTGTACAGAGGCGGCACATGCCGGCCGGTTCGAGTGCTTTGTGATGGCAAAGGGTCGGAATCTCAATTCCATGTTCTTCAGCAACTTTAAGGAGATATTCTCCTTCTTTTCCTTGGACTGTTTTTCCGTTGAGTGTGAAACTGATCATTGGGTTAACCTTCTTGTGTCCTGTTATATTTTGTAAACATGGTTACTTAATAACAACGGCATTAAACTTACAGGCTTCATAACAGATGCTGCATTTGATGCATTTATCTTGGTCCAGCTTGTGCACCTCTTTTTTCTCGCCGGTGATCGCCTCCTGGGGGCATTTTATGGCACACAGGCGACAACCGGTGCACGCTTCTTCATCAATTTCGTAATAGAAAAGGTTTTTGCAGACGCCGGCCGGACATTTCTTGTCCTTTATGTGGGCCTGGTATTCATCCCGGAAATAATTAATGGTGGTTATTACCGGATTGGGAGCTGAAGTCCCTAACCCGCACAGGGATGCTTTGGCGACCATATCGCCGAGTTCTCCAAGGAGTTCAACGTCGCCCTCTTCTCCGTGTCCTTCACAAATGCGGGTCAAAATTTGAAGCATTCGTTTAATCCCCTCCCGGCAGGGATTACATTGACCGCAGGACTCCTCTTTTAGAAAATCAAGAAAATAACGGGCCACATCCACCATGCAGGTGTCTTGATCCATGACGATCATGCCGCCGGAGCCCATCATGGAGCCTACTTTTGTCAACTCATCAAAGTCGACGCCCAAATCCAGGTACTGTTCAGGAATACATCCGCCGGAAGGACCTCCGGTTTGAACGGCTTTAAATTTTTTCTTTTTTAAAATGCCGCCGCCGATATCATAAATGATATTCCGCAATTTCGTTCCCATGGCGACTTCCACCAAACCGGTATTTTTAATCTTACCGACAAGACTGAAAACCTTGGTACCTTTGCTGCTTTCGGTCCCCATACCGGCATACCAATCGGCCCCTTTGGAGATGATGGTCGGAACATTGGCATACGTCTCCACATTGTTCAGGTTTGACGGATTGTTCCTGAAGCCTTTTTCCACGGTATGAACATATTTGGCCCTGGGTCTTCCCACTTTGCCTTCAAGAGAAGCCATCAAGGCGGTTGACTCACCACAGACAAAAGCACCCGCACCGGTAGAAATTTTGATATTAAAACTAAAATCAGTGCCGGCAATATTGTCACCCAGCAAACCCAATTTTTCAGCCTGCTTAATGGCGGTTACCAGGCGTTTTACGGCCAGCGGATATTCATTGCGAACATACATAAAGCCCTGACTGGAACCGATGGCAACGGCTGCAATTAACATCCCTTCCAAGACGCTGTGGGGATCCCCTTCCAGAATGCTTCGGTCCATGTAGGCACCCGGGTCGCCTTCATCTGCATTACAAATGATATATCTTTGGCCGTGATGTCTGGCGCACGTCGCCCATTTAACCCCTGCTGAAAACCCGCCCCCGCCGCGGCCTCTCAAGCCGGAATCTTTTATGATCTGGATAACCTCTTGGGGCTTATGATCGAAAAGCGCGCGGAAAAAGGCAAAATATCCTCCCCGGGCGATATACTCCTCAATGCAATCGGGATCAATATAGCCGCAGTTGCGCAGAGCGATTTTTACCTGGTTATGATAAAACGGCGTATCTTCCAGAAATGGAATCTTCTCTATCGGATCAACCTCCCGGATAGGATTTTCCACCTGGTCTTCCATTAAACTTCGGGGATCACGCACCTGCCCGAGTATCCATTTTTTCTTTTTAAAATCGTTTTCAAGATAGCTGTGAATAACATCAACAATTTTTTCTTCGGTAATGTTTTGATAGATAACTCTCGGTTTGCCGGCTTGAGCGATTTCAATCAGAGGTTCTGCTTCACAAAAACCCAGACAACCCGTCTGACTGATCTGGATACCATTTCCTTGGGGAAAGTCCTGCATTGCCTTTTCAAAGGCTGCCTTGGCACCCGCAGCAATACCGCAGGAAGCCATTCCAAAGAGAACCTTCGTGCCATCGGGATAGTAAAGCTTATTGCTGTACTCTTGTCTGATCTTTTCTAAATCTGCTGTCGATTCGATTTTCATGCTTTTATCTCATATTTGACGTTTTATTCATATTTGTCCAAAACCTTTTCAACTTCATCTGCACCGATCCGGCCGTGGACGTCTTCGTTAACCTTGATGACCGGCCCCAGGCTGCAGCAGCCGATACAGCGCACACCTTCAAGGGTAAAACGCATGTCGTCTGTCGTCGCCTTGCCATTTAGGCTCAACGTGTCCTGGATTCTTTCACGCACCCTTTCACCGCCTCTAACGTGGCAGGCGGTTCCCAAACAGATGGAAATGATGTTTCGACCTTTGGGTTCAAGACTGAACGTGGCATAAAACGTACCGACACCGTATATCTGGCTGTAAGGAACATCTATTTTTTCAGCAAGATACTTGAGTGTCGGTTGAGGCAGGAAGTTGTAGCGCCTTTGAATCGCCTGGAGAATCATAATCAGGTTTTCTTTATCATTGCCGAATTCTTCCTCAATGATCTTATCAAGTTCCAAGTAATCGATTTCTAATTCTTTTTCTTGTGTTGTCTTCGACGGACTGACTTCATTCATTTGCAAAATCCTTATCTAATTGCTTATGCTTGATCCGCAGAAACGGGTTGGTAGATGACCGGGCAGTTTTCAACGCAACTTCCACAACCGGTACATAGATCCATGTTGATACTTCGTGCACGTTTGTTGATTTTTACCTTAAAATTACCCTCTTCCCCTGAAATGCTTTCCACATCTGCAAGGGTAATCAGTTCAATGTTGATGTGCCGGCCGACCTCGACCAGTTTGGGCGAGATAATTCACATGGCACAATCATTGGTGGGAAAGGTCTTATCCAGTTGCGACATAATCCCGCCG
>JBFESJ010000275.1:0-4211 GCA_041548585.1 Desulfobacterales bacterium | reverse complement strand
TTCGGCATCGCCATTGCGGTGACCACCATGCTGGCGCTTGCGGGCGTCGTGGTGGCGCTGGACGCCTTCGGTCCGGTGACCGACAACGCCGGCGGCATTGCCGAAATGGCCAACCTCGACGAGAAGATCCGCAACATCACCGATCCGCTCGACGCCGTGGGCAACACCACCAAGGCGGTCACCAAGGGTTATGCGATTGGCTCCGCCGGCCTGGCCGTCAGCATGCAGGCCACGGCACTGCCGGTTTTGTCCATCTGCCTGGCAATTTTTCTTTCATATAAATTTGCCGGACTTTACGGCATTGCCATGGCAGCCATGTCCATGCTTTCCATGACCGGAATGGTGATTGCCATTGATGCTTACGGGCCGATTACCGACAATGCCGGTGGAATTGCCGAGATGGCGGAAATGGATGAGAGCGTAAGGGCCGTGACCGACCCGCTGGATGCTGTTGGAAATACCACAAAAGCGGTGACCAAAGGGTATGCCATCGGCTCTGCCGGTCTGGCGGCTCTGGTTCTGTTTGCAGCCTATGTACAGGAATTTGCCTTACACGGTGAAACAGGTGCTGCGGCCATTAAATTCGACTTGTCCGATGTCAACGTTATTATCGGTCTTTTTATCGGCGGGCTTTTACCGTATCTGTTTGCTTCCATTGCCATGAAAGCGGTGGGCAATGCCGGAGGCGCAGTGGTTGAGGAGGTTCGTCGCCAGTTCCGCGAAATTCCGGGTATTATGGAAGGAACCGCAAAACCGGACTACGGTAGATGTGTGGATATTGTCACCAAGTTTGCTTTGAAAGAAATGATCGTACCCGCACTTCTTCCGGTTGTGGCGCCCCTTGTCGTCGGATTCTTGCTGGGCAAGGTGGCTCTTGGCGGACTTTTGATCGGAAGTATCGTTACCGGTGTTTTTGTAGCGATTTCCATGACCACCGGTGGAGCAGCCTGGGACAATGCCAAAAAATACATCGAAGATGGCCATCTGGGCGGTAAAGGAAGCGATGCCCATAAAGCGGCTGTTACCGGTGACACGGTTGGCGATCCTTACAAGGATACCGCAGGTCCGGCCGTTAACCCCATGATCAAAATCCTGAATGTTGTTGCACTGCTGATGGTACCGTTCTTGCTGTAATACGGCATTCTACAAATAGATACGATTTAAAAGGATCGGCGTAATGATGCGCCGATCCTTTTTTATTGTATTGCCGGTTGATTGTTTATTGATTGTATGGTATAAAATTAATAAGTGATAATCGACAAAATCGGATATTCGATAATTGAATACCCGATGTCAATTATGTTAAGGGATCGTGATAGAAGATCATTTTTAAAAAAGATATGCCGGTGTTAAAATGACGAAGAAAAAGGATAAAGAAGGAACAGAAACGCCTAAACAAAAACAAGACGTACGGGAATTTAGAGTAGGGGACCTTGCGGTTTATCCCGCCCATGGTGTCGGGAGGATTAATTCCATTGAAACCAGGATGGTTAACGGCGAAGAACATGATTTTTACATGATGAAAATCATCGAAAACGAAATGACGATCATGATTCCTACCTGGAATGTTGAACAGGTCGGGCTAAGGGACGTCATTGATGAAAAAGAGATCCCTAAAGTTTACGAAGTCATGAAAAAAAGGGAGCGTTCAGGTGCTGAGACCCAGACTTGGAATCGCCGATACAGAGAATACATGGAAAAGCTTAAAACCGGTTCCCTTTATGATGTGGCAGAGGTTTACAGAGATCTTTCCCTGCTGAAATTAACAAAAGATCTATCCTTTGGTGAACGAAAACTTTATGATACCGCCCAAACCTTGCTTGTAATGGAACTTTCCACTGCCAGTAATACGGATGAAAAGACGATTATATCTGAAATGAAATTGCTCTTTCCCCCTAAAGAACCCGAAATTACGGACGATTCAGATATTCTCGAGGAATAACCCGCCTTTTTTAGAATATGCACGACCAGAGTGCCTTTACCATTCTTGTTGATATGCCCGATTCAGGCAAGCGTCTAGATCTACTCATTGCCTCCCGCATTTCTGATTGTTCCCGTTCTGTTGCTACAAATCTGATCCGTAATGGAATAATACGGGTTCAGGGTGTCGCCAAAAAGCCGGGGTATCGGGTAAAGGCAGGCGATAAGATCAGCGGCTATATTCCCCCCCCGGAACCTGTATTATTTAAACCAGAGCCAATTCCAATCAACATCCTGCACGAAGACGATGATATTATTGTCATCAACAAACAACCCGGACTGGTGGTCCACCCTGCACCGGGCCATTATAGCGGGACGCTGGTGAATGGGCTTCTTTATCACTGCCCGGGGCTTGAAGGGATCGGGGGAAAGCTGAGGCCCGGGATAGTGCACAGACTCGACAAGGATACGTCGGGTGTACTGGTGGTTGCTAAAAATGCGGCAGCACACCATGGCCTGGCAAAGCAATTTAAATCGAGAAGGGTCAAAAAAAAATATCTGGCCCTTGTTTTTGGTAAAATGGAATCCGATTCAGGTACGATTTCGCTTCCCATTGGTCGGCATCCGGTAGATCGGAAAAAAATGTCGACGTACAGTAGAAAACGTCGCGTTGCCGAGACAACATGGCAAATCAGGGAGCGTTTTGAATTGGCAAGCCTGATCGAGATTGATCTAAAAACCGGCCGTACGCATCAAATTCGGGTTCATTGTGCTGCTATCCACCATCCGGTTATCGGTGATTCGGTGTATGGCGGTCGTAAAGCCGGTAAAAAGGTTATTTTTGGAAAAGATAACCTCAGATCGGTTTCAAGGCAGATGCTGCATGCCTGGCGTCTTGGGTTCACCCATCCTGTGACGAAAACGGTTGTTTCGTTTGAAGCACCCATACCCTCTGATATGCAGGATATAATAACATCCTTACGTCAACCTAAACTGATCGTTTCAAATAGTGACAGGGCTATAAAAAAATAATAATTATAAATAAATATACATTGCTAAAGTTGCTAATGAGTCTCATCCAATGGGTGGATTTAATTATGCAAAAAATTGTCACCATTTGAAACCCTTCGGGCTTGCCGAGTTTACCGAATCTTCTGCGTTATGAGACATTTGCAGTAGTATACTACGGCTGCATGTCTCATGCCTTGCATCTTCGGCAAACTCGACAATCGCTCAATTTAGGCTCAAATATCTTTTATAAAGAGATGAAAAAAATGACATACACAAATATGCCTGTGGTTATTGTTACCGGTGCTTCAAGAGGATTAGGCGCGGCTGTAACGCGCTGGTTGGCAAAAGCCCGAGCGGCGGTTACCCTTATTTCCAGATCCGAAAACAGACTTAAAGGGGTTGCAGGAGAGATTCGTTCATTGGGGGGAAAGCCCCTGGTATTCACGGCGGATGTTTCCAGCTACGATGCCTGTCGCAGTGTGGTTGAGCTGACACTGGACAGATTCGGACGGATTGATGCCTTGGTGAACAATGCCGGCATCATCCAGCCCATCTCATCGGTTGCACGTGCAGAACCGGACACCTGGCGGTATAATATTGAGGTAAATCTTCTTGGCCCGTTTAATATGATAAGGGCCGCAATATCTTCTTTGCGCAATCAGCACGGTCGGATTGTAAATGTGAGTAGTGGCGCAGCGAGCCGGGTCCTGGAAAACGCCAGTGCGTATTGCGCTGCCAAAGCTGCCCTGAATCATTTTACACGGGTGCTGGCTGAGGAAGAGCCTGAATTGATCGCTATGACGGTTCGGCCGGGGGTTGTTGACACCGATATGCAGGCATTTATCCGGAATGAGGGGGCCGAGTCCATGTCGGACGAACAGGTGGGGTATTACCGGCAGCTTAAAGACGATGGCAAACTCGAGCCTCCGGAGATACCCGCGCGTTCCATTGCCTGGTTGGCGCTATATGCGCCCCAAAAATTCAGCGGTCAATTTTTTGACTACGACGATTCCCGTATTTTAAAACCCGCATTGAAAGTCTTTGGAAAGAATCCGTAAATCTGTGGCTTGCTCCCGGCGATTTCAAAACTCGCCCTGTAGCCCCAGGGGTTTGATTTATTTTTTATTGTTGAGGAGCGGTATATAGCAGTTGCCAAAAATATGTTCCGATTTATCCGCCTTTGGTGTGGTTGAATTAATAACGGTCACAATTTGCCGTAAGCCGCCGGATGATTTCGTTTAGGTCGGGAAGCTGTCTGAGCAGATTAGAGTGCGTTAAAG
>JBFESJ010000274.1:0-4211 GCA_041548585.1 Desulfobacterales bacterium | reverse complement strand
TGGCCCGTAAGATTAAAACCCTGTCCACCGCCGGCTGTTGGGCGGTTGACAACATTGGTCATGGGCCGGTAGTGCCTGATGAAATCCATGTTTACCGTGGTGAATTCATCAAGGTGATGCCCGAGGTTCCGCGCAAGTGTGATTGCCTTTAAAAATACTTCCGGTAGTATGACCGCAGATCCCACATTCAGGTAAACCCCTCCTTCAAGGGTACTGATGACGGATGCGAACGTGCGAAAATCTCTGTGGGTTGCTTCCCCGGTAGCATTTGCGTCAAACCCGGGATGCATATGAATAATGTCGGTTCCAAATGCCACATGAACCGTTACGGGTATGTCGAGACGCCTGCCCGCAGCAAGAATACTGTGTTCCAAATACGGAAGTTTTTTTTGGATCATAGCAGCACCAATGGTTTCACCGAGACCACTGGAGGTTGTCCCTGCGTGACAGATGGCATCACATAAAAAAACACCCGTTTCCCGGGCCATACCAAAGGTGCCGTTTTTTAGGGACGCTGATACATCCTCGGATGTCTGTCCTGCCATCGCAAGTTCAAGATCATGAATAATGCCAGCCCCATTCATTGCAACGGCCGTGATAATCCCGCGCTCCATGAGGTCGATAACAATGGGATTTAGCCCCACTTTAATTACATGGGCCCCCATTGCAAGAACAATGGTTTTGTGATTTCGAAATGCTTTGGCAATGGCAGAAATGACGGACTTGACATGATTTCCGGCAAGTATGTCCGGAAGACCTTTAAGGAATTCTTTAAAATCGGCGCCTTTTTGCCAAGTTTTTACAAAATCGGCTTTGGATACTTTGCTTTTTCGTTGAGAAAGCGGGTATGTTTTTACCCGGCTCAAATCTATTGGCTTAAATTTTTTCGGCATATCTATCACTATTATTTTGTAGCATTTGTGCGTTCATTTGTCTATTTGGTCATAAAAAGCCCGGTCCTCTGGCCCGGATTCTTTACGCACTGAATTTTTCCGGAAACAAGATTCGATCCACAAGGTCGCACAATATATGGCCCAATGTGATATGGGTTTCCTGAATCCTCGCGGTTATGTCTGATTCTACGGCGAAAACAAGATCTGCACACTCCGCCAGTTCACCGCCGCGGCCGGTTAATCCTATGGTGAACATCCCGATATTTTTTGCCGTAAGAACGGCCTTGTTAACATTTTTGGAGTTGCCGCTGGTACTGATTCCAATGGCGATATCATCCTTTCTACCCAGTGCTAAAATCTGTTTGAGGAATATGTCATCAAAATGGTAATCGTTTCCGATGCTGGTTATTATGGATGTATCCGTGGTCAGGGCCAGGGCTGCAATCGGTGGCCGTTCAATCTGGAACCGGTTAACGAATTCGGCGGCAATATGCTGTGCATCTGCAGCACTTCCCCCATTTCCAAAGATTAGGATTTTATGACCGGATGTAATCGATGTGGAAAGTAAATCCGCCCCTTTTTGAATGAGATCGATATTGCTTTTTATGAACCGCTCTTTGACGTTTATGCTGTCTTGGAGTGTATTCAAAATGATGCTTTTCATTGTTAATCACCATTTTCTTTAAATCAATGATACCCGACTTCCGATACCTGCCGCTTAACCCTTAATTACGGACCCCCGTATCACGCATCAACTTTTTAATCTTTTTAATCAGTTTCTTAGAGTCGTGTCCCAGATCGTGAGCCTTTTCGAACTGTAACAGGGCGTCTTCAAGCTGATTTCTTTTAAGATAAAGGTTGCCAAGCCGGTGGCGATAAAGACCATTGCCAGGTGCAATATCGATACTCTGCTGACAAAAAATAGTCGTAATTTCGGGATTCTCGCCCAAAAGGTCAAACAGATAACCGAGGGCTGATAGCGATTCGGCATCGTTCGGGTTTTTTCGAATGGCCTTTTTATATGCTGAAATCGCTTCATCTGTCATATTCAAGGCCGTGCAACATTCACCCAGGGAACGCAAAGCAGGCCCTGATTCGGGATTCAGCCCTACGGCTTTTTCGAGGAATTCTTTCGCTATCTCCGGTTTTCCCATGTTCAGGTAGATCCTTCCGATTTGAAACGCAATTTCAAAAATATCCTCTTCTTTATTCCGTTCCGCATCCAGAAAATATTTTAGCGCTTCACGGTTTTTGCCGGTCAACATGTTGACCAATCCGACATTGTATAGGGCCATAACCTCATCAGGATCAAGTTTAATGGCTTTTTTAAATTCTTTCAGGGCTTTCCCATAATCGCCTAAAATACCGTAACATACGCCGAGGCTGTTGTGGATGTTCACGTTTGAAGGGTCGAGCAGGGTTGCTGTTTTAAATTCCCTAATGGCGCCTTCGATGTCTCCATTTTGATACAGGTTGTCTCCGCTGATGTTTAAGCTCACAGCATCAAAGGAAACGATACTGTCAGGGCCGTAGAATGCAGCATGATCAACTGCCTTGCCGGCATTATCAAGGATTTGGTCTTTATCGAAATTGATCGTCGGATATGAGGCAATTCCGATGGAAACGGTTTTATCTGTAAATTCTGCCAGGCTGTTTTTTATTTTTTGGGCGAGTTCCACAGAAGACGTCTGATTTTTTTGGGGGAAAAGACATCCAAGCACTCCCCGCTCAAGCCGACCCCACATCCCGCTTTCATGCTTGCATATTGTATCAATAACACCGGCGACATCGAGCCAGATGTCGATTTCGTCGTTACCGGCCGTTTCTGTATCGCTATGATTTAGAGTGTCGATTTTAATGACCATGGCATCAAATTCTACCGAAGATTCGAGCCGGGTCACGGCGTTTTCGATAAAATTCTTTCCAACAAGAACATCCGGGAATGCTTTTAAAATTCTGTTCGACGCAACAGAAGAAAAAACATCCGTCGTATCTTTTTTGGACTTGGCGTCCGTTTTGCAAAAGAGAAACTGTCCGCTGGAAGAGCGATTGTGAAACAATTCTGTTTTTTGGTGTGTCATGACCAGACCTTTTTCAGCGTATGTTTAAAAGCATTTTCAATGAGTTGCAGTTCATCATCGAGTATGGTCCTAAGATCCATGATAAAGAGATCTTCCTCGATCCTTCCAATAATGGGGCATTCATTGTTCCGCATCTGTTTTTCGACAGCATTGGCAGAAATTCCCTGTACTTTAATCCCCACACCCTTACTGGGGATTTTTAAAAGTGGAAGCGAACCGCCGCCGGGTCTTGAGAATATATCAATGAGATCAAGTGACAATCTGGAATCACCGATATTTTCGAGCATCCCAAAAAGGTCTTTAGCTTTAGATTCAATGTGATCCAAAGGAAGTGTCATTAGGCGTAAGGTGGGAATGGCATTCATTTCCTGGTCTATGTTTCTGTAATGCCGTAATGTACTTTCAAGTGCAGCAAGGGTGAGTTTATCAATACGAAGCGCTCTGTTAATGGGATTTTTTTTGATTTTTTCAATGAGATCATTTTTCCCGACAATGATGCCTGCCTGGGGTCCACCAAGAAGTTTATCTCCGCTGAAAGTAACGATGTCTGCACCTGATTTCACCGATTCCTGAACCGTAGGTTCCTTTAACAGGCCGTACTTAGAAAAATCTACAAAGGTTCCGCTGCCAAGATCTTCCATCACCGGGATCTTATATTTTGCGCCCAGATCGACCAGTTCTTCAAGAGAAACATCGGCGGTAAATCCGATAACGCTGTAGTTGCTGGTATGGACTTTTAAAAGAAGGGCCGTGTCGTGCGCGATGGCATTTTCATAGTCCTTAAGATGGGTACGGTTTGTAGTGCCGACTTCCTTTAAAATTCCGCCGCTCTTGGCCATTACATCAGGGATTCTGAATGATCCGCCGATCTCCACAAGCTCTCCCCTTGAAACAATCACTTTTCTACCTTTAGCGATGGTTTCTAAAGAAAGGAAGACGGCGCCGGCATTGTTGTTGACCACCATTGCGGATTCAGCGCCGCTGATTTCACAAAGGATGTCTTCAACGATGCTGTACCTGGATCCCCGGACTCCTTTTGATAAATCGAACTCCAAGTTCGAATATCTGCCTGCAATGGTTAAAAGATTTTCAATCGCATCATTGGCAAGTAAGGAGCGACCCAGGTTGGTATGGACAACGACGCCTGTGGCATTGATAATGCGGGTCAAGTTCGGTGTCATCGTTTTACGGACACTTTCTTTTATTTTATTGAGGATTTCGGAATTGGAGAGCTCCG
>JBFESJ010000273.1:0-4235 GCA_041548585.1 Desulfobacterales bacterium | reverse complement strand
TTCGGGGCTGCGGGGATAGGAATTTTAGCCCGCCAGAGGCGGATAAACCTTTCGCTTACTTGTCCGCCTATGCTGTGTGGCGGATTAGATCCCGAAGGTAAACCTTCGGGAGTTTCATAAAATCGTTACACGATTTTATTTGGCATTTCAATACGTCGATGAACTTTCAACAGAGCAAATTCCCTCCGGGACGAGACCAAAGGCTGGACCTTTGGGTTAGGATTCTTTACTAAATGAATATTACCGCTAAAACAGCCTTCTTTTATCATCAAAAATATATCTGGGCGGTCATTTTTATCCCCTTGTTTTTTTCGGCGTGCGGCTATCGATTTGCAGGAAGTGGAAATTTGCCGGCCGGAATACAGACGATTGCCATAGAAATTTTTGAAAATCGTACCACAGAGACCGGGCTGGAGTATACTGTTACAAATGACCTGATATATGAATTTACCCGGAAGGGAAGAACCGTAAAAAAAACAAGCAAAGAGGCAGACGCAGTCCTTACCGGTGTTGTTGAATCCGAGCGTATCACGACAATTTCCCGTCAGGGACAGCAACGCCCTCTCGCAAGACGGGTCGAAATTAACGTCAATTTAAAGTTAACAGCCTCGGATGATAGGGTAATATGGTCCGCATCAAGCATTTCTGAATTCCAAGAATATAATGTAGCGGCGGACAAACAGGCTACCGAGATAAACAAGCGCCAGGCGATCGAAACCCTTTCCAAAAGACTTGCAGAAAAAGTCCACAATCGTATGACAGAAAGTTTTTGAAAAGCATAAAAGTTAAGCGCATCGTACCGAAAATGTTAACCATCACTTTCATTTTGCACGATGCGCTTTTTGCCGGTTAGACGGAGATGGTGTTTACAAGTTTTGAGAGGCGGGAAATTTTGCGAGATGCTGTCTTTTTGTGAATCACCCCTTTTTTGGCTGCCTTATCAATTTTAGATTTTGCCGTATCGAGTTTTTTCAATGCCGCCTCTTTTGAGTTTTCACTCACAGCAAGCCGCACCTCTTTGACAATGTTTTTTGCCCTTGTTCTCACGGATTTATTTCGCATACGCCTTATCTCGTTCTGACGCGCGCGTTTAAGTGCAGATTTATGATTGGCCAATTTTTTATAAACTCCTTTCATTATTGTATTAAAAAAACTAAACTATGAACTTATTAATTATATGTCAAGAATTTTTTATTTAATTCTCACTCCGGATAAACCTAAAAGAGAAAAGATTTGTTATCACGAATTTTTTTATGAATTATGGATCCATCAAAGAATCAAGACGGGAATGAAAACGATCGCGTAACAAAAGCCGCAGGTATTGTTGGATCCGCGACGTTATTAAGCCGCATTTTTGGCTTTATAAGAGATGTTGTCATTGCTTGGTTTTTCGGAGCCGGACTCAGCTCGGATGCATTCTTTGTGGCCTTCAGAATCCCAAACCTTTTAAGAAGGCTTTTTGCCGAGGGGTCTTTAAGCGTTGCATTTATCCCTGTCTTTACGGACACGCTCACAAACCAGGGGAAAGACGAAGCCTTTGAAATGGCAAAATCCGCTGTAAGGCTGCTTTCAGTGTTGCTTGTTGTCGTTGCTATTACAGGTATTTTATTGTCTCCGCTTATCATACGCATCATCGCGCCGGGCTTTATCTCTTCACCTGAAAAATTGTCGGTGACCATTTTTCTGACGCGGATCATGTTCCCGTATATTTTCTTTATCGGAATGGTTGCACTTTCCATGGGGATTCTTAATGTTCTTGGCCATTTCGCAGCACCGGCCCTTGCCCCTGTTTTTTTGAACATTTCCATCATATGTTCGGTTTTTTTAATTTCGCCGCACATGGCAGATCCTGTAACAGGTCTGGCCATCGGTGTGGTGATCGGTGGTATTTTGCAGCTTGCACTTCAGGTGCCGTTTCTGATAAAGAAAGGATTCTTCTTTTGGCAAAAAGCAAAAATTTTCCATCCCGGCCTTAAGAAAATAGCCCTGCTTATGGTGCCTACCATATTCGGCGCTGCTGTCTATCAAATCAATATCCTGGTGGGGACCCTTCTGGCTTCGCTACTTCCCGAAGGGAGTGTTTCGTATCTATATTATGCCGACCGTCTGGTGCAGTTTCCCCTTGGGATATTTGCCATAGCAACAGCAACTGCGGTTCTGCCGAGTATTTCCAGGCAGGCGGCGAAAAAGGACTTGCAGGCTGTCCGGGATACCTTTTCATATGCGATGAAACTGGTATTTTTTATTACAATTCCTTCGATGGTGGGACTGATCGTCCTAAGGGAACCGATTGTTGCGTTGTTATTTAAAAGGGGCGCTTTTGATGCAAAAACAACCCATTTGACTGCATACGCACTTTTATACTATAGTATCGGATTATGGGCTTTTTCAGCCGTACGGATTGTGGTTTCGACATTTTATGCATTGCAGGATACAAAAACTCCGGTACGAATGGGCATAATATCCGTTTGCGCCAATATCATTCTGGGAGTCATTCTCATGGGGCCGCTGGGGCACGGAGGGATTGCACTTTCCACTTCTTTGGCCTCGATGTTAAACCTCGGACTTCTTGTCCGGGCCTTAAAAAGAACACTCGGTGTGTTGGAGTTGAGAACGATTATGGCGTCCGTATATAAGACACTAATCTGTTCAGGGGTCATGGGTGCCGCTGTCTGGGCAGCCGCACGACTCATTATTCCCCCTGAAGGCGGGACTCCGGTTGCCCTTTTTTTTGGGCTTATGGGAAGTATAATCCTCGGTCTCGTGCTATATGGTTCTTTTTCTTTATTGTTTAAAAGCCAGGAACTGGAAAAGGTTTTGGCCATAGCCAGAAAAGGGATGGGTAACGCGTGAGTTTGAAAAAAAACATCATACTTGCTTTAGCATTAATGACCATGTTTTTGTTGTTATTGTTTATTGTGTTCGGTGAAAACGGCCTAACGGATCTGAATAGACTTAAAATAAAAAAGGATGATTTATCTTTAAAAAACGAGGAACTTACAAAAAAGAACCTTTCCTTATATCGTGAAATAGAACGGTTGAAGAATGATCCCGGTTATGTTGAAAATGTGGCCAGGCAGGAACTGGGCGTCATTGGTAAAGACGAAGTAATCATCAAAGTAAAACCTAAACCGAGCGTTTCAAATCGTGAGAGGGCTATAAAAAAGTAATAATTATAAATAAATATACATTAATCTCTCAATTTAGGTAATAACAGAAAGGCCAGAACAAAATTGATTAAAGACGATGTCTTTTATACCCGGACAATGGCAAAAGTCTTTGCTGACCAGGGTAATTTAAAAAAAGCCGCCGAAATCTACAAATACCTTTTAGAATGCGAGCCTGGACGTCAGGATCTTAAGGCCGCGCTTTCTAACATCGAGAAAAAACGTTTCGAAAAAAGTCCGGACAATCTTGAAAAGTTATTGGGCAGATGGGTCGATCTTTTGCTTACGCATAACACGATGCAAAAGCTTAAGAATTTAAAGAACTATCTCAGAGACGAAAGATGCGTTCGTAAAAAAAATCAGAAAGTGATGACACGTCTATGAAAAGCGTTATCGACAATAAAAATATTGTACTGGGTGTATCCGGAGGTATCGCAGCATACAAGAGCGTTGAGCTTTTAAGGCTTTTTGTCAAAGAAGGTGCGAATGTCAGGGTTATGATGACAAAATACGCCCAAGCGTTTGTGGGTGCCTTAACTTTTGAAGCCTTATCCCGTCAAAAGGTGTGTGCGAGCCTTTTCGAGAATAATGATGATGCATCCATACGGCACATTGAATGGGCTGATGAAGCAGATGCCGTGGTGATTGCACCGGCGACCGCCAATATTATCGGAAAACTGGCCAACGGAATTGCTGATGATGCCCTGAGTACCTTTATGCTGGCGGTAACATGTCCCGTGATTCTCTGTCCTTCAATGAACACGCATATGTTTGAAAGCAATGCAGTACAAAGAAATCTTGAGATACTCCGGTCTGATGGGTATTTTGTCATAGATCCGGGTTCTGGAAAACTGGCCTGTGGAACCACCGGACCCGGTCGCCTTCCTGAACCTGAAGACATACTGGACAGAACGATTTTCTATCTCACCCCGAAAGATCTGAAAGATAAGAGAATACTTGTCACCGCAGGTCCCACCCGAGAGCCTATCGATCCTGTCAGATTTATCAGCAACCCGTCTTCGGGCAAGATGGGCTTTGCAGTTGCAAGGGCCGCAGAGCGGAGAGGCG
>JBFESJ010000272.1:0-4244 GCA_041548585.1 Desulfobacterales bacterium | reverse complement strand
TACCGGTGATGGTTTCGACCTTGTCCGGCGTATAGGTTTCGACAACCGCTCTGAAGGCGTCGAATTCTTCACACCTTTCCTCGATGTAGCGTTTGGCATGCCAGTCATTTTTAAGAATGATATGCATCATGCCGTTGAGCATGGCCACATCGCTGCCAAGGCGCTGGGTCACGGCGACATCGGCGAAACGTGACAGCTGAATGTTTCTGGGATCGGCCACAATCAACTTGGCCCCTTTTTCCTTTGCCCTAAAGACACGCCGGGCAATCAGCGGATGACAAGCGGATGTGTTCGAACCCGTGATAAAAATACAGGCCGAATCCTCAATTTCGGCGATGGAATTGGTCATGGCTCCACTTCCAAATGCTGCGGCCAGACCGACCACAGTGGAAGAATGTCAGAGCCGGGCGCAGTGGTCCACATTATTGGTCCCGATCACTGCTCTGGCAAATTTTTGAACCAGGTAATTTTCTTCATTGGTAATTTTAGCAGAAGCAAGTACGCCGACGCTGTCCGGGCCGTGGGCCTCAATAATGGCCTTTAGTTTTTCGACTGCGGTCTGGATGGCGTCATCCCAGGAGGCTTCCTGCAACTGGCCGTTTTTCTTCAGCATGGGTGACGTCAATCGCTTGTCGCTGACCACATGTTCGTGGAGATTCCAGCCCTTGATGCACAATTTGCCCTCATTAACCGGGTGGGTTTTCATGGGCAGGGTGTCCACAAGCCGGCCGTCCATCACCTGGAAAAGAACACCGCAACCGGTACCGCAATATGAACATGTTGAAGGAATGAGTTTAAAATCCATTCGAATCGCTCCTTGATATTTGGTAATTCAGGTTCAAATAAATTGTATCGTCTTTAAAATATTATCGGGGAAAAACCGGTGATGTTACATCGGCTTGGGTTCCAGCGTCACCTCTTCTCCCAGCATATTGAATGGAGATTGATCTGCACTGGTTCCGGTTGTATAATCAAATATATCCGACACCGTATCGTTGACCTTCCGATAAAGCAGACGCAAAGAAATGTCTACCGGGCAGGCATCTTCACACAGGCCGCAATCAATGCAGCGACCCCCCATATGAACCGCCCGAACCAGATGAAAAATCGGAACTTCCGGCGGAATACTGCCTGTTGCGATCAAGTCGGTATGTTCGAGACTGCATTCTTTGCAAAAGCAGACCGGACAAATATCGCGGCAGCCATAACATTTAAGACATTTCTGAAATTCATACATCCATCGATTAAACCTGTCTTCCTGGCTGAATTCTTCCGCTATTTTAACGTCCATGTTGTTGTCAATACCGATCATCTTCTTGATCGGTGCGGCATGTTCCGGTTCCAGATAGGAGCAATCGCCGTGTTCTTTGAGCTTGGACGGGCAGCAGTTTACCCCTATGGTTTTAATGTTTTCAGGGTTCAACTGATTCCAAATATAAAGAACATTCAAGGCCCGTTGATTGCAGTCACGCGTTAAAAGTCCTATTTTTAGTTCTTTATGTTCCGCTGCGATTTTTGTGGCCATCTTTTCAAGGGAATACCGGGCATTTCCGACAATCAAATCGTCGGTTTCATCCAGATTATCCTTGGAAAAACAATAGGGTAAAGGATGCCCCTGAATCATTTTATATCCTAAAAATATGTCCACCTTGCCCTGTTCAAGCCACTCTCTCACTTGTTCATGCATATCATCCTCCCTCCGCAGTCAGCGTTTCCTGCGACGCTTCCGATAAACTCACAACGGCGGACAAGTCAAAGTCGCCTGACAAAGGGCTGGGGCCCAGAGATTTTATTTTATTCGTGAAATTGGTTACCACCTGGACAAATTTCTGGGCTTCCGCCGAAGAGATCCAGTCCAGATGTAAACGGCCTTCTAACCCTGTAAAGCTCAAGAGTTCCTGCAAAAACGTAATCCGCTTGATCGTCATATAATTACCGTACAGGTAATGGCAGTCACCGACATGTCACCCGCCCACAAGGACGCCGTCGGCCCCGCTCTGAAACGCACGCAAAATGTGATGCGGCGATATCGTTGCTGAACACATCACTCGGATGGGACGAATATTGGGTGGGTATGCCAGACGACTCACACCAGCCAGATCGGCCGCTCCATATGCACACCAGTTACACATAAAAGCGATGATTTTAGGCTCAAATCTATCTTCGTTCACATTATTCTCCTTTCCAATGGATTAAGCGCTCAATGCGCTTTTGATCTGGGCATAAAGTTGATTGTTATTAAAGCCCATCAGCGCTGGTGCCTCGGAAGGGCATACCGCTGCACAGGCACCGCACCCTTTGCAAAGCGCCGGGTTTACTTCAGCCACAAACTTTTGTTTCTCAAAGGTAATGGCACCGTAGGGGCAGACATTGATGCATCCCAAGCAGCCCGAACACAGTTCGGCCCGAATATCTGAAACAATGCCGCCCACTTTAATGTTTTCCAATGCCAGGACGGTTGCGGCTCTGGCCGCAGCAGCTTGTGCCTGGGCGATACTCTCTTCGATAGGCTTTGGATAATGGGCCATACCGCACATAAAAATACCGTCATTGGCAAAGTCGACCGGCCTTAATTTTTGATGGGCTTCCAAAAGCCATCCGTTCGAATCCAGAGGCACCTTAAAAAGCTGGGCCAATGAATGGTCCCAGTGAGAGACAATGGCCGATGCCAGACAAAGGATGTCGGCCCTTACCGCTAATTTATGGTTCAGGATCCGGTCTGTAAACTCAACAATGACGCGGTCGCCGTCAGATTTGACTTCAGGCTTTTTATCCTTGGAATACGTAAAAAAGAGCACACCGGCGTCTCTTGCTTCGCGATAGAGATCTTCCCTTTTCCCGTAGGTTCGAAGATCCCTATAAAGAATTGAAACATTTACTTCCGGGTTTTTCTTCTTAAAGTCAAGTGCGTTTTTAACGGAATGGGTGCAGCATACTTTTGAACAATACGGGCGCGCTTCATCTCTTGACCCGACACATTGGATAAAAACGACATTTTTGGCCTGCTCGATCTTAGGATCGTTTTTTCTGAATAGTTCGTCGAGTTCCAGGTGGGTCATCACGGCTTCATGTTTTCCATAAAGGTATTCATCAGGTTTATATTCTTTAGCGCCGGTGGCGATAACGGCCACCCCGTGTTCGATGGTTTTTGTCGAATCCCCGTTTCTGACCTCTGTTTTGAAATTGCCGACAAAACCGTCAACTTTGCTGATCGTTGCCCCGGCATGAACGGTGATCTTGTCGTCCGACTCCACGGCGTTTATAAGCCCTTTAACAAAAGTTCCAATGTCTTCATTTTTATGGGTTTTGCCCAGCATCAGGGCGTTACCGCCTAATTTGTCGGATTTTTCAACGAGATTCACCGGATACCCCTGATGTCCCAGCGAAACGGCAACTGTCATTCCGGCAATCCCGCCGCCGATAACCATCGCTGAATGTGATACAGGGAGATCGGTCTGCTTTAAAGGGGTTAAAAGATTCGTTTTTGCCACGGCCATTCGAACGAGATCCTTGGCCTTTTCAGTGGCTGCATCCGGGTCGTTTGCATGGACCCAGGAGTCATGATTTCGGATGTTGGCCATCTCAAATAGATATTTGTTTAGGCCGGCATTGATCAGGGTTTCCTGAAACAGCGGCTCGTGTGTCTTGGGTGTGCAGGCCGCCACGACCACGCGGTTGAGGCCCTTTTGTGTGATGATATCCGTCATTTTTTCCTGGGTATCCTGGCTGCAACTAAAGAGGTTCTCTTCTACATACGCAACATTCGGCAGGGTTTTGGCGTATTTAACAACCTCGGGTACTTTCACCACACCGCCGATGTTGATGCCGCAGTTGCATACAAATATGCCGATGTTGGGTGGTTCTTCGCTGACATCCCTTTCCGGGGGCAGCTCAACGGTTTTGGTCTGCGTGTTGCGTGCCGATGCCAGATGCTCTGTGGCCGCACAGGCCGAGGCACTGGCCTCCATCACCGACTGGGGAATATCCTTGGGACCGGTGAACACACCGCAGGCATAGATCCCTTCTACGGAAGTGGCCACGGGGTGGAAGCTATCGGTTTCGATAAACCGGTAGTTATCCAGATCGATGCCTAACCGTCCGGAAAGATCGGCGACATCCTGATTAATTTCAAGGCCCACGGACAGGACAAACATGTCAAAGATTTCCTCTGTGATTGTTCCGTCTTCCTGAATATAGCGAACCGACACATCATCGGACCCGGGCACCGGGTCGATGGTATGAAT
>JBFESJ010000271.1:0-4244 GCA_041548585.1 Desulfobacterales bacterium | reverse complement strand
TCTCCCAGTTCAGCTTCAACCTGTTCCGGGTCCTCACCTTTTTCCATCCGTCTTAACGCCTCATCCATCCCGTCTCCGAGTTTAATTCCGGTCATATCAGAAAGTTTTCGCATCAGATTGGCCGCCTGTTTTGGATCATCCTCGTTGATTTTATCTGCTTCACTGGCCAACATTTGCATGGCCCGTTCCATTTGGCTTTCGTCAAAGGGAAGGTCGTCCATATCGCCGCCTTCTTTGGCCCGCCCTGTAAACGCAACCCAGGATATCTGTCTTGAAAGCGTCTTTGTTTTGCACTTCGGGCATTTTGGTTTTTTGGTTGTGTTAACGGTTTTCGAAAAAAAGTTAAACAGCGTGTTGCAATCCTCGCAGTAAAACTCATAGATCGGCATAACTTTACCTCATTTGTTGTTTTCGTATCTTCGCCCATGTATCCCGCAATGTCACCGTACGGTTGAATACCAGGGCGTTTTTAGAAGAATCTACGGGATCGACGCAAAAATACCCGAGTCTTTCGAACTGGTATTTGCCGCCCGATGGCGCGCCTGTCAGGCTGGGTTCCACAAGAAAAGGACATATCTTCAAAGAATTTGGATTCAAGTGTGTTTTAAAATCAACATCCTTTTCTTCATCCGGATTTTCCTTTACAAAGAGATGATCATACACACGCGCCTCGGCCTTGATGGCGTGGGACGCCGAAACCCAGTGCAACGTTGCTTTGACTTTGCGCCCATCCGGAGATGAACCGCCACGTGTGGCCGGGTCATAGGTGCAGTGAAGTTCAATGACTTGGCCGGTCTCTTCATCTTTAACAACCGCTACACAGGTGATAAAATACGCATAACGCAATCGCACTTCACGGCCGGGGGCCAAACGGAAGAACTTTTTCGGCGGATCTTCCAGAAAGTCATCCTGTTCGATGTAGATGACACGTGAAAAAGGAATTTTCCGTGTGCCCATGTCCAGGTCTTCGGGATTGTTTAGCGCGTCGAGTTCTTCGACCTGATCTTCGGGGTAATTATCGATGACCACCCTTAAGGGGCGCAGAACCCCCATGACCCGTGGTGCCTGTTTGTTCAGGTCTTCTCTGATACTGAACTCAAGCAGTGCAATATCAACCGTACTGTCCCGCCGGGCAACACCGATGCGTTCACAAAAATTACGGATCGATTCCGGTGTATAGCCGCGTCGACGAAGTCCGCTGATGGTCGGCATTCGAGGATCGTCCCATCCGGACACATGTCCCCCCTGGACCAGTTCCACAAGCTTACGTTTGCTCAATACGGTATAGCTGAGATTGAGGCGAGCAAACTCGATTTGCTGGGGATGACAATCCACATCCAGTTCGTCGAGTATCCAGTCGTACAATTGACGATTATTTTCAAATTCCAGAGTGCAAAGAGAATGGGTAATTCCTTCAATAGAGTCTGAAGTACAATGTGCAAAATCATACATGGGATAAATACACCACGTATCTCCAGTTCTGTGATGCGGAACCTTTCGAATCCGGTAGAGTGTCGGATCTCGCATTACCACGTTTGGGGAAGCCATGTCGATTTTAGCACGAAGAACATGAGCGCCGTCCTCGAATTCTCCGGCCCTCATCCGTTGAAACAGGTCCAGATTTTCTTCAACTGACCGTGTTCGATAAGGACTGTTTTTCCCGGACATGGTCAGCGTGCCCCGGTTTTTTCTGATCTCGTCGGCGCTCAGGCTGCACACATAAGCCTTGCCGGCTTTGACCAGTTGTACCGCATATGCATACAGTTGTTCAAAGTAGTCAGATGCGTAGAAAAGCCGATCATCCCAATGGAATCCAAGCCACCTAACGTCTTCTATTATGGATTCTACATATTCAACCTCTTCTTTGCTGGGATTGGTATCATCGAATCGCAAATTACAAATACCACCCTCATTTTCTTCGGCAATGCCGAAATTGAGACAGATGGATTTGGCGTGTCCGATGTGAAGATAACCGTTCGGTTCCGGTGGGAAACGAGTGACAACACGACCGTCGTTTTTGTTGTTTTTTAAATCTTCAGCGATGATGTTTCTAATAAAATTAGATACAGGGGTTTGCTCGGGTTTGGCCATATCAAAAGTTCCATTCTTTTCTTATTTTTTGGTTTATTGTAAATATTGTAATTTCAAGCGTCGGATCTATAACTTTTATGAGAAAAATTAAAAACGAATCACGAAAACACGAAAGGAAGAAAGCACGAATTAAATAATTCTTTTCGTGTTTTCTAATTTTCGAGCTTTCGTGATAAAGATCTTTTTGTTTTCAGCCCGTTAAACTTGTAGGACTATGCCGGGTTATGGTTTATCGAAAAGTGCTGGTGAGTTGCGCAGCCGTTTCACCACACGACGTTGACCGATGGTGATCAAAATATCAAAAAGTCCCGGACCGGCAAGCTGCCCGGTGACAACGGTTCGAATACCGTTGATCAACACGCCGGGTTTGATATCGAGGGTTTCCGCCATTTCTCGAATGACATTCTCGGCTTCAGGGGCTGTAAAGTTTTTTAAATCTTCCAGACGATCCGCCAGCATCGGAAGCCATTTTTTAAGCTGTGGATGCTTGACAATATTTTTTTTCAACGCTCTATCTTCGATAGGGAAATCATCTGAAAAATAGGCCCGGCCTCGGGTCGAAAAATCGGTGGTCACATGAAAACGGCTTCTAATGAGTTCAATGGTATCCAGAAACCACCGGCGCTTGGTACTTTCATACACCGGGTCCCAGATTTCCGCTTTTTCAAGTTCAGCCCTAACATAAGGCTCGATTTGATCAACGGGCATGGTTTTTAAATAATGGGCGTTGATGCTGATGGCTTTTGGATCGGTAAAATATTTTGGATCATCCTTTCTGACATTGAAGATGGAATTGGCACGATTGATCCCCTGTAGAGAAAATGCTTCGATCAGTTCATTTTTTGAAAAAATTTCTCTCGATTCGTGGGTTGCCCAACCTAAAAGGACCAAAAAATTTACGAATGCCCATGGCAAAAAGCCGTGTTCTTTGTAAAAATGGACGGCCACCAGTTCACCATGTTTTCGCTTCGATATCTTGGCTTTTTTAGGATCGAGGGTGAGCGACATATGAGCAAACTTCGGTACAGGGACTCCCAGCGCTTGGTAGATCAAAATCTGCCGGTGGGTATTGGATAGACCATCCTGTCCGCGAATAATATGGGTCACCCGGTCACGGATATCATCAACGGTATTTGACAGGAGATAAAGGGGCTGACCGTTGGAACGGACAATAACAAAGTCCTCAATATCTTCATATTTGTATTCAATGGTTCCATAGACGATGTCCTCAAAACAGACGGAGCCTTCGCCTTTCGGCACTTTCATGCGAATGGTGTAAGGAACTCCGGCGGTTTTCTTTTCGGTAACCTCGTCCAATGTCAATTGGCGACATGTGCCGTCGTATTTCAAATCTTTTTTCTGTTTCAGTGCCTCCTGTCGTTTGTATTCGAGCTCTTCTTTGGTGCAAAAACACTTGTAGGCATGACCGGATTTCAAAAGTTTACGGGCTGCAGTCAGATGTTCTTGAATAAACTGTGACTGAAAATAGGGTCCTTCATCCCAGGTAATTCCCAGCCATTTCAAACCGTCGACAATTCCCCGGATAGATTCTTCGGTGGACCTTTCCGCATCCGTATCCTCGATTCTGAGAATCATTTTACCGCCGGTCTTTTGGGCAAAGAGCCAGTTAAAAATAGCTGTGCGTGCGCCACCGATATGAAGGTATCCTGTGGGACTGGGCGCAA
Source organism: Desulfobacterales bacterium (assembly GCA_041548585.1). Lineage (GTDB taxonomy): Bacteria > Desulfobacterota > Desulfobacteria > Desulfobacterales > UBA11574 > UBA11574. The sequence continues at coordinate 468 of JBFESJ010000271.1, read as the reverse complement.
AGCGCACAATAACGTCTTGTTTCATTTGAGTGAACCTTTCTTAAACCTCATTTAAAATACTCAGTTTAGGTTAAACATAATCTATTTTTTTGACAGCCTCGTAGGAATCACAAAAACGATCTTTTTGCAAGGCCGTCAACTTTCTTTCTTTACAATATCGGCTTCGAGCTTTTGGGCCAGATCAAGTGCCATATTTAACGCATCGTTTATTTTAAACAGTTGGACTTTAAATGTCTTAAGGGATGCAGGTGTCGCCATTATGGCAGTTTCACTGAAAAGGAGTTTCTGTAGATTTTTTGCTTTGTCAGACAAGCCGTCAAGCTTTTGGGCAAAAGTGCCGATTTCTTCGGCCCATTTTTTTCGTTTATTATCGGGAAAGGGAATTTGACCATGCCCAAATCCCTCTTCTAAAGCCCCGATGGCGTAATCTTCAGGATTTGCAATTATCTCATACATTTTAATCTCCTT
>JBFESJ010000270.1:0-4280 GCA_041548585.1 Desulfobacterales bacterium | reverse complement strand
TGAAAAAGGCAATATAATCAACAACGCAACCGCCCAGCGCCAAAATGCTAATGTAATGGGAGGTATATCGTTGTGGATCCCTCTTCCAACAATAAAGTTTCCAGACCAAAATAAAACCGCTAAAATCAAAAACAAATAATGCATAAAATGAACAATATCAAAAAATTAATGACAAATGCAATTAATAAAATAAGGAACTCAATCTATTTCATACTCATGCTTAGGGTCATTCATAATTGTTGACAAATATTGTGTCAATTTCTTAGAATAAAATAAAAAATCAACGCTATAGATTTAAACCGCCGATTCATCAGATTCTGATTACTTCCCCTCGTGTTTCTCTCTCAAGCTCGCTCTCCATTCTCGAATATATCTGAATTCTATACAGGATGAAGCACAAATTTGATTCGTCTATGCTGGTTTGACCCTGATATTAACCCTAGAACCCAAAAACAGGGGGAAAGGAGGGCCATATGGACCACCATAAAATTCTATTACCCTATAATTTCACAAGCTTCGACAAAAAGGCCTTGGATTTCGTCATTCATACCTTTGCCGATAACAAAGAAGCCGAAGTCACCGTATTTAATGCATACACGCCGGCACCTAAAATTGAAATGCGCGGCAGCCCGATCATGGAACAAATGAAAGACAACCTGGGGTATTTGACACAAAGGGTCAAAGAGCAGGAAGGCGAGCTTAAGGTCATCAGAAATAACCTGATAGGAAAGGGGTTTTCAGAGAATCAGGTCAATATTGTTTTTGAACCCAAAAAGAAGGATATTGCCGGAGATATTATCGATCTTGTACAAAAAGGCCGGTTTAACGTGGTGGTATTAAATCGAAAGCCGGGAAAAATTGCGCGGTTTTTTGCAGGAAGCGTTTCCAGCAAAGTTGTGGCGGCTCTAAAAGAGGCGACGGTGTGTATTGTGTCTTAAATGTATACGCATCCATTAAAATGTGATGGAAAAAAAATACTTTTTTGTTATTAACGCATAGAGCGTGTAAGGAGGAATCCCATGGTTGCCGAAGACAGAATCGATATTGAAATTTATAAAGTGGTCACTCGAGCCATTGCTGCATCCGACAATCTGGAAGATATGGCAACTCAATTGACCCAACTTTTGGTTGGAGCCTTGGGAATTAAAGGCAGTACGATATTTGTACTCAACCCTGATACAGAAGAACTTGAGGCTCTGGCCAGCTTTGGACTTAGCATTAACTATATGAATAAAGGACCAATTTTAGTTAAAAAAAGTCTCGTCCATCAGTTAAGGGGAGAACCGATTGTTATTCGGGATGTGACACAATCCGACCGTCTTCAGTATCCGGAAGATGCCCAAAAAGAGGGGATCAATGCCATTGTATCCCTTCCCATCAACTTGCATGGCAAGCTGATCGGTGTTCTCCGGCTGTATCACTATGAACGATGGGATGTTTCTGAACGGGATCTTGATTCTTTGATGATTTTTACCGAAAACATCGGGCTGGCGTTGATGTATACCCGGCTACTTCAGGCCCTCAAATCCGTAAAGGAAACCGTAAGCGAGGTGCACCCCATATGGCTGGATTGAAAAAAAGTGGCTGTTCGATGTTAAGGGAGCTTCGGATATGATTTAATTTTTGCTGGAAGCTGTTTGAGTGGATTAAGGCTCGTTGTGAAAAAACCTTTATCGATTCGATGTTGGGCGAACATATTGTCTTAAACCACTTACCCTTATCAAAAGATAAGACCGGTTTTTTCATTACGAGCCATTATTCACGAGTTCTTTCAGTGAAAATTAAATCATATCTGAAGCGATCAATTTTCAAAGAGCTAAACGTTTAGAAAAAATAAACTGGCTGAAGACGGGAATGAGTGTAAATTGAAACGCCCGTCTTCACCATCTTTTTATCCTTTTTCTTCGGCAATGATTTCAGAAAAGCGGTTATGGGATGCTTTTTCCCAATCTTCGATTTCCACACCTTCTTCAATTTCTTCCCAACCGGTAATCATGGCTTTTACATGGACAAAAATTGAGTGGCCGGTTGTGGTCATATAGACGTGGACGACGACAAAAGTGAGGATGAAAAAATACGGCATTAACCCGGCAACAGACTAAAACCGGAAAAATTTTTAGTCCCCGTCTTAATCCTATTCTAAAATGAATATTTCATGATCAGACAAAATATTTACGAAAAGACTAAAAGAATTTTGGACAATTCACCAACTTTAAGTTTTTAATTAATACATTTATGATTCATCTACTTGAAAAACATGATGATAAATGAGATAGATAAACTCTTATTTTTTGCAGCATGTGAAAAACATAACCCTTGTTGATTCAAGCAAAGAAAATGAATCAATTTTTGGAGGTACGGCATCTATGTCATCCCAAATTTCACCTGAAACCATCGGACATTTAATCCAAAAAGAACCCTATTATCTGAGTACGGGTGACGAAATTAGAATGTTTGAGGCGGCTTTCGACGCCAGACTTCCGGTGATGCTGAAAGGTCCCACCGGATGCGGCAAGACCCGATTTGTGGAGTACATGTCATATCTGCTCAAGCGTCCCCTGATTACCGTTGCCTGTCATGAAGACCTGTTTGCATCTGATCTTCTGGGACGTTATCTTTTAAAAAAAGACGAAACCGTATGGGTGGATGGCCCTTTAACCCGGGCGGTTCGAACAGGAGCCATTTGCTATTTGGACGAAATTGTAGAAGCCCGAAAAGACACCACTGTGGTGATCCATCCCCTGACCGATACACGCAGAACACTCTCCATTGACAAAAAAGGCGAAACGATCCAGACGCATCCGGATTTTATGATGGTGATATCCTATAATCCAGGATATCAATCCGTTCTAAAAGATCTGAAGCAAAGCACGCGCCAGCGATTTATTTCCCTTGGGTTCGATTATCCCGAAGCCTCAAAAGAGGCTGAAATTGTTTCCCATGAAGGGAATATCGCCATGGAGACAGCTTCGAAATTGGTATCCCTGGGCGGAAAAATAAGAAACATTAGAGAGCACGGACTGACGGAAGGGGCGAGTACCCGACTTCTGATTTATGCCGCTCAACTCATCCGTCGGAACATACCCGTGCATCAAGCCTGCCGAAGTGCCATATGTTTTCCGCTGACCGATGATGTCGGGCTTCAGGAAACCCTGAATGATCTAATTGAAGATATTTTTTAAGTTAACGTGTATTGACGGAGTTTTTTGTCGAGGCCTTTTGCACCTTCCACAAACTTGTCCAATTCATCCCAAAACCGATTGCTGTGGTCCTTTATTCTTGTATGGACCAGTTCATGGAGGATGACGTAATCGATGAGCTGGGACGGAAGTCGTACCAGATTCATGTTCAAGTTGATGTTGTTTTTTTCGGAGCAACTGCCCCATCGGGTTTTTTGGTTTTTCACAAAAACCTTGTTGTATTTAAAACCGTTTTGCTCACACAGTTCATCGAGCCGGTTGACCAAATATTTCTTCGCTTTGGCCCTGTCGATGGGTCTGCTTTCTTCGAGGGCTATCGCCCGTTTTTCAATGGAGGCCATTCTTTCCAGGTGCTTCTTTATCCAACCTGTTTTCAAATGCGCGAATTCCTCAGCCGCGGCAAATGATACCCCGCGTGGAACAGCCACTCGTACACCCTTGAATGGTCGGACAGACAACCCCATATGCTTGGCCCGATTGCTTCGTTCAAGCAGAACTTCGCCGACACCGCTTATTTGCAACTTTTTGGATTTCATCTTTTTTTAAAGGCTTCTCCTTATATTTCATAGACTTGTAACATCCTTACAACATCCACAATATCATAAATTAAACATTCAAGCATATCTTATTATTAATTTTATTGACAATTTCTCGGATCGTGTCCATCGATAAATTAAGCGTTTTGTTAAAGATCAAGACATGCGAAAAAATTAACCGCCCCGACGGAAAATCTATCGGGCCAAGCGGGCATATGTTAATATATCGAGGGTCATTTTTAGAGCATCACCCCAGAGAAATAGGCTACGCATTTCACAGGGCAGGCGAAAAGATTGAGCAAAAAGACTATTTACGGATGGACACTAACTCAAATTTGATGACCCTCCCTAACCCACAAATCAAAAGGCCCCTGGTGCAGAGCCAGGGGCCTTAGGGGGGAGGCAAAATAGGCAGTACTAAAGAGAGTACTTACCTAACCCAATGGCAACAATAATACCACATCGTGTTATGTCAAGGGGTTTTATCAGAAGGATTAACATCTGATTATATCCGCTTATCTCGGCGTTGGTGTAGGCCATAAGG
>JBFESJ010000269.1:0-4330 GCA_041548585.1 Desulfobacterales bacterium | reverse complement strand
CATCTCAAAATAAAGATTTTGGTTCAAGATCCCCCGCTAAAACCCAGCGGGATAAAAAGGCGGGGCCGAGTTTTAACCCGCCCCGCCTGTTGACGGGATCTTCGACACGCATACTCAAGTATGTCGAGGACTTAAAACGAGGCTCCAACGCCGAGGTTGGGCCAAAAGATTATTTTGAGATAGCTTCTAGTTCTGTTGCTAAAGTACTATGAATGAGAACAAATTAATAAAGAACATTATTCCTCTGTGGTACGCCGAGAAAAAATGGGCGGAGGAACTCTTGGTAAAAGTTTTTGGATTTGAGAAAGCGCAAGATGTGCTTCGACCGGAAAATCGTGGTGATGTTCAAATACCAGGCTCTAACTGGCGCTACCGGACACATGGTGTCGGGGTTGATGTTTATCGTACCGCAGATGTTGGTGGTATCGACTTCGATTTTGATAAGCCGGACCCTGATCCATGGCGATTGAAAATATTTTTTGAAAAACAATATAACGCAGGCAATCTACCTTATGACCAATATCGGCATCTTTTCGAAGATGAAGAACTATTGGAATCAGTAATTAAAGAGGTGCTTGCGTAACCGCGAAAAATATTGAGGTAACGCCGAACAAATCAATGCAGCAAATGTAAAAAACCGCACCGATGATTTATACGTTAGATGCAACCAAAAGGAAAAATATGGAAGGCATTTTTGAACTATGAAACGGATCAATTTTATAGCAGCGTTATTAATCATAATTCTTGTCTCTGGCGTTTGGGCTCAGGATGGAGAGGTCGAGGGTTTATATTCATTCCTGCGGGGCACATACCAGGTCATTGGGAGATGGCCTGATTCTAATGAGAGTTATAACGGAAAGGTAGTTATAAAGAGCAAAGGTGATCATCTTCAGTTATTTCGCAGCATCAACGGCGAAGAGACCGAAGGGATTGGTCGAATTGCCACAGTGACATTTGACAAGATCAAGGTATTAAGGGTGGAATTTTCTCAACGCGGCCGCAGGTATAAGGCGACTTACATGATCGACTCAGACCTTGACAACTATGCAAGATTGACTGGCCATCTATATTTGAAAACAGGCGAGACGAAGAGACCCGGCTTGGAGGCTTTGTTTATCGATCGTCAATCTTTAGAAGAAAAGTAAAACGATGTCCAACCGGTTACTGGAGTCGGACTGCGCAATAGCTTCGCTATTCGTAGCGATCAGCTCCAGTGGTGCGCACGGTCTCATAACTTAAATAAAATCGTGTAACGATTTTATGAAACTCCCGAAGGTTTACCTTCGGGATCTAATCCGCCACACAGCATAGGCGGACAAGTAAGCGAAAGGCTTGTCCGCCTCTGGAGGATTTATCCGCCTCTGGCGGGCTAAAATTCCTATCCCCGCAGCCCCGCAAACGGGATTTACGCCAAGCTACAACAATCTGCGGGGTATTTCGGAATTTTTACCACAACCCTCCGGGCCGTGGTACCGCCCTTTCGCTTTAAAAAGGTTCTTATACTTTATTTGAATTCATCCCGCGGAAAGGAGTTCGTCAAAAGATGCATGCGTTTAGGAAGTGGTTCGGGCTGTTGATGGTTCTGGCCTTTTCGGCATTGACATTGCAGCCGGCACTGAGCCAGCAAGCCCCTGTCCGGTCCAAGGTCGGCGATACGGAGTTTTCCGTTTCGGCGTTTCCCCTTTACCAGTTCGACACGGATTTGGAAGGCGGTGGTGACTACAACGTTAAGCGCTATTTTTTCCGCTTCGATGCTGGACGACAAATGACCACTGACATCAAGACGGGAATCGAACTTTCCTATGACTACGAAGATTGGGACTTTACCGGAGCTACCGGCTTCCGCGGGGTTCCCTGGGGCGATGTTCACCGTACCGGTATCGATTTAAGCTTCCAATACGCCGGCATCGAAGACTGGACCGTGTTTTTTCTTCCGTCATTGCAATCCTCTCATGAGTCCGGAGCCGATTGGGGAGACAGTTTTCGGATCGGCGCCGTTTTGGCAGCATCATACCGGTTATCGCCCAAGCTGACCCTGGGGTTGGGGGCTGGTCTCTTTACCGGACTGGAGGATACTCAGGGCTTTCCTTTTGTGGTGATTCGTTGGCAGATCTCCGACCGGCTCATGCTGACGAACCCCTTTCGACCCGGTCCGACTGGACCGGCAGGTTTAGAACTGATCTACTCCATCGACAAAAGCTGGGAGATCGCCGCTGGTTCGGCCTGGCGCTCTTTCCGATTTCGACTCGACGACCATGGGCCTGCCTCTGAGGGGATCGGAGAGGTCAACCTTGTACCGACCTGGATGCGGGTCACCTGGCGGCTCGACCGCCGATTGGCGTTGGATCTTTACGCTGGGGTTTCCTTCGACGGCAACCTCAAGATCGAGGACCGAAATGGAAACGAGATCGGTAAGGTTGATCAGGATACTGCCCCGTTCGGCGCCCTTAACGTCAGCTTCCGTTTCTGATCCGTCGAAAAACTCATCTCAATGCGATGATTCGCTAATTTTGGCCTGGAAAAGGAGATATTTTATGATTAAAAGACTGCTCTTTTTTATTCCGATCCTCATATCGGCGTGTGTAAACATTCCAGAAAATGTTTCACCTGTTACAGGTTTTGATATCGATCAGTATTTGGGAACTTGGTACGAAATAGCCAGGCTGGATCACTCCTTTGAAAGCGGTTTAGAAAGGGTAACAGCAGAATACAGCCTTAGAGATGATGGCGGTATTAAGGTTGTCAATAAAGGGTTCGATCCCAAAAAAAATAGATGGAAAGAGGCGATCGGCAAAGCATACTTTATAGATGATTCAAGTATTGGTCGGTTAAAAGTATCTTTTTGGGGTCCCTTTTACGGAGCTTATAACATCATAAACCTTGATAAAATAAATTATTCCTATTCACTGGTGTGTGGGCCCAACAAATCCTATTTGTGGATTTTGGCAAGAGAGCCCCATATGGAAGAATCCCTAAAATCTGAATTGGTAAAGAAGGCAAAAGCCTTAGGATTCGAAACTGAAAAAATGATCTATGTATCCCACTAAAAGGCCAACAAACGGTTCAAAATGGTCGTCACTGAATTGGAAGATAGAATTCATCAGCCTAGGACGGAATGCCCTATGGGGTGGAAGTCGATGAGGGACGAAATTGAGGGTATCATATGATAGTTATAACCTATTATTAAAACCTCATTTAACTAACGTTGCATTTTCCTGTTCCAGGCATAATTTTATCTCTAAGAACTACTTACAATCAAAAATGTATATCGAAGACGACAATTTTAGCGACAACAATAAAACAAAAAGATAAATTTTTTTGTGGAAAAGAAAGTATTGATAAGCTTGAGAGCGATTTTGCATGAAACACCCCTAACCAGTAACTTGGATGTGATCTGGGATCCGAATTCCAAGGAAAATTGATGGATATAACAGGAGGTGCATTATGATTGGAACAACCATTACCATTCTGACTATTGCCTACTTTTTAAACACCTGTATGAACAAAGCAGTCGCCACGTGTAAGTTGTAGATCCAGTCGTGGCAGAATTTAGATGGCGCAGGCTGTTAATTGGACTACAATTGCCAAGCGGAAAATATATTAAACGGCAGGGCCTCGAATGAGGCTCTGCAATTTCTTTTGACCATAGACCACTGACAAAAGACATTTGACTAAGTATTGTCTCGATGAGTTACAAAAGGGGTACAATGACATGAGGAATCTTTTTAGTCTCGTACTGTGGTTGTTTGCTGGAATGCTGATTTTACAAACCGTACCCTGCGGTGCCGAACTGACGAATGCCAACAAAAAAGAAATCGTTTATAAAATGTATGCGAACTACAAAAAAAGCTTTTCATCTGTACAAGACGTATCACCGCGCGAAGCGATGCGTTTGATGAAAACAGCCAATGTGCTCTTTGTAGATGTACGCAGACCGGCTGAGATCAGCGTATCCATGCTTCCCAATGCAATAACAAGTCAGGAGTTTTTGAAAAATCCATCGTACTATAAAGATGCCAAGATTGTGGCTTACTGCACCGTCAGTTATCGAAGTGGCGTGTTTGTAAAGGAATTGGAGAAGAAAGGAATTAGAATTAATAAAATCGTGTAACGATTTTATGAAACTCCCGAAGGTTTACCTTCGGGATCTAATCCGCCACACAGCATAGGCGGACAAGTAAGCGAAAGGCTAAAATTCCTATCCCCGCAGCCCCGAAAGCGGGATTTACGCTTCACTTCAACAAGCTACGGGGTATTTCGAAATTTTTACCACAACCCTCCGGGCTGTGGTACCGCCCTTTCGCTTTAAAAAGGTTCTTATACTTTATTT
>JBFESJ010000268.1:0-4360 GCA_041548585.1 Desulfobacterales bacterium | reverse complement strand
TTCACCCATCAATGACCGGGTGTTCATGATCAATTCCACCAGCGGACAGATTATCGGCAACAGCAAATTATATACACTGAATTTTCCGGACATCATTCCCGTGACGCACGTATCCAGAGACCCAAAACGGCTAAAAAAAATCATTGATGATTTCGGGGGCGCCATGGTGATCAAACCCTTGCAAAGATTCGGAGGTGAAGGCGTTATCAAAGTCAGTACAAAGGACCAGGAAAATCTGAATTCTTTGATCAATTACTACGTCAAAGGATATGAAAATTATCCGGCGCGTGAACCGATTATGGTTCAGGAATTTATGGAAATCGTAAAAGAAGAAGGGGATATCAGGATATTGCTGTTAAATGGAGAGATCCTGGGCGCCATGCGGCGAAAACCTAAAAAAGGAGATTTCAGAACCAATGTTCACGCGGGGGGTCATGTATTGAAGCATGAAGTGACGGATTGGGAAAAAGAAATCTGCCGGGCCATCAAAGACCGCCTGATTAAAGACGGCCTCTATTTTGTGGGGATCGACGTAATCGGAGACAAGCTGGCGGAAATCAACTGCGTCAGCCCGGGAGGCATTCCCCGTATCAACCGGTTGGATCATGTAAAACTGGAAGCTCAAGTCATTGATTTTGTGGAACAAAAAGCAATACAAATGAAAGCTATAGTTTCGAGCCCTTAATCTTCTGCATCTGCAAAGTCATTGAAATCACGAGACACGGTGACACCGGAGTGAAACGGGGGAGCACTCCCCGTGAATACCTAATTTTTTTTATGACAATATTATATGGTTGTGATCGTTAAACAGAAAAAAGCAGTATAAACCTGGATATGGTGGCGATTCTTGACACGTAAGCTTCTATTGTTCATTCAGATTTTTATCATTCTATTATTGTCGCTTTCCTGTGGAAAGCAGCCGAATCAGCACTTTCTAAAACTAGGGTTGCATGAAGAACCCAAAACCTTGAATATCTGGCTGGCCAGTGATGCCAATTCAAAAAAAATATTGTCTCTGATCTATCAGCCGCTGTATTTGCGTGATCCTGAAACACTTTCCCTGGTTCCCTGGCTTGCCGACGGCGAACCGAAATACCATCCGGCTACAATTTCATATACCGTTCGTCTCAAACCGGCAAAGTGGTCTGACGGTTCGGATGTTACATCAAAGGATGTGGCCTTTACCGCAGGCCTCATAAAAGAATTTAGGATTCCCCGGTACCATTCCAGCTGGAAATTTATAAAAAAAATAGAAACACCGGACAACCACACCGTCCGGTTCTATCTCGAGGAACCGAAAGCCATATTTTTGACCCGAACGCTGACGTCATCGATTGTATCTGCAACAGAATGGGCAAATATCGCAAAAGCCGCCAGAACCAAACAAAAACCACTGAAAGAACTCATCAACCACAAGATTGAAACACCGGTCGGGTGCGGCCCCTTTGTTCTAAAAAAATGGCAGCGGGGTACTTATGTTCATCTTCAAAAAAACAGGTATTTTTTCGGCCTTGATCAGGACATCGGCGGTCGAATTCTCGGCCCGTATGTAAATGACCTGCTTTTCAAAATTTACGGCAGCGCTGATGTGGCGGTGCTGGCCCTCAAAAAGGGGAATATCGATATGTTCTTGTGGGGGATTCAGCCCGGATATATCGATGACCTAAAGCAGCAAAAGAACATCCAGATATTTTACAGTAAAAAAAGCGCGGTATATTTTATGGGGTTTAATTTGAGATCCCTACCGTTCAGCGATGTCAGCCTGAGGCGGGCGATTGCCGTTCTTGTTGACAAAGAATTCATCATTTCCCGCATTCTCCAGAAACACGGGACCTGCATGGACTCTATCGTCCCGCCAGGGAACCGATACTGGTTTTGTTCGGATGTTTCCCGCTACGGAGAAGGCATGAATCGAGACGATCGTATTAAAACTGCCTATCATATCCTTCAAACAGCCGGATATACCTGGGAAAAACCGCCCGTTGACGAGAACGGTAGAGTGGTTCTCGGCAAAGGAATACGGCTACCCAACGGCCAATTGATGGAAAAATTCACGATTCTGACGCCTCCGGCGGATTACGATCCGCACCGTGCCATGAGCGGCATGATGATTCAGGAATGGCTCAGGGATTTGGGCATGCCGGCGCTTTCCCGGCCAATGGCCTTTGGGGCGTTGCTTACCCAGGTTAAAGAACGACATGAATTTGATGCCTTTATTTTGGGATATGGAAAATTATCCATGGATCCCGATTACTTGAGAAATTTTTTCCACTCTGCCAACGACATAATTCGGGGCTGGAATATGAGCGGATACAACAACCCGGAGTTCGACCGTATCGCCGAAAAATCTGCCAGTGAAATGAATCCGGAACAACGCAAAAAACTGATTTTTAAGATGCAAAAGATTATCATGGAAGATGTTCCGTATATCCCCATTTATAACCCGGCACTCATTGAAGCCGCGCGAAAGGACACATTCAAAGGCTGGGTGGAAACCCTGGACGGAATTGGAAATCTCTGGTCCTTTTGCCTGGTAAAACCCAACCCGGAGAATACCGGCTAATAAAACTTTTTATCATGGAAATCCGAAAATTTGTCTTTAAAAGACTGATCGAGATATTGGTAATATTCTTTGTGATTTTAACGGTACTTTTTTTGCTGTTCCGTCTGGCACCCGGCGACCCGGTGACCCGGATGGTCGACCCGACCCTGACCCCGGAAGATGCAGCCCATTTGATCGCCCAACTGGGGCTCGATCAACCGATCTGGCTGCAGTATATCTATTATCTCAAAAACTTCTTTACCGGAAATTTCGGAATTTCTTTTCATTACGGTGTGCCGGTGTTCACGATTATTTTGAACCGGGTTCCAAATACCATCCTGTTGTTTTCCACTTCTATCCTTCTCTCGGCCTTCGCCGGCATTTTTTTGGGAAAAATCGCATCCTGGCGCAAAGGGGAAAAAACCGATACCTGGATGACCCTCGGGGCGCTGATCTGCCATACCCTTTTTCTCCCATGGCTGGCGTTGATTATGATCTGGATTTTTGGATTTAATATCGGATGGTTCCCCTTAAACGGCATGATCTCACCAGAGATATGGCTGGATTCGTCATCCGGATTCTGGTTGAAATTCCTGGATGTCACGCATCACATGGTTTTGCCTCTGGCCACTTTATTTTTGATTCATTTTGGAAGTTACTTGCTCCTCATGCGCAGCACTATGCTGGATACACTCAAAGAAGACTATATTTTAACGGCCAGGGCCAAGGGGCTTGAAGAAAAGGTGATTCGAAATCATCATGCCGCGCCCAATGCCGCGCTGCCCGTGGTAACCAGCGTGGGAATTAGTCTGGCATTTTCCCTCAGCGGCGGCGCCCTTACGGAAACGGTATTCAGCTGGCCGGGGATCGGGCGAGAGCTGGTCTTTGCCGTCAGCAACAGTGACTATCCTCTGGCTCAGGCCTCTTTTCTGCTGATTGCGACGGTGGTTTTGATTTCGAATCTGGTGGTCGATGTTCTCTACGCCTACCTGGACCCAAGAATTAAGTATTGACAGGAGAAGAGATGACAATAAACAGATCGGCTCAAATACCAAATGGGGACAAAAGAAGTCCCAAAAAGTCGCCGACGGTCGAACGCTTTTTGGAAGGCTGGTCGGTCTATAAAGAAAACCTGATTGGTAAAATCGGGCTGATCCTGTTGATCATTTTCGCGCTAATGGCGTTATGCAGCTTTTTTCCGCCCATGATCGATCCCATGTACCATCCCATGACCGGCGTAGATCCTGATATTTCCCATTCCACAGGTCCGAGCTGGCGTCACTGGCTGGGAACGGATTTTATCGGACGCGATATTCTGTGCCAGCTTTTGGCCGGTGCCCGCATCGCGTTTATGGTCGGAATCTCTGCAGCATTTATGAGTATCCTCCTCGGTACAGCTATTGGCATGATTGCCGGCTATTCAGGTAAAATTGTGGACACACTCCTGATGCGCCTGGCAGACATGATTATGGTGATGCCGTCCCTGCTGGTCGTGCTGATTCTGTCTTCTTTGTTCGGACAGTTAAATATTTGGACGATCGTCCTGCTCATTGCCCTGTTTCGTTGGCCGGGAGTTTCGCGCGTTATCCGGGCGCAAACCCTCTCCTTGAAGGAAAGGCCGTTCATCGAGGCCGCCAAAGTCGCCGGGGCTTCCCATTTTCGTATCATTTTTCGTCACATTATGCCCAATGTGCTGCCTCTGTCACTTTTGTACATGACGTTTCGTGTCACTTCAGCCATCATCATAGAGGCAGCGCTGGCATTTTTGGGATTCGGAGATCCGAGCACCGTCAGCTGGGGCATGATGCTGCAATGGGT
>JBFESJ010000267.1:0-4370 GCA_041548585.1 Desulfobacterales bacterium | reverse complement strand
TTCCACCACCATGACCATGCCGATGACGCACAAAAAAAATTTCATTATTCGCCTCAGTTTCAATAGATTATCACCTGAATTTTGCATGAAATTTGATGAGACTTTGTTGTAAGGATGATGGGCAATTTTTCTCACCAACTTTCATGCAAAATTCATAAATTATTGTGTCTTCTATAAAATTTCACAAGTATTTTTGTCAAAATAAAATCGTATAACGATTTTATGAAACTCCCGAAGGTTTACCTTAGGGATCTAATCCGCCACACAGCATAGGCGGACAAGTAAGCGAAAGGCTTGTCCGCCTATGGCGGGTTTATCCGAAACAGAACATATTTCTCTCCATCGTTATACGGGGCAAATATGGCTTGACTATTTTTTATCAATCATACAAAATTCGCTATTCAGATCTTTAAACACAAAATTCGAAATTAAGATACCAAAATTCCAAAGGATTTGAATTAATGGAATACGAACCGGTCATCGGGCTCGAAGTTCATGCTCAGCTCAAGACCAAAACAAAGATTTTCTGCAGCTGCTCAACCGTGTTCGGCGCACCGCCCAATACGCACACCTGCCCGGTGTGTTTGGGGATGCCCGGCGTGCTTCCTGTTTTAAATAAAAAGGTTGTCGAATATACCCTGCGAATGGCCCTTGCAACCCGGTGCGAAATCAACCGGGAAAGCAGGTTTGCCCGTAAAAACTATTTCTACCCCGATCTTCCCAAAGGATACCAGATTTCCCAGTACGAATTGCCCATTGCCCGAAATGGCTTTATCGAAATAGAAATAAACGGTCATCAAAAACAGATCGGCATTACGCGGATACACATGGAAGAAGATGCCGGCAAATTGACCCATGACCCGGATCGCCCCTTGAGTATGGTGGATTTCAATAGAACCGGCGTTCCCCTGATCGAGATCGTCAGCGAACCGGATATCCGGTCTCCCGAAGAAGCCGGCGCTTACCTTCGACATCTCAGGGCCATTGTCCGTTACCTCGACATCAGCGACGGCAACATGGAAGAAGGAAGTTTTAGATGTGATGCAAATGTGTCCATCCGCCCTAAAGGGTCTGAAGCTTTCGGGACCCGGACTGAATTGAAAAATTTGAACTCCTTTAAGCATGTCGAAAAGGCGATTTCATTTGAGATTATCCGGCAAAAGGAGCTCCTGGAAGACGGCGGTCAGGTGATTCAGGAAACACGGCTGTGGGATCCGGATAAAAACAGATCCACGTCCATGCGGGGTAAAGAGGAGGCCCATGACTACCGCTATTTCCCGGACCCCGACCTTTTGCCGCTGATCATCGATGACGACTGGATCGATTCGATCCAAAAGCGTATTCCCGAGCTTCCGGATGATAAAAAGCGGCGGTTTATGGAAACATACCATCTTCCGGCCTACGATGCCGATTTTCTGACATCGAGCCGTGAGCTTGCGGACTATTTCGAGGCCTGTGTAAAAGATTTTTCGAATCCCAAACAGGTCAGCAACTGGGTCATGGGGTCCCTGATGGGACTTTTAAACACCCAGGGCAAATCGATCGCCGAATCACCGATTTCTTCAAAAGATCTCGCCCAATTGCTTCAGCTCATTGATGAAAAAATCATCAGCAATAAAATTGCCAAAACCGTATTCGACGAAATGGCCCAAACCGGCAGACCGGCCAAAGAGATCGTGGCGGAAAAGGGGCTGGTTCAAGTGACCGATGAATCGGCCATAACATCGGTTGTCATAACGGTGCTCCAACGGTGTTCAAAAGAAGTAACCGATTATAAAAACGGAAAGACCAAGCTGTTCGGCTTCTTCGTCGGCCAGGTCATGAAAGAAACCAGAGGAAAAGCCAATCCCAAGATGGTGAACGAAATATTGAAAAAAGTGCTTGATGAATAGTAAATAGTGACGAGTGACGGGTGACGAGTGCCTTGGATAATGAAACCGCATCATAAATTAAAGGTATGGAAAAAATCGAGAAATTTTGTAAAACATATCTATGAGCTAACGTCTAAATTACCTGATTCAGAAAAATTTGGCCTAACGTCTCAAATGCGCCGTGCAGCAATTTCAATTCCCAGCAATATTGCAGAAGGGGCAGGCCGGAATAACCATAAAGAGTTTATTCACTTTTTACGAATCTCTCAAGGCAGCATTGCTGAACTTGAAACTCAGATTCTTATCGGCCAAGATCTTGGACATTTTAAAAACACTACGATCCAAGCACTTCTTGATGAATTGGATGAAATCTCCAAGATGGTTATCGGGTTACAAAAATCGTTAAAAAAATGAACAAGCTGCCACTGAATTTAATTATTTATTTTTTTTACGTGTCATTATTCAATCGCCACTGTCTTCGCTTAACTCGTCACTCGTCACTACTTACTTGTCACTATTCACTCATCACTCGTCACTAACCTATTAAGGAGGAGATTTTTTTGAAAACAAAATGTCACACAACTTACAAAATATTTCTTATCGGACTGATATTGTACGTTTTTAGTGTTGGCACCGAGCTGTCGGCATTTGCCGAACCGTTTCAGGTTGCCATTGTCCCGTTTAAGGTCCATGCGGAAAAGGACCTTTCATTTTTAAAAGACGGCATCGTCGATATGCTCTCCTCCCGTCTGTATTGGGAAGACAAGGTTTTTGTCATTAACCGGCAAACTACCGAAAAGGCGGCAGCGGCCATTGGCGGGCCATTGAATGAAAGCAAGGCACGCAAGCTTGGGACCAAACTGTCCGCCGATTACGTCCTTTTCGGCAGTCTGACGGTTTTTGGCAACAGCGTGAGTATCGACGCCAAGATGGTCGATGTGTCCGGCAAAAAGCAGACGCTCGCTTTTTTCAACCAGAGTCAGGGGATGGATCAGGTGATTCCCAGCATCAATCTTTTTGCATCCGACATCAATGAAAAAGAGTTCGGCCGTGTGATGGAAACCCGGCGGGTTGTTCCATCCACCCAGGCACCTTCGGCCCAAACCGGTCAGACCCAGCCGGACATCCGCGCCCATCCCGACAAACTGGTTACCGGCGGGTTCGGCACCGACGAACTGCAGGACACCCGAAAAGCAGGGCCGGGATCAGCATTTATCCCAACACAAACGGCGTCAAGCCAGTCTGCCAAATTCTGGAAAAGCAGAAGCATTAAACACCGAATTACCGGTATGGCCATTGGAGATATTGACGGCGACGGAAAACAGGAGACCGTGTTTACAACAGAACATTCTGTTGAGGCCTACCGGTATGACAATCAACGGTTCTTTAAAATAAACACCATTGCCGAACGTCGCCTTGACCACCTTATCGGTGTGGATGTGGGGGACATCAACGGCAACGGTGTTGCTGAAATATTTGTATCGGCACTCGACCCGTATCGCAAAATCGTCAAATCCTTTGTCATCGAATTTAACGGAAAAACCTTTACGGAAATCGTTAAGGACAGTGCATGGTACTTCCGGGTTGTTGACACGCCGCAGCGGAAAAACATTCTGCTCGGCCAAAAACAGGGGATAGAGAGCCCTTTTGACAAGCCCATCTTTGAGCTGGTCTGGCAGAATCTCGGATATGAACCCGCCGACCGGGTCTTGGGTGCGAAACGCGCCAACCTGATGGGCTTTGCCTTAGGAAATGCCATGAACGACGGATCTGAAGCGGCGGTTGTGTTCGACAAGCTCGATTACATGAGACTGTACGATCCGTCCGGGCAACAGATATGGAAGGACGCGGAAATCTCCGGCGGCACCCCCGATTATTTCGAATTGCCCGACCACGGCTCCAAGGATATGAAAAACTTTGCATACTATCCCATGCGGATTCTGATCCGGGACATCAACGCGGACGGCAAAGATGAGGTGATTACCGTCAAAAACCATCGCCTGAGCAAGCTCATTTCGTATAGAACCTTTACCCACGGGGAAATCGAAATCCGCGCCTGGGACGGGATCGGCCTGTCCGCACTCTGGAAAACACGCAAACTTTCGGGCTATTTGAGCGACTTTGGTGTGGGGGACTTTGACAATGACGGGCAGGACGAACTGGTGGCCGCCCTGGTGGTAAAGACCGGATCCGTGGTAACGACCAAACCCAAAAGCGCGTTGATTGCCTTCGAACTGAAGTAGTTAAGGGGAGAAATTTAAAAGGAATTCTTAAGTCATTAACGCTGAAGCGGGACATAAAAATATTTTTATCACGAAAGCACGAAAAAGATATTTATTTCGTGCTTTCGTGATTCGTTTTTACTGTTTCTTTAATTCATGAATGTTATAATTAGTGTCTGGTTAGAACTGAAGGATTTTGTTCAATATCAAGTCAAAGATCCCGGACTTTGAGCGGGAGCATCCGAGAAAATTAACCGGAGGCATATAATTGATATTC
>JBFESJ010000266.1:0-4402 GCA_041548585.1 Desulfobacterales bacterium | reverse complement strand
TTGTGATATCGTTTTTCAATAAGGGCAAATCCTTTTTCGGGGATTTGCCTTTTTGACTTTGGTGTGGAGTTATGCGATATATGCAATTGGAGTCGATCAATCTTGGGTTGCTGTTCTGGCAAGATATCTATAATCTACTATGCGGCATACACGTCCATAAATGAATGTGTTTGTCGATATATTTAGGTCGTATAATCTTTGTTATGTATGTCGATAAATGAAATTAAATATAGACTGGGCGATTTTATTATCATTGAACATAGTGGGGTTTTGCTAACTTGTGTGACGCATATTGCACTGGGAGCTCAACGAAGCGGGAGATGCTTTAAAGTTGGCAATATTCTTGTAATTGGATCTTTGGACAGAGAAGAGTCTGGTTACTTGAAATTAGAGTTCCATGAAAATTTAATGAAATTGCCACCATGGGACAAGACCCGGTATTATTGTTTTGCTTCCAGCCTTCGAAAAGTTGGCTCTGAGCAAAGCCTTTTAAGTTATTTAACAGAAGAGTTATCTATCGACAAAATTGGAATGGAAGCTGACAATATCACTGTACCAAGCACATTTCGACTCGATCGATACAAAATTAATGTTGGTGAAAACAGCATCATTTCATGGCGAACCATAGGAGAATTGAACAGAACGATAGGTGGAACATGTTTTATCGAATCAGGAATCCTTTTTATAGGCCCTAAGGAAAATGAATTAGGTGCAAGCCAAAGCAGAAAAACATTTTTTAACGAGTTCAAACTGCTGCCGCAATGGGATAAAACTTTTGCATGGGCACACTTTGGATCTCTCAGGGTTTGCGAGGAATCAAAACCAAAGAAATCTTATAAGCCTATTTGGAAGCCGGAGTATATGAAGACTTATGTAACTAACAATATGTCATTTCTTCATCGTCAAGAATTCCGAAAAGAAAGAAACTCAGAGCTCAAAGTTTCAATCTTCGATTCATTAAAAATGGCGTGGCATCGTATTGTTGAGTGGAAAGTTTGGAGTCGTTTAGCAAGTCTAATTATAGCAAGTATTTTTTTTGGGTTTCGTATTTCTATGTTCATTATTGAAAAAATTGCGTTTTTATCCCAAAGAATAATAGAACGTTTTCGAAAACATCTTTCAAAATAGACGTATATTGTCATTCATTAGTATAAATTCATCATGTTTAAAAGTTACTTTTGTTAATTTCAATTTTCCACGACGATTTTGCTGATCATGTTAATGACCGTGAAAAACACGAAGCCAGATTTATTGGATAGTAAACATTGAAATATTCATTCAAGAATGGGCGCTACAGATAACTGCTGATATGTATGGCAGGAATTTTAAGCCTTAAATCGTTACAGATATCACAATGCTTGCTTAATTGTTTGTAGGCCAAATACTGGCAAGAAAGCACAGGTTTTAATAAGCTCGATTTCCGTGTGGTAATCTCAATATATCAAAGTTCAGTGATATTTGGTCTTCTGGCAAGATATGTCAAAGTGCATAACTGAGATAGTATAGGTTTCATAACAAAATTGTAATATATGAATAAGAAATGGTTTAGTTATGCTATTCTCTGGACTCCGCGTGTCATAGGAACTCTTCTGTTTGTGATGCTTATTATCTTTGCTATTGGCGAAGGAATTCCCAATCCTATGAAACAGTCCTTGGTCGTACGAATTGAAATGCTTGCTATGTTCATCATGTGGTTTGGACTGCTTATCGCTTGGAAATCGGAACTCATCGGTGGTATGTTAATATTTTTAGGGTATACATCCTTCTGTGTTGTAGAATGGCAAGCTCCAAGTATTAAGTTTCCTTTCGGATTATTTCTATTTGTAGGGCTGTTGTATATATTTTCGTGGTGGAGCAAAAAAAATAATAAATATAGCACATAACCAATACATGCGCCGGATCGCCTTCGGCGACACGGTGATGACAATGTTATGCCGGGCGTTAAAATGTCAGATGTCTCCAACAGATCGCGAAGGAGCCTTATTGCCGATATCTCCAAGGTATTCATTGCAAGCGATGCACTAAAAATGGGATTGGAAACCTTAAAAATAATCAGGGTTTGATATTTACAGTTCGAGTTTGATATCTATTGGCTTTAATGGATTTCATGTGATGGCAAGAAAGCACAGGTTTGTTTTCGGTTCGAAATTTTCATTATTCTGCAATTGAATGTACAGGCACAAAGTCATGCATTTTAAAGCATATATTCAATACTTCGAACATAGAAGATATTTAAATTGCAAAACAGGACAGATAAACTCCTACCCTTGGGGTATTTCCCTATAAAAATAAGGAATATACCCATTGACAAAGTCTCATAATTCTGTAGTTTAGAATTTGAAGGCAACTGTCTTTCTAAGAAGGTGAATTCAACCTTTAGCATCTAATATTCTTTTTCAAATTTTAACACTATATATCCGAATTCTGGTCTGTATCCACTCTCATACTGAAACATGACTTATATTGGTAACCTCATTTTCCATCTGTTTCTCTCAATGTAATGTTTTACCACTTCAATCTGTTAACCTCGATTCTGGAGGTTATCAACATGGAGAAACACCTCAAATTGTGCCTGTTTTGGTCCTGACAGAATTGTTGTTTGTTCTTTCGGGACCATTAATGCTCTATTTCCTGTATCTTTTTTATAGAGGATTATTCCAATCTTATATAGTCCTCTGAAGCTCAAAAAATTAAAATGGATAGAGGGAGGGTATTCTCATGAATAATAAAATACTAATAATTTTTAGCTTATTAGTTGGATCTCTATTTTTATTCGGATTTTCGGGAAAAGTCTTACTTGGAGACTATAAAGCAAAAAATGCTGAAGAAGAAAAGATCATAGAGACTTTAATCAGTTATGAGAAAGCATATAATGAGCGAAATTTAGAGAAAACATTTTCATATTGTACTGAAACGGTGAAACTAACACCTTGCGCTGAGTTCGTCCAGGTTTCTAAGGAAGATTTTGTGAAAAGATCTACCGGTCAATATTATATTTTCCCGACATATACCTTTTACAATCCTTCGATAGACGTACAAGGAAATAAAGCCGACCTGAGTTTGCAACTGGATACTGGTCATTGGCTCTTTGATCACAAAATAAATATGCTAAAAGAAAAAGATAAATGGTTAATTCAGGAAACGGCTTGGGAGAATATGCGTATAAAAAAATAAGGTTTTCGTATAATAAAAGATATCCAATCCTTAGCAAAGCAGAATTCTCCATGGCTTGCCGTGGGGAATTTCATTTTTAAAATAGTCGCCAGCCTTTACGATGTGCTAAACACTTCTATCAAATAACTAGTTATTTATGAAGTAAAAAAAGCGAAAAAAGATAATTTTTCATGACCTTGAGTTGGCATTTTGGAAAAAATTTGACGAAATAGCCCCGAGCAATTACAGACGATCAAATAATACTTTTATCGACAGTCTCGCAATATATTTGTGATAGCAAAGACTAATTTAAAATTTGAGATATCGTATTTAAATAAGGGCGAATCCTTTTTCAGGGGTTTGCCCTTTTTGCATTTTTGTTGATTTTACGATATATGTAATGGAAATTTAGATGCTTGAACCTGTGCTTGTGGCACCCATTAAAAGGCCTCTGGCAAGAAAAAACACTTCTCCATCGCAAAAAATGATTTTTTTGCAGGGACATCATCCAGAACGAGATCAGTCCCTTGTCGTTGCCTGCATTCGGGTTTTCAAAATTTATTGGTGCGGATTCTTATTCGATCTGCTGCCAGGCACCCATCGGGATCAAGGTCATTTAAGAAAAATAAAATTGGCGGTTGCGGAGCGGAGAGACCTTTTTTGTCTCGGAGTGAAGCAACCTTCCTTTTTCTTTACGACCCCTGGTCCGTTAAGCGGACCCCAGAAAAACATCGGTACCTTGTCATGTCCAATGGGTTATGACAAAATAAAGGGCTCCAAGTGGGCCAACCATAGAGGGCTCATGACAAGGGCAGATCACAAAAAAGGATATCCGCCTGGATTTTCGTTTAAGGGAGTGCAACGGCGTGCCAACCAAGCTACAGGGTTTTGAACCACCAGTACTGCAGGATCACCGTTGCAGTCCCCGGTTTAATGACACAACAGTTCCTCACGAAAAGGCACTTGATCTTTAATAATATAATAACAGATACGAGCCAGTTTATTGCCGAGAGCTTTCGTTGCAAGACTTGTATTTGCCTGGGCAACTTTTCGGTTATAGTACCTTCTGAACCGTTCGTTATGTCTGCGACCCAACTGGGCCGCCTCAGTAAATGCCCAGCTCAAATACCGATTACCGTTTTTACGGTTGCCATGTCCTTTACTCTTGCCATCGGACAGTCGCTGAGAAGGTGCGCAACGGCAATAAGATGTAAAATTCCCGACTTTATTGAAACGATTGATATCACCG
>JBFESJ010000265.1:0-4478 GCA_041548585.1 Desulfobacterales bacterium | reverse complement strand
GACGCACAAATGAGACCATTGAGGACTTTGCCAAAATGTACAACCCGATAATAAGGGGATGGATAAACTATTATGGTAGCTATTGCAAAACCGTCCTCTACCAGGTCTTCAAGTATCTTGATGTGGTTTTATCAAGGTGGGCAAAACGAAAATACAAGCGGATAAAGGGGCGACAGAGAAAGGCAATTCATTGGGTGAAACGGATCATCGTTCGCCAACCTCACTTGTTTGTCCATTGGCGTTTTATTTATGCGTGGGCTAGACGATAGGAGCCGGATGAACCGAGAGGTTCACGTCCGTGTCTGTGAGGGGCTGAGGGGGAAGTTCCCTCGGCCTACTCGACTCGCAAGTTTTGAACGGATCCGAAACCTTTGGTACAGATAGGACAGATATCGGGTTGCGGACTTCAAGGTGATATCGTAAATTTTAACGACCATAGCACTGCCAATTATTGTCATCCGAGAAACATCTAACATCGCATTCAAACTTCGCATATTCTCGAAAAAAAGCGTTCAAATTATGTTTGTTCATCTTTTTTCATAAAAACGCCAATCATGATCTACAATAAGACGCGCACCTTTCTGATAGGTTAGGTAAGAAGATGCCCATTGGAAAAGAACCACAAACTTATTTTTAAATCCAATAAGATAATAAATATGAATAAATAACCAGACCATCCACGCCAAAAAACCACCCAATTTTAACCTGCCGATTTCTAGCACGGCTTTGTTTCTGCCTATGGTTGCCAGCTGCCCTTTATCGATATAATGAAATGTTTCTCTGGGCTTACCTTCTAATTCTTTAAGGATGTTTTTGGCGATAAATCGTCCTTGCTGAAGGGCTACAGGTGCAATTCCATGTAGTGGTTTACCGGTTTGATGAGAGAAATGAGCCTGATCACCTGCAACAAATATTTCAGGATAGTGTTTTAGGCTCAGATCAGGTTCAACAACGATTCGACCCATGGAATCCAACTCACCTCTAAGCTGCTGGTTAAGACCTGAAGCCTTAATACCCGCCGCCCAAAGTACAGTCGCCGCTTCAATCCTTTCGTCTCCTACGTTGACGCCATCCGCATCAATTTTAGTCACTTTTTTAAAAGTCAAAACTTGGACACCCAATTTTTCCAAGTGATGATTTGCGCGTAAAGAAAGCTTTTCTGAAAAATTAGGTAAAATTCGAGGACCGGCTTCGATCAACAGAATTCGGGTTCGCTTTGTATCAATATTTCTAAAATCTTTTGCAAAAGTAAAGCGGCTTAACTCAGCCAGAGCACCAGCCAATTCAACACCTGTGCTTCCGCCGCCAACGATAATAAACGTTAGCAACTTTATTTGTTTATCAATGTCATTTTCTGTCTCTGCATTTTCGAATGCAGTAAGAACTCTTCGTCTAATTTCAACGGCCTGCTCGATGGTTTTAAGTCCCGGCGCGTTTTCTTCCCACGCTTCGTTCCCAAAATAGTAGTGACGAGCGCCGCAAGCCACAATTAAATAATTATACTTAAATTCTCCCACATTCGTAAAAACGGATTTGGTATCCGCATTAATTGTGTGGACTTTTCCCTGAAACACTTTAATATTATGGTGCCTTGAAAAAATATTGCGAATAGGAACAGCAATTTCGGCAGGACTCAGGGCCGCAGCCGCAACCTGATATAATAAAGGCTGGAAAAGGTGATAATTCTTCTGATCAATGATGATCACTTCCAGCCCTTTTACTCCGCCAAACACCTTGGCAGCATTAAGACCGGCAAATCCGCTTCCCAAGATAAGTACTCGCATCATTTCCCTACCAATAAATAACCACCTTTAAAAGGGTGGCATGATGTTGACCCTAAAAGGGTTTTTATAAAAATAAATATAACTTTGTTTAAGTCAAGAAGGAAAAGTCCAGATTGTTGTGGGTTTGATTTGGGGAAGAAGGTATGTCATCTAAGAATACCTATCCAAGATGCGAAATTCGCCAATTTGTCATGTATCAAATTCGAACTGTAAAAATCAAGCAAGGATCATTTTTTAGATATCGTTTTCTTATCTCAGGTCTGATACTTGCTGTGATAAATTGAGAGTATCTTATAAAGTTCGGACTTGTCAAAACTTGTGTTTACTTACCATTATCTGGGCTCTAAGATTGATTAACAGAGGTTGTGATATCTGTAAAAATTTTAGGATTGAAAGTCCTGTGATAAATTGCAGTAACGAAAAGCTAAGCTGCGGGCGAAACTGCGTTGCTGTTCGCCCGTCAGCTTGAGCGACTGGTTGGGCGTGCTCCCTGTACACAAAGTCGTCATCTTACAAACAGGATAAGAAGCGAAACGCATGATTTCATGGGTGCGCCTGTGTCTCTTCCTTTTCAGGAACCATCATCTTGAGGCATTCGCGACTTGCGCTCACGCCAGGCCCTTAGAGCAACCTGGTGCTCATCTGATGCGAGTACGGCCTCCATTGCTCTATCGAATTCGTCAAGAAAGAGCTCGAACGGCAAGTCGAAGGCCTGATTGGTGAGTCTCTTGGCCCACTTAAGGCTTGGCGCTGGAACATCGAGATAACGGGTCGCCATCGCTTCGAGCTCGAGCTCAAGAGACTCTCGTGGGACGACGAAATTGACGAGACCAATTCGGTACGCCTCTTGCGGGCTGATATTCTGACCCGACAGGATGAGGTGGCGTGCATGGCCCATGCCTATGAGACGGCTCAGGCGCCAGGAGCTCATACCAGGCAAAAATGCTTCCTTTGCAGCGGGTAAACCAAGGATCGCGTCATCAGCGGCTATGCGAACGTCGCAGGCGATGGCGATCTGCAGGCCGCCTCCGATACAGTAGCCCTGAATCCCGACGATTACAGGCTTGTCCATGGTCTCGATCGCCCGGAAGACAAGTTCATTATCATGGAACCAACGCGGCTGGATCTCGCCGGCGGCTAACTGTGTCAGGTCTACGCCGGAGCAGAATGATCGGCCTTCTGCCGTCAGCAATGCGACGCGAATCTCTGGATCACCGCTGATTTCTGTGATTGCAGATTGCATATCGGCGGGCCAGTCGCGCCCCATGGCATTCAAAACCTCAGGGCGGTTCAGCCGTATCTCGCCGATGGGGCCGTGCTTTAGAATTGCAATTTCGGCCATGATGGCTCCTATATCAAATTCGAGAGAGTGCGTAAACCAAGGGCGCTGGATTTGCCGTTGTACGCCCGTCATGGGCGTTAGATTTGTGCCCTTCGGGCGGACTTTTGGGGCCTTGGAGACTTCCCCAATCTTCCCGATTAAACTTCCAAATCCTAATTTTTAGTCCAACCAGTTAGTATGTAGATCTTTATAACATCACATATAGGGTGTTATACGACCAAAACGGTGATTGGATCATATTCCAGATATATTGAGATTATCATTAAAAAAAAGATCTTGTCAAAACTACAGATACCTTGCCAATCACGCAACATATGATTAGGTGGTTCCGGTTACATATATCGTAAAATCGAACGAATGCCATGCAAGACACATTGCAGAAGCTAAATTGTATTAAAACTTTCTATTCTGTGATAGATTTGGCAAGATTTTCGGCTAATTCAGTTCCCTTATCTCCAATGGAATCTGGTGTTGTGCAAAAGGGCAGAATAAAATTGCCTTTTGCCATCAGCTTTAGATACTCTGAGAAACCTTTGAAGATACTTTGGATGGCGTCACAGTTTCCCTCAATAGGTCCAGCGCACGTAACAAGCAAAGCAGCCGGTTTGCCACTGATCAGGGAATCATGCTCAGGAGTACCATCACCGGATACCAGACAAAAATGTCGATCGATCAGGGGTTTTATCTGGGAAGTAAAGCTCCAGCAATAAAGCGGTGAAGCATACACAATAGCGTCAGCTTGGATCATTTTCTCAAATATGGTCAATGCATCATCTTTTTGAACACAGTCGGGTTCATCCTTTTTTTCCTTGCATTTGTAGCATCCAAGACAGCCGCCCACTTTATACTGATTGATGTTAATCCGTTCAATTTCATGGTCTTTTTCGACCTTATTTTCAAACATTGAGAGTACTTTAGCAGTGTTTCCTTTTTTTCTCGGGCTTCCCAAAATGGTGATGATTTTCATAACAATTCTCCTTTATAAAACTGCTGGAATATTGAGATTATCTCACGGATTTCGGATTTGCAAAACCTGACATCTTGCCAGTATCGCTATTGCCATGAACCGGTGATATATTGAGATTATGTCACGAAATTCGAGGTTACCAAAACTTGTGATTTCTTGCCATTCTATCAACCTGAATAAACTCTAACTTTTTTACATATATCGTAAAATCGAACGAATGCCATGCAAGACACATTGCAGAAGCTACATTGTATTAAAACTTTCTATTCTGTGATAGATTTGGCAAGATTTTCGGCTAATTCAGTCCCCTTATCTCCAATGGAATCTGGTGTTGTGCAAAAGGGCAGAATAAAATTGCCTTTTGCCATCAGCTTTAGATACTCTG
>JBFESJ010000264.1:0-4532 GCA_041548585.1 Desulfobacterales bacterium | reverse complement strand
GCGCGCGGAGCGGGCACTGCGGGAAAGTGAGGGAAAATTTAGGTTTCTCGCAGAAAAGATGGTCGATATCGTTTGGACCATCGACCGGAATTTTCAAACCACATATGTTAGCCCTTCCATCGAGAATGTGCTGGGCTTTACACCGGAAGAACGAAAACGGCAATCCTTGGAGGAAATGATTACACCGGAGTCTCTTCAAAAGGTCCAGGTAATGTTTTTAGAAGAGCTTCAGAGAGATAAGCAGGACACTGCTGATCCATACAGGTCAATCACGGTCGAGGTCGAGTACTACCAAAAGGACGGCTCTACCGTCTGGATGGAGAACATCGTTAAGGCGATACGGGATCCCGGTGGAGAAGTTGTCGGGATGCATGGCGTCTCGCGCGATATAACAGATCGTAAAGAGATGGAGGAAAAGCTTTTAAAAGCCCATGAGAGACTTGAACGACGAGTGGAAGAACGCACTGCTGAACTTGTGGCAGCAAATGCGCAATTGAAACAGGATGCCATAGAGCGTGAAATAGCACAAAAGGAATTAAAAAAAAGAGAGCAAAAGCTTGAGCTCCAGACCCGAAAACTGGAGGAAATTAACACTGCGCTGAAGGTTATATTGGAAAAAAGAAATGAGGATAAAGTTGAAATTGAAGAAAAAGTGCGTCTTAATATAAATGAAATGATTTTACCTTATTTAGAGAAACTAAGAAAAAGTCTGTTAAATGAATTGCAACAATCCTATGTAGATATACTGGAATCAAATTTGAATGAAATTACATCTCCATTTTATCAAAGAATGGCTTCTAATTTTTATCATTTAACTCCAAAAGAAATTCAGATTGCAGGCCTTATAAAGCAGGGTAAAACCACAAAAGAGATTGCCGAATTGTTACAATCATCTCCCAGGGCAATCGAATTTCATCGCAATAACCTTCGAAAGAAATTTGGCCTAACAAACACAAAAACCAACCTCATGACCCACCTTTTGACGCTCAATTAATACAAGGATTGACCTGATATTAAGCGCGTAGTTATTTGGTATTTACTTGGGACTGCTTTTATCATTATAATTATAATTTGAGAATATTATGTAGGCAAGACTCTCTTGGTTAAAACTGATTGAACTCATAACATATTTTGGTTCTGTAAAACCAAAGTTAGGGGTTCATTGACGAAAATTTACTTATATTACTCATATCCCTGAACGCAGATCTGGCAATGAAAAAAGAAGTGTGTTGGATAGAATAGCAAAACAAAGAATGTCAAAATAATTAATATTTTTAAAAGATATATGACTATCATTAAAAAATGTAATCCATAATGATTGAAATATTAAGAAAAATGTTTGAAGCTAACCCAGAGAAGTCGACAATCAAATTAAAAGATAAATGTTCAGACTGCGGATGCGAAACAATCCTTGAAATAACAACAACATCAGGAGGATTTGGATTGCAGGGTGGCGTTTTGTTTAAGTGTTCAACTGACAAGTATATAGCCAGGTGTCCTGACTGTTATGAAACATACCTAAAAATAGACCACAATCAAAAAAGTGAAAAATAAATTTATAAAGATATTACTTGTTGAAGATGAACTTACATCGAGGAAAACATTAAACTCATTCCTGTACCCTTTTGGTGAAGTTGATATTGCCGTTAATGGTAATAAGGCAATTGCCGCTGTTGAAAAAGCCATTGAAAATAATCAGCCATACGAGTTGATCTTTTTAGATATCATGTTGCCGGAGTTAGACGGAATTACGGTCCTGAAAAAAATTAGACAGTTAGAAAATCGGCAAGAGTTTAACGAGAACATTAGATCCAAGGTAATTATGACTTCAGCAAATACCGACAAAGATGTCATCTTAAAAGCGGCCCAAGCAGATTGCACCAGTTACATGATTAAGCCAATAGATAAAACCCGTCTTTACAATGAAATTCGCAAGCATGGATTTGATATTCCAGAATAGAATTGGTCTTGTCTGTCAAGAATATCAGGCATTTCAATTTTAATATCGGTTTACCATTTTCCCATAGAGCAGGTTTTTCGATAAAATTTTATCTAACTAATATTGGCGCATAGTGTTGATACAGGTAAAAAAGAGGATAAGTTCATGAAGACGGTTTATACGGACGAAACCAATCGAGCAACTATAATTTGCCCCAAATGCGGAACTGAGAAAAATATAGATGTAACGAATTTCAAGGATACTCATAAAAGGCTAAAGGCTAAATGCCGATGTGGCGAAGTTTTTCGGTTCACCTTGGAATATCGAAAGCATTACCGTAAGAAAGTCCGGCTCCCTGGTGAATACTTTGTCCTGGGCAAAGATGAAAAAGGAGAAATACTCATCGAGGACATTTCAATGGGTGGAATCCGATTTGCAAGTCTTAAACCACATCAAATTTCCAGAAATGATATAGTTGAATTGAAATTTACTTTAGACAATCCACAGAGAACGGAAACCCATACAATCGTCAAAATAATATGGATAATCGATCGCGATGTCGGTGTACAGTTTGATGATCCAAAATCGCTCGAAAAGGATTTGGGATTTTATCTGAAATAATAATTTGTCTCGAAATTATGAAAAAAATTTCATAGATATTGTTAATCTTATTATATAAATTCAAATATATTCCTGCAGATCAACTCTACCTTACCCTCCCCATAGTTGATGTAACCATCTAATATCCAAAGAATTATTCTGAAAACAACTGGCTTGGCATTATATTTGCTATAATATTACATGGTGGGATAGGTTTTTAAGGCTTTTATAAGGCAATTCTATCAAAATTTTTCCATATTAATCTACAGATTATCTTATTGGAGGAATTTATTTAGTTTAATTGCATTGTCGTAAATGAAGATTCAAGTATGATACGTCGCTAATAAGTTCTGGATTTTGAATGGAAAAATTTTCTTATAATCTACCGTCGGTTATCAATCCGTCGGCAAGGTATATTTTTTTCTTGCACGGAAAGGTTGTAGAAATGCATGGTCCAAATGGCAGGCATCCTTGCTTCGGAATTTATGATTATCATGGTATTGTGAAATCCTTTAGAAACCGTGGGTTTGTAGTTATCAGCGAGGTTAGACCCGAAGGAACTAAATTAGATAAATATGCAAGAAAGATAGTAAGGCAAATCAAGACTCTTATGTCTTACGGCCTTTCTCCTAAACAAATTACAGTTGTTGGATTCTTAAAAGGGAGTGCTATTACTCTTTTAGCTTCGCCCAGGTTGAAGGATTTTGGAGTAAACTTCGTAATGATGTCCGGTTGTAGTCATAAAGGAACTCATGTTCTGGGGAGATATAGTAAACTTATCGACCAGTCAGTACAGTCCGTGCAAGGGCGCTTCCTTTATATCTATGATGTTTCTGGCCAGAAATGTGATGTCTGTCGGAGGATATTAAAAAATTCTTCAGCTGAAGTCACATTCAAGGAGATAATGTTAAAAAATGGGTTGGGTCACAGCATATTTTACCGGCCGAGAAGGGACTGGATTGAACCTGTGACGGAATGGATCAGCCAAGAACATTAGCTGTGGTTCAAAAAAACATAATTTAATATTCTCGTATCATTAAAAATAAAAACCACGGAGAATTATTATGTTTTTGGAATATATGAGACTATTGGGATCAGGAGCACCACCTGAATTCTCCTTTGATTACATTTTCCCAATAGCTCTTATCTTGCTGTCTGTAGCAGCTATTGTCTTTATCGGGTACAAATTAAAAGAAGAATTGGGAGCAATTATAGCGATTTTGATCTGTGGACTTTTCTTCCTGTATATGAACGATCTGTTTTGGATTCTTTTCTGATATTTCATTTAATGCTTCAACTCTCCTGAACGAAACTTGTGTGTACTATAAAATGGGGGTTTGCCCTTTTCATTTTTATGATATCGGAGGTATTCATCATTGATTAGGGATTTATCGTAAATTCTGATAAAAGGAGTTGTGAATGAAGGAGCGACGCCTATATAAAAGACATACTGTCAGGCTCCCCTCAAAAATAGAAGCCATAATTCCGTCAGGCAAAAAAAAGATTTATGATCTTGAAACCAAAGACATATCTATTGGCGGAGCATTCATTTATACCAAAGAGTCCTCATCCTTTCCGGAAGGAACACGGTTTATTATAGACTTCACCATCCCGAGTGGCAGTAATAAAGAACTGACGATCGTGAAGAGTTTGATGGAATGTGCTGGAACCATGGTGCGTTCAACATCAGAAGGTATAGCGATTCAGTGTGATAGAGAATGTGAGATTATTTGAAGCCCAAAATTATTACCATTTCGATATGAAATTATCAACCCCAGACCTTTGATATCTGGTACTCTGCAATAAAAAAAGCTATCAGTTGCCTGATTTATTAGTGATACCACAATACCATATCACCAAACGATGGTTGCAGCGACAACTGCTATTTGCAATTTTGACGACGGTTCAATTAGTTGTGATATCCAACTCTGAAAATTGAGCTGTCAAATGATGTATTGACCCGCCTTATGATTCTGTCAAATCAAGTTTAAGT
>JBFESJ010000263.1:0-4537 GCA_041548585.1 Desulfobacterales bacterium | reverse complement strand
TACTTGCTGCGTCAGGCGCCATACAAAGTTGTCAAACTTCGTGGCCAATACCTGACGATCAATTTGGCAGAGGTCATAAATCCAGATGAACGAGGATACATCGCGGCCAGCAAGCCTTTGAGCGATGAGGACTGGAAGAGGATTCAGCCGGGCCAGTTGTTGATTTTTTCCGAAGGCAATTCCATTTTCACGAGCGGAAGTGAATGAATCTCTATCAAGAATCTATCCCTAATAATTAGGGGAAATGCGGTGCGTACTTAACATTTAAGGTTTATTTTCTTGATCAGTGACTATCAGCCTTCGCTGTAAGCTTCCGACTTCGCTCTACGGCATCACCCTTGACGCGTTGGATATGTAGTATCCTCAACTTTTGAAACGTTAGGGAATTTCAGCAAGAGCCCTTGCGTATTGTTGGCAAGAGAGTAAATGGTGTTAAACCTTGAAAAGTGAATAAAGCGCAACTATGATTCACAATTTAAGCATTGACACTGATAATTAGATGATAAGAAAATATTGATAGAAATGAAAATATGCGATTGATGCTACAGGATCTGTCATTCGAACAAACCAACAAGGCGTGGCAACCTGTTTTGATAAAAAATGTAAGATCTTACCATTAAAACATGTAAAAGGAGGGTAATATGTTAAAAAAAACATTGTTTGTATTGTTGAGTGTCCTGATTCTTTCAGGTGTCTGTTTCGCCCAAGAAGACCCTGCCAAAAAGCAAATGGAAGATACAACTCCAGCTGTAGCACAGGAGCAGCCTGCAGCTGTAGCACAGGAGCAGCCTGCAGCTGTAGCACAGGAACAGCCTGCATTGGTTTTGGAAGAGATCCATATTTGTACCGCTGTTGAGGATCGGCAGCCCTCTGGCGTTGGAACTGTATTCCCTGATGATTTGGACAAATTATACTGTTTTACCAAAATTGGCGGGGCTGAAGATACCACTTATGTTACTCATGTTTGGTATTTTGGTAATGATGAAATTGCGAGAGTTAAACTGCCTGTAAAATCAATATCCTGGCGCACATGGAGTTCTAAAAAGCTTAATATGGTATTAGGGAATGGACATGTGGAGATCGTTTCTGAAAGCGGAGATATTTTGGGTAAAGCTGAGTTCGAGATACAGGCAGCCGAGAAAGCTGAAGCGGTTGAAAAAACTGAAGAGGCTGAGGTTTCCGAAGAAGCATCAGAGGCCCCTAAAGAAGAATAACTTTATGAAAGACATGGGGGTCGCATCCCAGTTAAACAAAATCAATCAGGTTTAACGGGATAAATCCCGGTTAAACAAAATCAAACAGGTTTAACCCCAGTACGATAGTAAGCTACCTACGGGACCCCGATAACGGGATCCTCCAGAGGCGGATAAATTTCCGCTACGCTCCAACAGGCGGGATAAATCTTAATTATTAATTATTGGGATTTGGGGGACGCCCTCAACAAATTGACTTACCTACCCCCCTAATCAACAAACGAGTCGTTAAGGTAATCATTAAAAGAAAATAAATAAGAGGCAGTTATCAATCATGGCAGAGGGCATTGAAAAAGATGAAATGGGGCGGGAATTCATATACTCAGATACCGGAGTAAAAGTCTTTGTTGATTTTAAAGACAACCTGATTGTTGATCCGGATGATCCCGTAATCGCCAGTCAGGCCCGCAATTGGCGTTACAGCAAGGGGATTGTCAAAAATATTTCTTATCTGGGGAGCGAAAACTCAGAAGATGCCCTGACATGGAATGTCTTCAAGACCCTAGCAAAATCAAATCCTGAAATCTGGTTTTCGGATATATTTCACTCGATCATATTGCATAAAGACGAGCAGTTCACGGAGCCTGCGTTAAAATTTTGGGACAAATATTTTCCTCCGATGACAAGGCCTTTTCCGGAAGGAGAAACCCACGTAGACCTTACCATCGAAACTTCACACAAGCTGATCTTTGTCGAAGCAAAATATAAAGCCGATATCAGCCGAAGCACCAAGCACGATCCCAACCGGGATCAGATTATCAGAAACATTGATGTGGGTACCTGGGCTGCTAAAAAACGAGCCAAGGCGTTTTATTTTATCCTGCTGACACTAAAAACAAACACCTTCTCCATCGACAAATTACTTCATTACAAATCGGATCCATCAAATATTATCGAAGCAATTGGAAAGTACAGAACAGATATCACAGATTATGATGCTTTGTGCGATAATATTAACGTCATGTATTGGGATCAAATTTTAACTTCCCTGGAAAAGATCCATAAAGCGAATAAAACCGGATTAAATTACAAGAATTTAATTGATTACCTGCATGACAAATTATCTTGAATTTGTGTAATAGGGGGCGTTCGTGCAGAAAGTGCATGAAGAAATAAACGGGACGTCAATGATTTCATGCGTTTCAGGATCTTGGGGACAGGGAACAGAAACCGAAAAAAAAGAAAAGAGGAAAGAGCAAAGAGTAAAGGGCAGGGATCCCCGATAAATCGGGATCCTCCAGAGGCGGATAAATCCTCCAGAGGCGGATAAATCTCCACTGCGTTACGACACGCTAGGGTTCAGGGTTAGTGGTTTTTCTATTGGCGATATCTGTAATTAATTGATATTGAGATATTGGCAAGTAATGTACACCTTGATGATTTAACGATTAGATCTTAAGTAAATTATATGAGGGAGAAATCAAATGCGTATCGTTGTATTTGGCACAGGCGGAGTGGGAGGATATTTTGGTGGGCGACTGGCACAAGCGGGCATGGATGTTACCTTTATTGCTCGCGGGAGGCATTTGGAAGCCATAGGGAAGAACGGTCTCCGCGTTGACAGCATCAACGGAGACTTCACTATCCATCAGGCAATCGCGACAGATGATCCAGCGATGGTTGGGGAGGCGGATGTCGTCCTTTGTTGTATAAAGTCATGGCAGGTAAGTGAAGCTGCAATGGCGATGCGCCCTATGATAGGACCGAACACTATCGTCGTGCCAATGCAAAATGGTGTTGAAGCTCCTACCATCCTGTCTGATGTGCTTGGTGCGGACAAGGTTTTGGGAGGTCTTTGCAGGATTATCAGCATGACGCATGAGCCCGGACATATTCGCCATGTAGGAGCCGAGCCGTATATCACATTCGGCGAGCTCGACAATCAGCAAACTGAACGCACGAAGAGGTTATACAGAGCGTTTTCCGAAGCTACCGGGCTAACAGTCGAAATCGCTACAGATATTAACGCTGCATTATGGAAGAAATTTATTCTAATCGCTCCATGGAGCGGAGTCGGAACCGTTACACGCGCCCCCGTTGGTGTATTTCGCCGTTTGCCAGAGACTCGGCAAATGCTGTTGCAATCAATGAAAGAGGTGTTCAATACTGCCATTGCTCGTGAAGTCGATCTTTCAAAAGAGGTTGTGGAAGAAACAATGGAATTTATAGACACACTTCCCGAAGAAGGTACAGCCTCAATGCAACGAGATATTGTCGAAGGCCGCCCTTCAGAGCTAAACGAACAAAATGGTGCAGTGGTGCGATTGGGTAATGTTGTGGGGGTTCAGACGCCAGTCAACGCATTCATTTATCACAGTTTGCTACCTTTGGAAATGAGAGCTCGAGGCCAGTTGCAATTTTAATTTAGACGCAAATTAAAATGAATGTGACTTTGGGGACATTCTTAACATATTAAGTTTGCAATCTTTAAATTCACCAAAACCTTTTTAGCAGTTGGAGTTCGGACAAACAGTATCAAAGCTTGAATTATTAATTGAAGTTGGCATCTTATTCACTATTTCAGCGTTGACACTGTTTGTTTGCAAGTGAGATAACACAACGGA
Source organism: Desulfobacterales bacterium (assembly GCA_041548585.1). GTDB lineage: Bacteria > Desulfobacterota > Desulfobacteria > Desulfobacterales > UBA11574 > UBA11574. Next base: position 720 of record JBFESJ010000263.1, on the reverse strand, counting down.
GATTATAAACCGTGTATCAGCAGCTCAAAGAGAGTTCGGGTAACATACTGGCATTTAAAATTGTCGGTGGTATTACCAAAAAACAAAAGGAACAGATTTGCAAGGTATTGGAAAAACAGATCCGTGAATCAGGAAAAATCCGGCTTCTTTTTGTTATCGAGCCTCATAAAACAATGGATGCGGAATCGCTGTTGTTCGATCTGAATTTTACGTTAATCTACTCTGATAAAATAGAACGCATGGCCTTTATCGGCAATAAAGTATGGGAAAAGACATGGATCGCCCTGTTTGGATTGTTTTCACATATCCAAACACAGTACTTTGACCGATCGGAAATCAAAGCGGCCTGGAAATGGATTCACAGTTAAAGAACTTCAAAGTGTGATTGGAGACGAGCCGGTCTGACAAGAAAGAGGGGGTCAGGGGCCAGGGGACAGAAACCGAAAAAAAAGAAAAGAGGAAAGAGCAAAGAGTAAAGGGCAGGGATCCCCGATAAATCGGGATCCTCCAGAGGCGGATAAATCCTCCAGAGGCGGATAAACCCTCCAGAGGCGGATAAACCCTCCAGAGGCGGATATATTTCCGCTGCGCTCCAACCCCGAAAAAGTCGGGATCTACGCTTCGCTCCGACAGGCAAAGATCAGGGCTCAGGGGCAAACGTAGCATTTACCTGGAATAAAATCGTATAACTATTTTATGAAACTCCCGCAAACAAGCTTG
>JBFESJ010000262.1:0-4569 GCA_041548585.1 Desulfobacterales bacterium | reverse complement strand
GAGTGCTGCCGGATTGCGCCGTTCCCATGATGCACGTCTTGAATGGGGATATCGGCAAACGTTTTCAGTGGATGTGGATCGCATTTTACATTCTCGGGCCTACACAAGATATATCGACAAGACCCAAGTCTTTTATCTCATACAACATGATCACATTACGCACCGGGTCCTTCATGTTCAGCTGGTGTCGAAAATAGCAAGGACCATTGGGCGTTATTTGGGTTTAAACGAGGATTTGATCGAAGCCATAGCATTGGGTCATGATATCGGTCATACGCCCTTCGGGCATGACGGCGAAAGGTTTTTATCCGATCTTTGTAGGTCCAGCGGTATCGGGGATTTCCATCACAACGTTCAGAGTGTTCAGTTTTTAGACTGTGTAGAGCGTAAGGGCAAAGGATGGAATCTGTGCCTTCAGACGCTGGATGGAATACTCTGTCATGATGGAGAAATCCATAACCAGGTTCTTAAACCTGATCGGAAAAAGACGTTTGAAACACTTGAAAAAGAGATGGCACTGAAAAAAAACAATTCTTCGACCCAACTCATACCCATGACCCTGGAAGGGTGTGTTGTCCGGATGGCAGACACGATCAGTTACATCGGCCGTGACATAGAAGACGCCATCCGGCTAAATATGATCCAACGGTCTGATCTGCCAAAGGAGAGTGTGGGTGTACTGGGTAATACAAACGGAACCATTGTTTATCACCTTGTCACCGATGTAATTAACAACAGCTTTCAAAACCCCTATATTGCTTTCAGCCGAAACGTGTCGGATGCTTTGAAGCGGTTGAAGGATTTTAACTTAGAGCGAATTTACATGAATCCGAAAATAAAAAAAGAGACAGGCACCATCGAAACACTTTTTGCGATACTTTTTGAAAAGTACCTTGCCGATATTGAAAATGAAAATCGTTCGTCAGTGATATTTAAGGGTTTTTTGGAGGATATGTCTGAAGATTATACGCAAAATCACTGCAAAGAAGAAATTGTCAGGGACTTTATTGCAGGAATGACGGATAAGTATTTTTTAAGACAGTGTCCTGAAAACATTCGGCCGGACATTAAATTTTACTAGACAACACCATGTTTACACGATAGATTATGGGAAAATCTACAACTCACCATACCCAAGAAAAAACCTTTAAATATCAAAAGCGATCTTATCGAAATCTGCTCTCAAAAGACAATCTGGTCGCTTTTAAAGTGTCCGTTAAAGAAACTGATCTGTTCGTGCAAGCGTTAAAACCCCTTGAAGACATCACACGGGAACTGATTTTAGAAAAAAGAGGATATATCGAGCACTATATTAAAAGGTATCCTGAGTTCGCACGGACACTAAAGCCGTGGCGCGTCAACGGTCCTGAGCCGGTCATTATCAATGACATGGCGGTTGCGGGTGAAAAGGCCGGTGTCGGCCCGATGGCGGCGGTCGCCGGTGCAATTGCCGAGCATGTGGGGAAGGATTTGTTAAAACATAGCGATGAAGTGGTGGTGGAAAATGGCGGAGATGTTTTTTTCAAGTTAGATAGTCCTGTTACCATCGGTATTTTTGCAGGCGCATCCCCTTTAAGTTTACGTCTGGGGCTTTGTATAGAGTCCAGTGAAAAACCGGTATCCGTATGCACATCATCGGGCACTGTCGGACACTCATTGAGCCTGGGAAAAGCGGATGCAGTCTGCGTATTATCAGATTCTTGCCCCCTTGCGGATGCCGCTGCGACATCCATCGGAAATCGGGTAAAATCCAAAGCTCATCTCCAGTCAGCCATCGATTTTGGCAAACATATTGAAGGCGTTACAGGGATTGTTGTCATTATCGATGACAAGGTCGGTATGTGGGGCGACCTGAACGTCATGCCACTTAAATTAGAAAAGGGTTGAGTTTTGAGCCCGAAAAGGGTAGATGGACTGAAAGTACAAAATACTGGATGAGGAGTATATGAAATGAAGACCATGTGGGCGCCCTGGCGCATGGAATATATTCTGGGCGAAAAGGATGAGGGGTGTATTTTTTGCAAAGCGCTTTCAGATCAGGATGACCTAACCCTTTACAAAGGAAAGGTGACGATGGTTGTAATGAATAAATATCCCTACATTAACGGTCATCTATTGGTTGCGCCAATCCGACATCTTTCTACGCTGGAACAATTAAACAAAGACGAAATGGGAGATCTCCTTGAAACCGTTGAAAAGTCTGTGGGGATATTAAAAAAAGCGATGAAACCAGACGGTTTTAACATCGGGCTTAACCTTGGGAAGGTCGCAGGTGCCGGTGTTGAAGAACACCTGCATTTCCATATTGTCCCAAGGTGGTTCGGCGATACCAATGCTTTGACCGTATTTGCCGATTTACGTGTGATTCCGGAGCATTTATTGGCCACTTACGACAACTTAAAGCCATACTTTGATAAAATTGCGTTAACAAGCTGAAACTAAAGGAGATAGAAGATGAAAAAGGTTAAGATCGCTCTCTGGATAATTTTTATCGGATTTATCGCAATGATCTTTTTTTCGAACAAGGATTATTTTTTGGCAAAACAAAGTCTTCAGATAAAGCTTTTTGTTGCTGATCCGTTTCAAATAGAGGAACTGCCAAATGCCCTTTTTTTCCTTGTTTTTTTTCTCGCAGGGTTTTTGATTTCTTATTTTATCAGTCTTTCTGAACGATTCAAATCGAAAAAGAAAATAAAAAATTTAAACGCCGCAGCCACCTCACAGCTGGAGGAAATTTCAGCACTTAAAAAGGAAATGGAAACATTGAGAAGCACCTCTTTCGAAAATAAAACCGAATCCGGAGAACAAAATATAGCGGGTGCGGTATAATGAACTTGGCGGTCTTAATAAAATCTGCCTGGAATAAACCGGAAAATCGAAGCATCGCCATAAACCTTAACATATTATCGGCGCAGGTGGAATTAAACACCCGAATCCATATCAAAATCCTGATGCCTATATTTTTTATACTTTATTAAAAAATTATTGACCACTGATACACGGTTTCGTTTTAAATCGCGCTGGTTTTAAAATTCAATTTTTCAAATTATTGTTCAATACATCTAAATTTCAAAACCAAGAAACCCAGTTTTACCCTGGCAATAGCCCGGATAAAGAGGCGCCTTCAAAATAGTTAATATCCAATGTCGAATTTTCAATGTCCTTCTTTAAAATCTTTTCCGAATGGATATTGATCATTGGAAATTGGATATTTCAATATTGAGCGGTTATTTGGGTGGTGCTTTTAACCCCGGATGCGTTTCGCTCAATCGGGGTTGTACTGTCATTATTTGAAACGCTCGGTTTGGAAAACATATCAATAACAGAAAATTCCTAATTTTACCTATTGTTTGAGCCATATGACGCATTCGAAAACAACTCCCATGATAAAACAGTATCTGTCCATTAAGGAAAGGTATGCCGATACGATACTTTTTTACAGGATGGGGGATTTTTATGAAATGTTTTTTGAGGATGCCGAGGTTGCATCCAAAGCGCTTGAAATCACGTTAACGTCCAGGAACAAGAAAGACGAATTTCCGATTCCCATGTGCGGTGTGCCACATCGATCCGCGCAGGGGTATATCGCCCGCCTTATCGACCAGGGTTATAAAGTTGCGATTTGTGATCAGGTTGAAGACCCTGCCCAGGCAAAAGGTCTGGTAAAACGGGAGGTCGTTCGGGTTATTACGCCGGGGATGATCCTTGACAATGAACTGCTGGATGAAAAGTCGGATAATTTTGTGCTTGCCGTGGCCCGCAATGATGATACTGCCGGACTCAGCTATTTGGACATTTCAACCGGAGCCTTTCGGGTCGCCGAATCCCGTGAAATGGACTCAGTCGTTGACGAAGCGCTCCGGATTTCGCCCAGCGAAGTTCTTTTCCCTGAATCGTCGAAACATGACCGATTTTTTTCACCGATTCTAATTGCACTGTCGGACCGATCGATAACCTTTATACCAGACAGGGCGTTCGAGCATGGCCGGGGACGCGGAAGGCTTATCGATCAATTCAAAACCCTTTCCCTTGAAGGTTTTGGTTGCGAACATTTAAACGCCGGTGTTCGTGCAGCCGGAGCGCTTGTTTTTTATATAAGGGAAACTCAGAAACAAAAAATAGAGCACTTATCAACAATTGAATCATATTCCCTTAGTAAATACCTTATTGTTGATGATATAAGCTTCCGTAATCTCGAAATAAAAAAGAATATACGAACAGGATCCAGGCAAGGGACATTACTTGGAATCATGGATCGGACGGTCACGGCCATGGGAGGGAGGCTTCTGAAAAGGTGGATCCGGTATCCATCGACGGATGTGCCCGAGATACAATCCAGGCAGGATGCTGTTGAAGAAGCCAAGACCAACGTACCGGTTCGTCGGGATATCCGAGAGAAATTAAAATCGGTTTATGATTTAGAGCGTCTCGGTAGTAAAATCGCCATGGGGCAATCAAATGCCCGGGATCTTGTGGCACTGAAACACTCTCTGAACACCTTACCGGATATATGGTCTTTGCTTTCAAAATTTAATGTGGAAGTCTTTAAATATCATCAGAATATCAATG
>JBFESJ010000261.1:0-4571 GCA_041548585.1 Desulfobacterales bacterium | reverse complement strand
TACAAGAGTGACGGTGTGTTCGGGATCATGGCCAATGTTTTGGCAACCTATGTGATTTTGTTTGTTCTTTTCGGGGCGTTTTTAGAAAAATGCGGTGCCCAAAAATTTTTCGTCGATTTCCCTTTGGCTGCCGTAGGCCACAGAACCGGTGGTCCCGGTAAAGTCGCCGTGATTGCCAGCGGGCTTTTCGGCTCTATTTCAGGAAGCGCCATCGCGAATGTGGTATCGACAGGCGCCTTTACCATTCCCATGATGAAAAAAGCAGGTTTTCGCCCTCATATTGCCGGCGGCATCGAACCGGCGGCCTCCATCTCGGGAATGTTCATGCCGCCGATTATGGGCGCCGGGGGATTTATCATGGCTGAACTCACGGGTGTCCCCTATTCCAGAATCATGTTGATCGCTATTTTTCCGGCCTTGATGTATGTTTTCAGCGTCTATAACATGGTGCACTTTGAGGCAAAGATGCACAATATCAGAGGGGAGAAAAGTGAACATCCTGCCATGGAGATCCTGAAAAAAGAGTGGTACTACACGATGCCGCTTATTGTAATCACGATTCTCATGCTGATGGGCTATTCGCCGGCCTATTCAGCCATTTTGGGTATTGTCACCTGTATCGTCATCAGCTGGTTCAGAAAGGATACCCGGATTGATCTGAAAAGATTTGTTGAAGCCTCCCGGGAAGGTGCGGAAAACAGCCTCAAAATCGGCGCCACTGTCGGTGTCATCGGCATTATCATTGGCGTGCTCACCTTTAGCGGGCTGGTGCTCACCTTTGCCGATATCGTGATCGAGCTTGCCGGCGGGTCTTTGGTTTTAACCATCCTGCTGATCGCTTTGGCCTCACTGGTATTGGGCATGGGTGTTCCCGTTACCGCAGCATACCTCATTACAGCGGTTGTGGCCGTCCCGGCATTGATACATCTGGGGGTAAATGAGGTGGCATCGCACATGATCGTATACTGGCTGTCGCAGGATTCCAATATTACGCCACCGGTGTGCATCGCCGCATTTGCAGGTGCCACCATTGCCAAGGCCAATATGTGGAGAACCGCATTTGCTTCTTTCAAGTTTGCCAAATTTCTGTATCTTGGACCGTTCCTTTTTGGTTATGTACCGGCGTTCTCTCTGGACGGCAGCAGTATGGATATCGTGAAGGCATTCGGGCTCATTATCATTTTTACATATGGGTATTCCTGGTTTCTCAGTGGAATTTGGATAAAACAGCTAAAAGGCCTTTTTAAAAAAGCACCGGCAACTTGATCGAAATCATAGAAAGTTTTCATATAAACCCAACGATATCGTATTTCTATCGTTGGGTCCGTGGGGCAGAAAAATGATACTTCCAAAAATTGACATAAAAAAAATACTGTATGCAACAGACCTTTCTGAAAGTGCACGCCATGCGTTTGCCTATGCCGTAAGCCTGGCCAATCTTTATGGGGCGAGCATTACGCTCCTGCATACGCTGGATGAAGTTCCGGAATTGGTGGACAAGGGGGTCATCGGATATATCGGCGCAGAGCGCTGGGAGCAAATCAAAAAGCAACACTATCTGGAGGCCAGAGAAAGCCTTGTCGGGAAAAAAAGAGATTCCGTGCCCATCAGAGAGGTTCTGGATCAATTTTGTGAGAATGCGAAATTGCACCATGAAGATCACGATTTTATCACCGATGAAATTCTCGTGACCAAGGGACATCCGGCTGATGAGATTTTAACCCAGGCGGAAAAAAGAAATTGCGATCTCATTGTAATGGGGAATCAAGGTCATGGAATTCTTGAAGACGCCCTGATCGGCAGCACCGCCCGGCGGGTGGTCCGGCGATCCAAAAAACCCGTTTTAGTGGTGCGCCTGCCCGAGGAAGATTAGAAGTCATTTATAAATCAGCACTCAGGCACACCGACTTTATCCTTTGATAATCCGGGGCAGAATTAATTGATGATGGGGGCAGATGGATTTTGGATTTTGATAGGCTGCTCCGGCAAAGGCCACAAGGTATTTTCTCAAATCACGCAGCGGTACAATTTCATCCACCAGGCCGTTTTTTGCACAAAAGAGCGGTCTTGATTTTTCATGATAATCTCTGGCCAGTTTGTTCATTTTTTCGATGACCGGCTCCAAAGGCCTTCCTGCATCTTTTTCTTTGACCAGTCTGCGGGAGTAGGTGGCCACCGCAGCGGTTTCTCCGTGCATGACATATATTTCACTGGCTGCGGTTCCCAGGGTAAAGGCATTGTGCCGGTTGGCGGTTGGACCGCCCATGAGATAGTGCGCCGACGCCGTTCCTTTTCTGAGAAGCAACAGCATCATGGGAATGTCTGTTTGCTGAATCGAATACGCCAGCCCCTGTGCCAAACCCAAAAGTTCCGCTTTTTCAGCCGCGTCTCCTACATCCAGTCCGGTGCTGTCCTGGAGCCAGATAATTGGAATGCGGTCCCTTCCACACAGGGTCACGAACTCGTTCATTTTTATCAGCCCCTGGCGGTAGAGCTTTCCGCCCATGCCGGGATAGTCGGCATACTCCGGGTAGTTCCTGCCAAGATATTCCTGCCTATTTCCAATGCAACCTACCAGAAATCCGTCGATTTTGCACAGTCCGGTAAAGACTTCGGGTCCATAATCAGGGCGAAATTCCATGTGCTCGCTGGCATCCACCAGCCGGGCCAGCACTTCGTCAAAATCGTACACCCTTTTGGGATTCAGGGGGATTAACCGGTAAAGATCGTCAATTGAGAATCGAGGCCCTTTCGGTTCCGTAACCCGAAAAAACTTTGGATGATATGCCGGCATATCTTTCATATAATCTTTGAGCCCGTTCAATACACCGGTTTCATCTTCAAACACATATCTAAAAAAGCCGGTTTCATCATAGTGGACGTTCACCGACCCCGGCGGTTTGGTCTGGAACTGTTTTGATTTTTCGATAATTTCTTCTGCGGCTTCTAAATTAAATTCTCCTTTGGGCGCCATGCCGCTGACGATGCCGACACCCCCCACGGCAATATTGCAGTTTTTGTGGGCAAAAAGAATGGTCGGGCTGATGCTCTGGTATCCACCGCCGGCCGGGTTGGTGCCGTATATGCCCGCGAGCACCGGGATTCCCAGCTGCTCCAATTCGGCATGTCTGAAGAACGGAGTTCCTGCGCCCCGGCGATTGGCATAGAATTTTTCCTGCTCGGTCAATTTGGCTCCGCTGCAATTGACCAGCCAGACCAGGGGAATATTCAAACGTTTGGACAGGTCGGTCACCCGAAGAATATTTTCAGATTGTCCCGGCAGCCACGCCCCGGCCATCACCTTGTTGTCAAAACCGATTATTACGGCCCATTTGCCTGATATCTTACCGATGCCGTCGATCACGTTTGTCGTCCCTTCTTCATTGTTCATGGGATTATAAAGGGTGTGCAAGGGACACCAGGTCCCGGGATCGACAAGGTATTCAAGACGCTGCCACACAGTCATTTGTCCCCTGGCATTGATCTTTTCTTCAGGGAATCCGGCAAGTTTAACCCGGTTAACTTCAACGGCGACCTCTTCTTCGATTTGTTGAATGCTGTTGAGGTTTTGTTCTGTGCTTTTTATTCGGCCTTTTTTCAATGTGTGGCCAAATTCATCCATTTTTTCAAAATATGGTCTCATGGCTTAAACCTCGATGTGTTGTAACAGTTTAGTCCTCTGGCACAAAACGGTTAATAAATATTTCAATCAGGTCCTTTCATTACGAGCCTTTATCTATTAGGTTATTCAGTAAAAAATGAATTATACCTGAAGCGGAAATATTTTCAAAAGATTAAAATGTTTTAATTTATCATTCATCAATAATGGCCAAAACGTCATTTTCCGTCACTTCATCCCCTTCTTTGACTCTGACTTCTATGACAACCCCATCACAGGGGACAAATATGGGTGTTTCCATCTTCATGGCTTCGATGACCAGGATTTCCTGCTCATCTTCTACCTTGTCTCCGGCTTTTATCTTGAGTTGAAATACCTTTCCGTCAAGGGGCGCCAATATCTTCTGAGTCATCATCGACCTCCGATTTTTTTAAAAAAGAATTGAATTTTAAGTGATCTATTTTCAAACAGACAGTGTATTTAAATCATAAAAAAGCAGGGATATTCTGTCAAACAATATCATCATTTCTCAAACAGTATCGGAGTATAACAAAATTTTAAAGACTGGGGCAGGTTTTATGATAAGACGAGAAGGCGGAAAGTGGTATTAAACAAAAAAAGTACATGTTCCATTCAGCCCTGATTCACAATAAAACCTGTCTCAAAAATAAGATTAGGGGTCAGGAAGCAAGTTGAGCGTTGCGAAATCCCGCCGTTGGGAGCGCGAAACGGTGAGAATACGGAGCATACACGTAGTATGTGAGCATTTTGAACCGTTTCGCAACACTACCATGGGCACTTATAGCAGTTGCCGAAAATATGTTCCGATTGAATTAATAACGGTCACAATTTGCCGTAAGCCGCCGGATGATTTCGTTTCGGTCGGGAAGCTGTCTGAGCAAATTAGAGCGCGTTAAAGAGAACATCTTCGAAGTTTTCCAAATTAGAAAAT
>JBFESJ010000260.1:0-4594 GCA_041548585.1 Desulfobacterales bacterium | reverse complement strand
TGCGTGCCCTTGCTGCCGGTGCCCTCAGGGTGCTTGCCGGCACGGACGCAATCCAGCAGTATCGTTCGCTGGAATGAGTTCTAAAAGCAAAGGAGATTAAGGACCCATGGGGTCAAGGCTTGCCCGCCTGTGCAGTGTGGCGGGCTTGCCCGCCTATGCAGTGTGGCGGGCTTGCCTGCCTTGGACGCTCTTCTCCAACTAAATTGGAGAAGAACCAAAAATTATAAAGCGCCAACCGGAGTGCGTCGCCATGCCAGAAGAAATTTATCAAAAGCTTGCAAAACATCTGGATAACCTGCCAGGCGGATTTCCACCTTCCAATACCGGAGTGGAATTTCGTATTCTAAAAAGACTATTTACACCTGAAGAGGCCGAATTTGCACTTTATTTTACCTTGATTCCTGAGGAAAGCAGCGTTGTGGCACGGCGCGCAAAGGTATCCACGCAGGAAGCTTCTCGGCGATGTGAAACCATGGCTCAAAAAGGGCTTATTTACAGAATTGACGCTCAGAGAGGTCAACCTGTGTACATGGCCGCTCAATATGCAATCGGCATTTGGGAGTTTCATGTGAATGATTTAGATGAGGGCCTTGCAAAGGATATGGAAGAATATATTCCGTTTCTTTTTAAGGAAGCATGGAAAAAGCCTCAATTGCGGACAATTCCTGTTAACAAAAGCGTATCCGGTGAACTTAAGGTGATGACCTATGAAAATGCAGAGGCGTTGGTAAAAAATGTTGACAACGCTGTGGTAGCCCCTTGTATCTGCCGTCGTGAGTTCAGTTTATTAGGAAAAGGATGTGACAAGCCTCGGGAAACCTGCCTCGTATTTGGTCAAGCGGCAGAGTATTATCAACGCAATGGCCTTGGCCGGGAGATCGATCGACAAGAGGTCCTGGATACCCTAAAAAGTGCGGAACAAGCGGGTTTGGTACTTCAACCCACCAATGCCAAGGAGATTGTAAATATCTGTTGTTGCTGTGGAGATTGTTGCGGAGTGCTTCGGAGTTTAAAAGGCTATCCCAAACCGGCAAGTTTAGCCTCATCTTCGTTTTTTGCTGTGATCAACACTGAAACTTGCGAAGGCTGCGGCGTCTGTGAAGATCGCTGTCAGATGGAGGCTGTCCAACGTAAGGATGAAAAAACATCTGTTGATATTGATAGATGTCTTGGCTGCGGGCTATGTGTGTCGACCTGTCCAACAGATTCAATGACATTGGCTCGTAAGCCGGAATCTGATCAGCCGGATGTACCAAAGGATGTTATTAAGGCGACCATCGAATTGGGACGCGCAAGAGGTAAATTAAACTTAGGAAATCTAATAATGATGCTGGTAAAGTCAAAAGTCGATAGGCTTTTAGCATCAAAATGACAACCTGCTCATTCTGATATCCTGAAATTTTCAGATATCTCCGGAGCCTGTCGAACAAAAATCATTGTCATCAATTCATGGAGGAAGATATGGAAACCAAAGATTCCTATTCAAAAAAGATGAAGGAAATGTTCGATGATCTAAACTACAAGTGGAGCATTGAACGCAACAAGCTGGAGGCAAAAGCCCAACATGCCAAAGTTGACGTAAAAAAGAAATATGAAGACCAATTGAAAACCCTTCAAGAAAAGCGCGAAAAAATGAGTCGGAAACTGGATCAAATCGACAACGCCGGTGAAGAAGCGTGGAAAGACGTTAAAGAAGGCGTGGATAAGGCGTGGCATGCCCTGAACGAGGCCATAAAAAAAGCGCGATCCCATTTTGATTAGAACCGTTCATTTTTTTCATCGGGGCGACTCGAGCGAGCCTGAGACCCCCGCTTTACGGGACAGGCAAGGCGGTGAATAAAATCCTTGCTCGCCCTGTTAAATTTTTCTGAGAAAAGGAGTAGAGTTTATCCTGCTGTGCCCAATGGAATGCATTTGAAGTTTATATTCCATCGGGGTGAAACCCGTCCGTTTTTTGTTTAACTGGGACGAATTTAACCGGGGAATCCTCGAACCCTGTAGTTCAAAGGAGTTAACATGCCAGATTTTTACCAAAAAAATTACAAAGCGTACCACGAAAAAACATTTTCCATTGATCCGTCATCGTTTTTAGATCCGTTTGCTAAAAGGCTTCCGGCAGAAGCGTTTATCCTGGACGTGGGGTGCGGCAGCGGCCGTGACCTGCTCTGGATGAAAAAGCAAGGCTTTGATGTGATCGGTTTTGAGCGGTCCCCGGGGCTTGCGGAACTTGCAAGGGACAATGCCGGATGCGAGGTCATCGAAGGGGATTTCGAGACATACGATTTTTCCTCGATCCTCGTTGACGCCGTCTTGCTCGTCGGCGCCCTGGTGCATGTGCCCCACGAAGGATTTTTAGATGTTTTTCAAAACATCACATCGGCAATACCCGATAATGGAAGTGTTTTAATCACGCTAAAAGAGGGCAGTGGAGACCTGAAAGATCCGGATGGCAGGACTTTTTATCTGTGGGATGACCCAAAGGTCCGGGAAATGTTTTACACCCTGGGGTTCAAGGTGTGTGACTTTTCTACGTCTGTTTCCAAAACAGGATCCGGGGATGTATGGATGAGTTATGTTTTGGACAAGGAAGGATGAACGTAATCACGAAAACACGAAAGATCGAAAGCACGAAAGAAGGCGGGCAAGCCCTGATCCCTGATATCTGAAACCTGACATCCGGTCCCCGACCCCTGATCCCTGCAGCTAGTCCGCATAGGGTTTTGCATACAATCGATCTTTGCTTACACCTTTTTCACTGGCTTTTTGTATCCAAAAATTTTTGCCAATTTTTTTAAACATCCAGCGCCAAATCCCAAAAGAGGCCAGGGGTATAGGTGTCTTTGAGATGAGTCTTTGGGTCTCAAACGGCACGGTATTTCCTTTGGCCAAAGCCGCACCGGCCATATCCAATGCCTTGATCACATGTTTGACAGGTGGTCCCTCGCGTTTTGGCTGGGTGAGTTCCTGCCCTCTGCCCAGGGCCTCACCGGCTCCCATGGCCAGCGATCCTGCCCAGGAAAAACCGGATTGTTCTGCAAAACCATGACAAATAGCCAATGCCAGCGCATTATGATCATATTCCGGAAAACCATTGTTGATAATGGTAAAGATCTGTTGATTTTTCTTATCCGTCAATGTGTTGTTGTGCGTGGCGATCACTTCCAAGGCCCGGGTTACGAGATGGGGCAGGGCATCAATATAAAGCGGAAAAGCCAAAATCACGAGGTCGGCGCGATCCACTGCCGAACACAACTCGGTCTTTCCCTTTTCACGGTTGAGACTCGCTTTCAAATGGTACAGGTTGGTGGTCCAACCGGCTGTTCTCAATATTTCCAGCACATGCTCCCCTAATATGGCTGATGTCGAACGTTGCGTTAGTTTCGGGCTGCCGATCAAAAGCAATGCATGTCGGGTGCCTTCCCTGGTATCGACCAAAGATCTCATATCAACTTTTGGGAAAAAAGACGCCACGTTGTCAACCGGCTTGGGATCTTTTCGTGAAAGGAGCCCCTGCAGTTTTTGGGTCATCGCTTCGTGATCGTCATCGATGTTCATAACATCAGCAGCAAAGGTTGGCGCATGGAAATTAATGGCATTCCGGCCCACCAATGTTTTAAAAAGTTCGGCTTCCGCTGTATCGGGATGACGCTGAACCCCGATTCCCACCCACCGCGGGTAACGCGGGTAGCGCGGATCGTGATGGGTTTCTCCATGGTAATTTCCAAAAAATGGCGATATCAGTGGAATAAATCGATCAACGATAATTTTGAGCGGGGACGAATATCCGCCAAAGGTCACCGGTGTAAAAAGAATAACGACATCACAACCTATAATGGATTGGATAATCTCACGACCTTTATCCCTGGCCACACAAATTCCCGGTGTTTTAATCCAGCAACCGAAACATCCCGTACAATGGGCCAGTTTGATCTCTTTTAAGTGAAAGCTCTGTACATCGAAAGCCCCGTCGACCAATACATTATTCAGCAGTGAAAAAGGAGACGTTAAGTCATCGTCTTCGTTTTTGGCCCCGTTTAAGATGACCACTTTTTGTGGTGACATGTTGCTTTCCCCCTTGATTTAGAGCGCATGCGATCAAAAAGGTCTTCTACCCATTTTGATACCTGGAGGTGAATGTGTTGACATATCGTATGTGCAGCCTCTCGTTGAGGCCGTGATAGTTCTTATTTGTCTAATGCAATCATCCGCGATGTTCAAGATAAATCCTGCCCTCCGACCCCTGGTCCCTATTTACTATTTCCTTGATTCCTTTCCCCTTAATCCTGACTTCTAACCCCCGCCACCTTGCCTGTTGAAGCGTAGCGGAAATCCCGTCCAGCGGGGTCGAAGCGAAGCGTAGATCCCGATTTATCGGGGACACCCGACCCCTGATCCCTGACAATAGGTTCCTGTCTTTTTTTATAAAACCTGTTGCAATTGTCAACACCATCCGCTATACATAGGTTCTAGGATCCACTTAAAGTTATTGTCTAATTATTCATTCAGTATTCCTTTCGTTATTCACCCTTAATTCATGAGATGATTTTTCGATGAAAACTACCAGACTCAACAAAAAACGGGACATTGTCAAGGC
>JBFESJ010000259.1:0-4608 GCA_041548585.1 Desulfobacterales bacterium | reverse complement strand
CTCGGGCCATTTCAAAGGCTTTTTCAGCCCTTTTCGCAATGGCGTACATCAAGCGGATGTCTTTTCGGATCTCCTTGTCAATGCCGGGCCGGATGACTTTGACAGCCACCTGTTCTCCGCTGAAAAGCTTGGCCATATGAACCTGTGCTACAGAAGCGGCAGCCATGGATTCCCGTGTAAACTCGGCAAAGATGTCTTCCAAGGGTCGTCTGAGTTCTTTTTGGATGATATCCCTGATATGGTTGAATGGTACCGGCGGCACCTGGTCCTGAAGTTTTGTAAACTCTTGAATGTATTCGGGCGGGAAGATGTCGGCCCGAGTGCTGAACAATTGGCCGAGTTTAATAAAACTGGGGCCGAGTTCTTCTAAAACGGACCGGACACGGTGGGGGGAAGGAAAGCCGTTTTGAGCCATCCATTCCTTTTCTTCTTTCTCAATGGGCTTCGTTTCAGTTCTTTTAAAAAGTCTTTCGGTAATATCTCCAAAGCCATGTTTGACCAGGATTCGGATTATTTTTCCAAGCCGCCAGAATTCTTTCACTCTGTTGTCCCCTGAAAATATGGAATTTCGGATTTGAGATTTTAGCCCGGATTTCTCACCGATCAGAATTTTTGATGTTCTTCATGAGACATTCGGGTTAGGCGTTTTCGTGCTCAACCTCACTGGCCTTTGGCCACTTTTTAACGATTTCTTTCAGCTTTTCGGAATCCGCAATATACCGTTCGAGATAACCGCAATCCGTACAAACATAATTGTCAAGCGCGGCAATGGAAACAATGCTTATGGGTATGCTGTTGCTGCCGAACGGACCGCTTTTCGGCAATATCTCAACACCCGCATAGATTTCTTCAGATCCGCATTTGGGGCATTTTCCTTCTTTCAAGTTTACACCTCCTCACCCGGGCAAACCGGAAGTCCTTTAGGGTATTACTGCATCAAGCAAGGGTATTTGTCAAGCATGTAACTACTGTCCATCCATTAATGGCCCTTTTTGTCCTGCTCTGCGTTCTCCGCGGGTTTCCGGCTGCGGCGTACAGACGTACGCATCACCGCAAACCCTTGTGCGGGCTTGATCAGAACAAAAACTACTCATTTCTGAATTGTACACCCATTGTGTTCATTTTTGATTCATGGAAGGACACTAACCAAGGTTTATTCGCCATTTTTATATCATCAAAATCGCAGGCCCTGGATTAAAAAATATATCCCCACACCAATCATCAGTACCGAACTGATCTTATAAATCATTTCTCTTGATTTCAACCAGCCCATACCGGAAAGCCTGGCAACCAAAAAGAGTGCGGGAATGGTTCCGATGCCGAATGCGGCCATCAATCCCATTCCTGCAAGAACGGCTTTAAAAGAATTTTGAATCTCCATGCCCAACCTTGCCGCGGCAATCAGGGCGGTATAAACCGGCCCGCACGGCAGCAGCCCAAGCAGCAGACCAAGGGGCAGAAAAGCCGCTGTCGATTGTACGCCGGACAATTTGCGAAAGCTCCGGGAAATTATTCCTTCGGGACGGTAATAATCCCCGAAAATTCGTCCCAGTGGAATCCATCCGCTCATGCCAAGCCCCATAACGATGATAACAAGACCCGCAAAAATCATCGCACCCTTCTGTATTCCGCCAATGCCGGCGGTTATCCGGGTAAAAGCACCGGTGGCACCCATAACGCCACCGAGAACAACATAGGTCGAAATCCGGCCGACATGGTACAGCAGGTTCGGAGCCATAACCCCTTTGGTCCTTAAATTAAGAGAAAAGGAAACAAAAATGGGACCGCACATGCCAATACAGTGTCCGAAACCCACGAAAAAACCGGTTGTAAAAAAGGCAATGTACAGGGCCTCAATAGATGACATCGAAAATAAACTCCACGGATCCTGTATCCGGAACGGTGATCGCTGCTTTCCAAATTCTTTTTCCGCTGGGACATCGAACGATAATGCCTGATCCCGTATAAACGCCTTTTCCGTTAGATTTAAGGGACACCCGGTTGGGGCCCATTTTCATGCCCGGCATTGAAAGATCAATATAAGGTTGGGATACGGGTTGTTTCCCGGTCAGTGTTATCATGAACTTTAGGTCTGTCATGGCTTTGACCGGTTTGGGGTTGATATCAAGGATAACATCTGTGTCCTGAAGGCTCTGGGTGCAAGTGCCATGATGGATATCGCAATTTATCATCTTAGTATGATCCGTTGCTTCTGCTGTAATCGGAAGGATAATCACAAAGAAAAAAAGCATGTCGATCCATAACCCAATGAACAGACGTGTATTCCTTGATCGAGATATCATTTGGACAAAATGTGATTTTGTTTTGCGATCTGAACAGAACATATAAAAGCCTCCGGCTCGTTCAAAATTCAGGCATGAAAGGTCAAAAAAACGAACTGTTTGCCATTATTAGTATGTCGCCAAAAACACATCAAGCTTTATTTCATCTAAAATCATGGCAAATACATTTGAATCCCAATCGATTTTTTTATATAGATTTGATTGGATATATCGATCATCTTGCCGAAAGCGTTTCCTATATTTAATTTTTGGGATATGGCTTGATACTTTAAAGGTCCTTTGTTAAAGTGGCCAAAAATTTTAGCTTGTATGCACAATACCGAGTGATATTGATGAAACGAAAAAAATGGCTTGATGAAGATCGCCGACAGAATCGATCTGAGAACGACCAGCGTTCTATGAAAACGGCATATTTCGGTTACCGGAAAGTTCCCGAGGATGAAAAGTCGCAATGGGTTCTGCGACATTTCAATTCGGTTGCTCAAAGGTACGATTTGATGAATACGCTGTTGAGCCTCGGCATACACCATCTTTGGAAGCGCACCGCCGTCAGGATGATGGCCCTGAGCCCCGGAGACCGGGTGCTGGATGTTTGCGGCGGCACCGGCGATCTGGCGATTTTGGCGGCAGGGACCGTCGGCAGATCCGGTCAGGTGATCATATATGACATCAACCGGGCCATGATCGAGGCCGGGGTAAACAAGGTAAACGCGTTTGCATCAGGGGAACGCATCAGGTTTGTTCAAGGGGATGCAGAGCACGTGTCTTTTACGGATGGGCATTTCGATGCCGCCATGGTGGGCTTCGGAATCCGAAATGTGACCCATATGGATCAGGGGTTCAAAGAGATGTGCCGCGTGCTGAAACCCGGTGGGAAAATGATGTGTCTGGAATTCTCGAAACCGACATCGCCGGTATTCCGGTGGCTGTATGATATTTACTCATTTCATGTCATGCCGGCGCTCGGTGGGGTCATCGCGGGATCAAGTAAAGCATACATGCATCTTACCGAGTCGATACGAACCTTTGCAATGCCGGATGAGCTGACGGCCGTTTTGAAACAGGTGGGATTTTCACATGTGACGACACGGAAGCTGACCAATGGCATAGCGATGATCCATTTGGCGACGAAATGAGACCGCTTTCAAAGGCCAATAATAATTCTCATGAAGATGTTCCGCTTTATCCGCCTCGGGCGTGGTTTATCCTGTTAAAGCGGAATTGTCGATACGCTTCACCAGAAACGCTGGATCAAATGCTCCCAAATGGTTCGGTCGGAAACACATCGGCCAAATGCTGTCTTTGAAGGGGAACGATATTTTGAGCATCGCAATAAAAAGAAGGTATAACCATGAAATTGAACTGGGCTGAACGGTGGGTGGTCAACAACCCCTTAAGGGTATTTCAGCAACACATAGAGATTAAATGGTTGAAACAAATGATGCCGTTGAGGCCAGGGGCAACCATCTTGGAGGTGGGGTGCGGCCGGGGAGCGGGCGCAAAACTCATCCTCAAAGCGTTTCGACCCTCCCGACTCCACATCCTGGACCTGGACATTAAAATGATTCAGGGGGCGAAAACATATCTTTCCATGGCGACCAAAAATACGGTGAATATGTATGTCGGAGACTCCATTGATCTCCCATTCAAATCAGATACATTGGATGCGTTGTTCGGATTCGGATTTTTGCATCATGTTCCCGACTGGCGCCGGGCCCTCACGGAAATCACCAGGGTTTTGAAAACCGGCGGCGTTTATTATATCGAGGAGCTTTACCCTTCCTTGTATCAGAACGTGATCACCAAGCACATCCTTCTCCATCCCGAACACAATCGCTTTACCAGTTCCGATTTGCGAAACGCTCTGGATGAGGCGGGCCTGCATCTTGTGGATGCCTTTGAGCTGAAAAAAATGGGAATCCTGGGCGTGGCCACACGGAAAATGTTGTGAAAAAAAATAAAAACAAACACGAAATAGGGAAAGCACAAAATTTTATGATTATTTTTTTCGTGATTTCGTGATAAAAAAACTTTTCCGGCTTGTCCAGGATAGATAAACCATATAGATCATCTGTTACCGAATTCGGATTTATATTTTGCGGGGTAATCTGCGCGGCCGATGACCGTGTGCGCAAGGCGTATGTGCTCCACACCCCTCCAGTCGACCCCAAGAAGCCCTGCACCGTATGCATCCACTGCGACGGGGTCGAAGCCTCCGATGAGCTTGCCCACACGCGGACTGCATTCCGGTCCTCCGAGGTGATGGCTGGCCAACCCCACGCTTCCGTCCAAGATGGTGAGATCG
>JBFESJ010000258.1:0-4656 GCA_041548585.1 Desulfobacterales bacterium | reverse complement strand
TTGTTTCAGGCGAATCCATCATTAGTTATTGTCCATCCAGAAATGAGGATTTTCGTTCAAGGTCAAGTTGAAGATCCCGGACTTTGGGCGGGGGCATGCGAAAAAAATAACCACAGGCATATGTTTAATATTCGAAGGATTTATCCGCCTCAGGTGGATTATTTTTTGAGCATAACCCCAGAGAAATAGGCTCCGCATTTCACAGGGCAGACGCAGGGATTGGACAAAAAGGCCATTTATGGTTGGACAATATTTAAGGAGGATGAACGATGAGTAACGCAACAATAACCCAAAAACCACCGGCAACGCTAAAAGGATCTGAAGAAACTGAAACAGAAGTCGAACCGAGTCTAATCGATTGGAAGACCATTTGGAAACCGCTGAGCGTTATCTTGGGCGGTTTTCTAATCTTTTTCTGGCTCCCTGTTGACAACAGCCGATTCACCGGTGCCGTGATTGAATCCCTTGCCCTTGCAAAATGGTACGCCCAGGAGCATGTGATTCTCTGTCTGGTGCCGGCCTTTTTCATTGCCGGCGCCATTGCCTGTTTCGTGTCCCAGGCCGCGGTCATGAAATACCTGGGCGCCGGCGCCAAAAAGGTGCTGGCGTATGGTGTCGCATCCGTATCCGGATCCATCCTGGCGGTCTGTTCGTGTACGGTTTTACCGCTTTTTGCGAGCATCTGGAAACGGGGTGCCGGTCTGGGACCCGCCATCGCTTTTCTTTACTCCGGTCCGGCCATCAATGTGCTGGCCATTGTACTGACGGCCCGTGTTCTCGGACTGGCCATCGGTACGGCCCGTGCGGTAGGGGCGATAATCTTTAGCATCGTCATCGGGCTGATCATGCATTTTCTTTTCAGAAAAGAAGAAGAAGCAAAGGTCCAGGCGGCATTGCACATGCCTGAACCCGATGTGGAAAAACCCCTGTGGCAAAATGTGATCTATTTCGCCACCATGGTATTTATTCTTATTTTTGCCACCTGGGGAAAGCCGACCGAGCCTGTTGGTTTGTGGAACGCCATCTACGGCATCAAGTGGCTGATGACCGGGCTTTTTGCTATAATTCTGGGAATACTTCTTATCGCCTGGTTTAAAGTTAAAGCCTATAAAGTTGTCCTGGCCGGCGCGGCAGTCCTGGTTCTGGCACTTCTCTTCCCACAGGAGCCGCTCATCGCGTTTTCCACAGGGATCATCGGGTTGGTGTGGCTGACCACCACCACTCGGGGAGAGACTGAAAACTGGTTTCTTTCTTCCTGGGATTTTACCAAGCAGATCATGCCGCTTCTCTTTGCCGGCGTCCTGGTGGCAGGACTTCTTCTGGGGCGGCCCGGTTCTGAGGGCCTTATCTCGTCGAAATGGGTGAGCAGCCTGGTGGGCGGAAACTCGCTGGGAGCAAACCTGTTTGCTTCAGTTGCCGGCGCATTCATGTATTTTGCTACGCTTACGGAGGTGCCGATTTTGCAAGGGCTCCTTGGCTCAGGCATGGGCCAGGGACCGGCATTGGCGCTTTTGCTCGCAGGACCTGCGCTGAGTCTGCCGAATATGCTGGTGATCCGAAGTGTGCTGGGCACCAAGAAGACGGTTGCGTATATCATCCTGGTGGTTATTATGGCCACCATCAGCGGGATGATCTTCGGTGCTTTTTACGCATAGCTGGGATATAGATAAAACAAGAACATATAATCACGAAAGCACGAAAGAATGAAAACACGAAAAAGACAATCAAAATATTTCGTGCTTTCTAAATTTCGTTTTTTCGTGATTAAGCAGATAAAAAACGGGGGAACAACATCATGTCAGAAGATAAAATAACACGCATCAGCGTCGGCGGACAACCGACCGGAATCATCGGTTTGAAACCGATTTTGGAAGAAGTGGCCAATAAATCTGCAGATAGAACCGATGACGAAATCAAGGCTGAGATGTTAAAACGCTTGTCCCAAAAAAATTATATCAGCGAGAGAACAAAAGATGTTTACGGACAGGCGTTTTTAAGAGAATACAAAAAATTTGTCGGAGAACCCTTTGAGGACCAGGAGAGTGGCGGATTAGAAATCAAAGTTTTAGGGCCGGGATGTCCCCGATGTGATAAGCTCGAGCAGGATATCATGGCGGTGATGGCTGAACTCAATATTGCCGCCGACCTTGAACACATTCGGGATCCAGTAGAAATCGGCGGTTACGGTGTTATGGGAACCCCTGGTCTGATCATTAACGGCGAAGTAAAAGCCGTGGGATCTGTACCGACCAAAAATAGACTCAAGGAATGGCTAATCGAAGCAGCAAATGCCTCAAATTAAAAAGAGTTAGATCAAAAAGAGTTATCACGAAAGCACGAAAGAAGGAAAACACGAAAAAGAAAAATGAGACTCCCAGCGCCAAGCGGCCGGAATATTTCAAATCATAACAAAATTTTCGTGCTTTCCAACCTTCGTGTTTTTGTGATTGTCTTTAAGTATTTCAGATACAAAACATAAAAGTTTGACAGGAGGAAGACATGGAAATCAAAGTGCTGGGTCCGGGTTG
Organism: Desulfobacterales bacterium; assembly: GCA_041548585.1. Taxonomy (GTDB): domain Bacteria; phylum Desulfobacterota; class Desulfobacteria; order Desulfobacterales; family UBA11574; genus UBA11574. Next base: position 2,128 of record JBFESJ010000258.1, on the reverse strand, counting down.
CCCAAAATGCGAACAGACCGAACAAAACGTAAAGAAAGCTGTGGCAGAGGCTGGTGTCGATGCCACGGTAGAAAAGGTTACCGATATCATGGAGATCGCCGGCTATGGTGTTTTCGGTACTCCTGCGGTGGTTATCGACGGTGAAGTAAAAAGTGTTGGAAAGATTCCCACAAAAGAAGATGTCAAGTCATGGCTCAATAAATAGTCGTTTCATATGATTATCTAAATACAAAATTAGAATATGAAAACAAACGTGAAAAAATTAAGACCAGCAACCTGTTTCACAGCTTTCGTGTTTTTGGTTTTATTGGTACCGTCGTTGGAGATTGCTAAAGCGGACGGGTTCAATAATTTGCCGGTCAAGGGAATGGTCACCATGATCGATCTGGGTGCCAAAAAATGCATCCCGTGCAAAATGATGGCACCGATCTTGGAAAAGATGGAAAAAGCATACAAGGGCAAGGCTGTGATCGCCTTTATTGACGTTTGGGAGCACCGTGAACAGGCCTATCGATTCGGCATCCGGTCAATTCCTACGCAAATCTTTTTCGATAAGAACAGCAAAGAGGTCTATCGGCATGTTGGCTTCATGCCTGAAAAAGATATTACTGCGATATTGAAAAAGATGGGCGTCAAGTAAATCGAACCACATTCAATATGTCTGGAACCCTATGATTGAGTCATTTTTTCTGACCGTAAACGAGTGGATTGCCGGGGGTACTGTGATTGCCGCCCTGGGATGTTTCGTTTGGGGAATGATCAGCGTGCTGTTCAGTCCGTGTCATCTGGCATCGATCCCGCTTATCATCGCCTATGTGGGCGGCCAGCACCGGGCATTGACCCCCAAACAGGCGGGTTTTTATGCGGCCCTGTTTACGCTGGGGCTGTTTATCACCATCACCGTGATCGGCATTGTTTGCGCATTGCTGGGCCGGATGCTTGGAGACGTGGGGAATTACTGGCAGATTTTAATCGGGCTCCTTTTGGTCTGGCTGGCCCTGGGCATGCTGGGCGTTGAGAAATGTTCCATGTCCGGCAGCTTGCTGTATCGTCTAAGCTTAAAGGGTCTGTTCGGTTCCTTTGCCCTGGGTCTGGCGTACGGAGTTCTTTCAGGTTCTTGTACGTTCGGATTTATTGCCCCGATTCTGGCGATTATTACGATCCAGCAAAAACTGGCCGCCGGAATTCTGTTTATTGTACTGTTTGCTGTAGGCCACTGTCTGCCGATCGTGATTGCCGGCAGCTCCACCGCCGCGGTCAGACGGCTGCTGGAAAATAGCACATGGCAGGATGCTGGCAACTGGTTCAGAAAAGGTGCCGGTATGCTCATCGGTCTTTTGGGAATCTATTTTATTATCTATCCTTTTGTGAGTAGTTTATAATCCGCTTCATCCATGACCAAACAGACAATTAATCGAGGAAACATGAAATATGATCACATATATCTATCTGATTTTCTAATCAGGTTCATTTTAGATAGGGGCGGTGTCATGTCTGTTTTCAACAGCGCCACCGTCATCGGGTGATGAAGAAGTATCAAAGGGCCGATCGGTCGGATCGGCAAACCCATAAATAACCGGGAATATGTTTTTTTTGAAGCAAACGGAATCGAGCTTTACATTGAAAAAAACCTTATTGATGAACTTCCCGGAAATAAAGGGAAAATAAAGGTTTTAATGGGGGACTACGGTGTTCGCTGGATCCACATTGTTGATGCATCAAATACCTGAGTTTTGCAAACCCAATTTTGATTGGAGGGTTTTATGAAACTGAAAAAAATTCGGGTTGAGCTGGACACACCCGAAATTCAGGAAATACTGGCCATTGCCCTGGACGATGATAAAGAAGGGGCGCTTACCTTTATCAAGAAAAAACTGATAAAGCGGGTCGAAAAGGCGCTGCAGCCCCATTGAGTGCCGGTCTTCGAGGTCAGTTACGGCCCCGCGCAAACCGAACGTTTTGGCCCATAACGGCGTCAAATTGTTATTGCAGTTAAGGAGAAAGAATCTATGAATACGGTCATAATAATGACTGTGGGCTTGGCCATATTGGCCATCGTTTCCGGCATGCTGGGGCTGGGTGTGGCATTTTCGGCCGTGCCGTTTTTGTCTCTTTTTTTACTTGATCT
>JBFESJ010000257.1:0-4658 GCA_041548585.1 Desulfobacterales bacterium | reverse complement strand
GATACAACAGATGATTGGATAGTCCAGCGGACCGGCATTCGGGAGAGAAGAATTGCAGACCCGGGGGTCGCCACCTCGGATTTGGGTTATGAAGCTGCTGTCATGGCGATGGATATGGCCGGTTTAACCGCCAAGGACATAGATCTCATCATCGTGGCCACCATTACACCTGACATGTGCTGCCCCTCGGCTGCCAATTTTCTACAGGCCAAACTCGATGCGCCTCAAGCAATAACGTTTGACATCACAGCAGCCTGCTCGGGTTTTATTTTCGGATTGAATATAGCCGAACAATATCTCAAAAACAAAACATGCCGATATGTGCTTGTGGTGGCGTCGGAAGTGATGACCCGAACACTGAATTGGAAGGATCGCGCCACCTGTATTCTTTGGGGTGACGGAGCCGGCGCCGCTCTGTTGACATGGGACAACACAGGGCCTGAACTGTTGTCCACGCATATACACACCCATGGGGCCGATGGACAGAATCTTTTGTTACCCGGAGGAGGTTCAAAAACCACTCCCATTTCTCATGAAAGCGTGGATAAGGAAAAACACCTTTTAAACATTTTTGAAGCAAACTTAAGCTTCAGGATAGCGGTCAGGCATTTTATTGAATCGATCAAGGAGGCTGTTCGGTTTAACCATGTCAATATCCAGGACATCGACTGGTTTATTCCCCACCAGGCAAATCTCAGGATGTTTCAGAACATTTCAAAATCTTTAAAAATTCCTTTCGATAAATTTTATCTTACGATTCACAAATATGGAAATATTTCTTCGGCATCCTGCGCCATTTCGCTTGATGAAGCTGTTCGAAAGCAATATATTCAGCCAAAGCATTTGATTTGCATTCCGGTTTTCGGTGGCGGATTGACCTGGGGAAGTGCGCTCATAAAATGGTAGGCACCGTCAGTTCTTTCGAACGATCCTTAAAGCCACTCAAAAGCAAATAAAATCTTACATCAAGTTGACATGGCATCCATAACAGCCCAAAATTCCGGGTAAGCACAATGACGGACATTCTTCTCATACAGCCGCCGGTGAGGGATTTTTACCTGACATCAAAAAGAACGATTCCTTACGGGCTTGCTTGTATTGCTGCAGTTCTTCTTGAAGAGGGATTCTCGGTGGAAATCTTTGACGGGCTTGCCACTTCCAAATCCCGAATCATCGACCTTCCCCAGGAAATGAAGTATCTCCGAGAATATTACCCAAAGCCGGATCGATCTCCTTTTGGGCTGTTTCATCATTATCGACATTTTGGGTATAGTTTTGAATATATCGGTAAAATTGCCAAGGATTCCGGGGCATTTCTGGTTGGAATTTCCGCCCTGTTTACGCCCTATGTTGAAGATGCTTTAAGCGTTGCAGCTTCCGTCAAGAAATTTCATCCTGAATGCCAAATCGTACTGGGCGGCCACCATCCCAGCTCCCTGCCCATCAGTGTTTTGGAGAATAAAGCGGTTGATTTTGTTTTAAGGGGAGAAGGCGAGGTATCCATGCCGCGACTTGCCAGGGCCCTCAAAACAGAAACCGATTATGCTTCAATACCCGGGATTGTGTTTCGCAAAAACGACGGAACCCTTCAACTCAATGACCCGGCCGCAATGATTGCCCCGAATCATTTTCCTTTGCCTGCAACCCATCTGATAAATCAACATTTTTATAAACGGGGCGCCAAAGGAAGTGCCGTGATCACCGCCAGCCGGGGATGCCCCATGAAATGCACATACTGTGCCGTGGGCGCATCGTCCCAAGTGCCCTATCGTCGTAGAAGCGTAACTTCCGTGGTCAAAGAAATCGAAATGGCCGTATCTCGATTTAACGCCGGGTTTATCGAATTTGAAGATGAAAATCTTTCTCTGGACAAAAAATGGCTCCTTCACCTTTTACACGAAATAAAACACCGTTTCAACGGGTTCGGACTGGAACTCAGGGCCATGAACGGACTTCTTCCAACCTCCCTGGATGAAGCGTTGGTATGTGCCATGCAAGCAGCCGGTTTCAAAACCCTGAACCTATCATTGGGCTCGTTTTCCGAGGCACAGCTCAGGCGCTTCAACAGACCTGATGTTCGGGAAGCTTTTGACCACGTGCTTGTTCTTGCAGAAAAATACGGTCTCAACGCCGTGGGGTATGTGATTGTCGGGGCCCCATTCCAAAGCGCAGAGGATTCCCTATCGGACCTGATTTTTCTCGCCCAAAGAAGAGTGCTTTCCGGCGTATCCGTTTTCTACCCGGCTCCCGGAAGTAATGACTTTGAATTGTGTTCGCAACTTAATATACTTCCCGATGAATTTTCTCTCATGCGCTCCAGCGCTTTGCCTTTATCACACACCACCACCAGGATAGAATCGGTTACCCTTCTCAGGCTGGGAAGAATCCTTAATTTTATAAAACTTTTAAAAGACAAGGGTGTTAACATTCCCGACGCTTCAATGAATAATGACCTGATTTGGAATTTGGAAGACCGGATGGAAACCGGATTAAAGCTTCTTAGGATGTTTTTAAAAGATGGTAAAATAAGGGGAATAACCCCGGAAGGGGATGTTTTTGAACACAGTATTTCATCGGAGCTTTCCAAAAAGTTTATTCAACGGTTGAGGGGGATACACATCTGGGGAACGATTTCATCGTAAAAATCTGGAAAATTAAACGATTTGAGGTGGATCAGGATATGAAACAGCTTATTCCTCGGATGGCAACCGCACGTCTAAGAGAGTTCCTTTCCGTTCGTCCCGCAGTATCGTTATAGCCCGTCGGGCCGTCCAAATTTGACACCATTAATACTCTGTCAACCCAATTCCGTAACAGGCGTAAATTTCATAACCGATTAAATTTTTCAGGGTAGTTTATAACAGAAATTCTTTGCGGCAGAATGCTTAACTTAAGATTCCGCCGCAATTTTTATCTTTAATGATCAATTAGCCAATGGGTGTGGGTTTGCAGAGATGTTTGTCTTCCATGGCCACACGGCCACACCCACCACATACGTATTTCATGGCGGACAATTTATCCTTGCACATATGCGAATGTTCCACCTTGTGTGATCCGCAAAAACTACAATTTTCCGCCTCGCCACAGGGATTACAAAGATGCCCGGGCGCATCCGCCACCGCACCACAATTTTTGCAAGTATAAGCCATAATTCTACCTCCTTTCATATGAGCGCAAATAAAATGAGAAAAAGATAAACATCCTCAATGAATCAGCATTTTATTAGCTGTCATTTAGGAAGAAACATACACTTATTTTGTATCGCTTCCATAAACGTGTCTTCTTTAATATTTAATTACCAAAAACACATTGTCAAGCAACGACTTGACATTCAATTAAAAAGGCCAGAATTTATTATCAAACCAGATTTTTTCCTTTAACGCTTTATCGATATCCACCAGCATGTTCAAATGATCGCGCTCCCAGGTTGCAAGCCATTCGTATAAGGCTTTGGCTTCGAGATCGGATGCAGTTTGCGCGCTCTTTGCGTAAAGTTGGATGGCACGTTCCTCCATGGCGATACCTGCGGAGATCGCGGCCGCTTCAAAACCGGCCGCCGATATTTTCTCCTTGATTTCTCGTGTCAGGACCTTGGATGCAACGCTGCCGGTGTCTTTTTGATAAAGATCACCAGGGATGAATTTTTTGTCTTTTCGATATGCCTTGAACTGCTCGGACAGCGTTTGGATGTGTTTTTGTTCTTCCTTGGCCAGCAGGTCAAAAACGTCCTGAACCGCCTTGTTTTCGGCCTTTTCGGCAATGTTTTCATAAAATGCTTTACCCCTTCGTTCCAGCAAAATCGCCTGCTTTAATATATCCAGCGTGGTATGTTCTTCCATAGTCTTTTCCTTTTATTAGCTTTTTGTTTGACGTGTTGAATTTGGGTCATTAATCTTTTCAAGAAAGGATTTTTCGCAGTACATACTGGAGAATTCCGCCATTGACAAAGTAGTCGACGTCTACTTCCGTATCGAGTCGCGCGATAACCTCAAAAGAAATTTCCTTTCCATCCGATTGAACCGCCTTTACGGACAGTTCTTTTCTCGGGTGAATATCTGTGATGCCTTTAATGAAAAAGGTTTCCGAACCTGTCAGACCCAGAGTTTCCAGATTCTCATTTTCTTTGAATACCAATGGCAGCACCCCCATTCCAACCAGGTTACTCCGGTGTATGCGCTCAAATGAGGTTGCAATCACCGCTTTGACTCCCAAAAGGGCTGTTCCCTTGGCAGCCCAGTCCCTGGAAGAACCCGTGCCGTATTCTTTGCCACCCAAAACCACCAAAGGTTTTGATTCCTGAATGTACTCCATGGCTGCATCGTAGATAAACATTTGGGTTTTGTCCGGAAACTTGAGTGTAAAACTTCCCTCTTTAGGGGATACCAATTTGTTTTTAATCCGGATATTACCAAACGTTCCCCGTATCATGACCTCGTGATTCCCCCTTCGCGAACCATACGAATTAAATGCTTCGGGAACGACATTTTCGCTGATAAGATACTTTCCGGCTGGATACTCGGCGGGTATGGCGCCCGCGGGAGAAATATGGTCTGTTGTCACCGAGTCTCCTAACAGTAAGAGCACGCCGGCATCCGCCACATCCAAAGTTTTGAGCTGGTCCAGACTGAAATTTTCAAAAAAAGGCGGTTTTTTGATGT
>JBFESJ010000256.1:0-4659 GCA_041548585.1 Desulfobacterales bacterium | reverse complement strand
AGGTGAATCTTCAGCCTCGATCCTTATGTCATCAAAGTATCCCATTGCAAATACCGCTTTCAAGTCATCGGAAAGGCTCTTTGAAAGATAGACATCGCCGGATTTTGTTTTAATAATCCTTTTGATGGCGTCAGACTCGATTCGTTTGTTCCCGGTAATCTCCACACCGGCAACCTTTTCCCGCTTAAAAATTTTCATTCCGATATCACTGGCAAGTTGCTTCACGATTCCGGATAAATTTTCTATACCTTGGCCTTCTTTAATAAAAATTTGGGGGGGGACTTCTCCCAAAGATTTTATCATTTTTACATCCAGGCTGAATTTTTGTCCGATCAGAGTTAAGCTCCCCCAGACAACATAGTCAGCGCCGTTTCTTACGCCAAAATTTCGGATTTCATCGTAACTTTGAGTCGTTTTCCACGGTGTGGTACCAGAAACGGCTTCCGGAGTCAAAATAATGGCGCCTTCCTTCTTGATATAGGTTTGAATTACATTCAGAATTTCGCTCTGCAAAGATGAAAGATCTTTGTCCGCATGGATTTCAAAGGGCAATACAATCACGTTAACGTTATCCATAGAACGGGAAACAGTCGGGACAAATAACAGCACCGCAATGACAACCAGAATCAGATGTCTAAACATAAAATTTCTCAATACCTAAACTCTCTACTCCACACCGTTGCTTTATTATCTCATTTCAGCCTGCCGAGAACCGACTAAAACCTTAATCGGATGATCCAACTTCAAAAGGCAATCCTGTGATTTTTTTATACTCATCCTTTTAATTCAACCAGTTGACCGTCCATAATCGTCATACCGCGTGACATATAGGATGCAAGTTCCATATTGTGAGTAACCACGACCAAGGTCATGTTGAGCTCGCTATTCAACTCCAGAAGCAGGTTGTGAACATATTCGCTGTTCCTCTTATCAAGGTTGCCGGTGGGTTCGTCGGCCAGAAGAATTTCAGGTTTGAGCACCAAACTTCTGGCCAAGGCCACCCGCTGCTGCTCACCTCCTGAAAGTTTGGCGGCCCTGAAATTTAATCTGTCTTTAAGACCGACCCTGACAAGCATCGTCTCTGCAGTCTCTCTGGCTTTTTTTTTATTCAGCCCTTGGATCAGTGCCGGCATCATTGTATTTTCAAGGGCCGAAAATTCGGGAAGCAAATAATGAAATTGAAATACAAACCCAACGGTTTCGTTCCGAAATTGCGCAAGTTTAGTTTGATCGAAAAGAAAGATATCGTCCCCTTTAAAAAAATAGGCCCCGCTATCGGGACGATCAAGTGCTCCCAGAATATGGAGCAGTGTCGATTTGCCGATTCCTGAAGCACCAACAATAGCAAGTGTCTCTCCGGCATTCAAATCTATATTTAAACCCTTTAAGATCTCGATACGCGCTTCGCTGTTGTCATACCCCTTGTATAGATCTCTGACAGATAAAAAACGGCCTATAGAAGACGTGTTATCGAGGTCTTGGGTGTCAACCATAGCGGATAGCCTCTATTGGATTGAGTTTTGATGCCTGGCTCGCAGGATAAAGTGTTGCCAAAAAACAGATGACCATTGCTGCAGAGGCTATCATAACAACATCGAGTGTCTCGAGTCGCACCGGAAGGGTTGAAATGTAGTATACATCTCCTGGAAGCTGAATAAATTTATATTTTTCCAGCAGCTTACATATAGTGAACCCCAGGCACACACCCAGCGTGGTTCCCACGGCACCAATAATCATACCCTTGAAGATAAAAATTTTTCTGATGCTGCTGTCCATCGCCCCCATAGCCTTTAATATAGCGATATCTTTTGTTTTTCCCATCACCATCATAATCAGCGTACTTGCAATGTTAAAGGCAGCCACCAGCACGATAAGTGCCAAAATAATAAACATAACCGTCTTTTCCAGCTTAAGCGCAGAAAAGAGATTCTGATTCATTCGCATCCAATCCCTGGCCCAATACGGAAACCCTAATTTTGAAACGATTTTTTTCGATATGCTCCTTGCATCATAAATATCATCGACACGCACTTCAATGCCGGTCACAGCGCCTTCCATATGCAACAGCCTCTGTGCGTCCGTAAGATTGATATACGCAAGAGATCCATCATATTCATACATACCGGATTCAAAGAGACCCACGACCTTGAAACGCTTCATTGCCGGCAGATATCCTATGGGAGAAATCATGCCCCGGGATGATATCAGGTAGACCGCATCACCCTGGACAACCCCCAGATTTCTGGAAAGCTCTTTGCCAAGAATGATTCCCGGTACAAAGGGCTTCGAGTTCTCCTGCTGCTCTATCTGACTCAGATTCTGCAAAGCAGAATTTTCCAGAATTTTTATTACACCTCCGGCAGATTTCGGGTCTATTCCTCTTAAAACGGCCCCTGAAACACCGGATGATGATCGTAGCATAATCTGAGTGTATATAAACGGCGTGGCAGCTTCCACCCCGCGCAGTTCTTTAATTTGTTCCGATATTCTTTGATAGTCGGCAACGGAACCGTCGTGGCGCATCAATACAATGTGAGATTCCACACCGAGTATTCGCTGCTTAAGATCAGATTCAAAGCCCGCCATTACAGCAATCACTACGATCAGCGCCATTACTCCCACAGTAACACCGGAAATGGAAAGTATGGTAATCAATGAGATGAACGTCTCTTTTTGCTTGGCCCTGAGATAACGGCCGCCTATGAAATATTCAAAAGGCATCATAACATAATATGGTTTACAGGTTGTGGGGAATAGATTTATGGCTTTTTTCCATCGCCCATTACTTATTTTGTCTTACCGCTTTCGATTGGTTTCATGTGTGGGAAAAAAATAACCTCTCTGATGGAGCCGGCATCTGTCAGAAGCATGACGAGTCGGTCTATCCCTATTCCCTCCCCGGCAGTGGGAGGCATGCCATACTCTAAAGCTTCAATGTAATCTTTGTCCATATAATGTGCCTCTGTATCGCCGGCTTCCCTGTCAGCAGTTTGTTGTAAAAATCGCTGTTTTTGGTCTTCAGGATCATTGAGTTCTGAAAATCCGTTTGCAATCTCATGGCCTGCGATGAAAAGTTCGAATCGATCCGTTAGATCTGGATCCGTCTCATTCTTTCTGGAAAGGGGGGAAACCTCAACCGGATATCCTGTAATAAATGTGGGCTGCAAAAGCTTCGGTTCCACCAGAATATCAAACAGCTTTGTTATAATCTTTCCCTTACGCCCGGTTTTTGTTATTTTGATTTTTTTTGAAGCAGCCAATTCAAGCAGTCTTTCACGGTCGTTCATCAGGCCTGCATCTATCCCTCCATATTCTTCTAAAGCGGAAGCAAGGGACATCCGACGCCACTTTTTGCCCAGATCAATAGATTTTCCTTGGTATGATATTGTTGTCGAACCGACGACTTCCCGGGCTACAAAACGGAACATCTCTTCAGTGAGATCCATCATGTGCTCATACCTGGCATAGGCCTGATAAAATTCGAGCATGGTAAATTCAGGATTGTGCCGGGTTGAAACCCCTTCATTTCTGAAATTTCTGTTGATTTCGAAAACCCTTTCAAATCCGCCGACAACCAGACGTTTTAGATACAATTCAGGAGCTATTCGTAAAAACAGATCTATGCCCAAAGCATTATGGTGGGTCACAAACGGGGTAGCCTCTGCTCCGCCTGGGATAGGCTGCATCATCGGCGTTTCCACCTCAAGAAAATCACGATCCAGAAGAAATGTGCGTATGGCCTGAATGATTTGGCTCCGTTTTTTAAAAATATCGCGCACATGTGAATTCATTATTAAATCGATATAACGACGGCGATATCGTTTTTCAGGATCTTTGAGCCCATGAAATTTTTCCGGCAAGGGTCGCGTTGACTTACACACAAGCTTTAATTCATCGGCCAGAAGCGTCCACTCACCTGTTCTGGTTTTGAACATTCCACCTTTCAAGCCGACGAAATCCCCGATATCCATTTGTTTAAAAAGTCGGTAAGTTTCGTTTCCTATTTTGTCTTTTCTCACATACGCCTGAAGCTGACCGGTACGATCCCTGAATCTGATGAAGGCGGTCTTGCCAAATCGGTTTACAGCCATCATCCGTCCGGCAACAACAAAAACAGGAGCATCGGGCTTGAGGGAGTCGGGTGAACCTTCGATGGCTTCCAAGATATCGCGAACAGTATGCAACACAACAAAATCGTTTGGATAAAGATTAATATTGTTATTTTTTAAGTCCGCAAGCTTTTGTTTTCGATTCTCTATGACTGCGCTCTTTTTGTCCATATGCTTCCACTATAAAATTAGACGATCTATTACCTGAATTTTGCCATCCTCTCAACGCTAAAAGATCATGCAAAATAAACAGTGTGAATCTTGAAAGACATTTTATTGACAATCCCTTTTGCAAAAAAGAATTGTCAACAAACTAAAGTCCGATGAGAAAAATACATCTTTTCGAATGATTAAACCGGAATCTGTAACCTATTTACATATAAGTGTCAAGATTAAGTTGGCATGTCTATCCGATCTAATTTCCAACTAAATCGCGTCCCCTCACCGACTTCACTCTCAACATCAAGCCAGGTATTATACGATTCGAGAATTCTGTGAACGATGGAAAGGCCAAGCCCTGTCCCGCTTGGTTTTGTTGTAAAAAAGGGGT